>NZ_JBSIPX010000025.1:0-61381 GCF_053668055.1 Massilia sp. SYSU DXS3249 | reverse complement strand
CGCCTTGCGCGACCTGCTTGACCGCTGCAATCTTGAATTCCTCTGGATACCGCTTACCGCTCATATCTTCTCCTTGTGTCCGCTATTATGGCTCAGGAGTGTCTACGATAGTCGTGGCGATTCAATTCCCGAATTTGGTCGTTACGCAAAGCGCTCTACGCGCTGAGGTGCCCGCTTGCAGCTATTTGCTCGGCATTCCAGCCTTCATGGTTCTACACGACGCAACGTCTCCACCTAGCCGTTAGCAGCCCTACAGCCCATCTACGTGGGCCTCATATATCAAACCTCGGTTTGCTCAGCAATCTCAAAGGCGTCGTCGACTTCAATGCCAAGGTAGCGAACCGTGTTCTCCAGCTTAGTATGCCCGAGAAGCAACTGAACAGCGCGGAGGTTTTTGTTCGCCGATAGATTAAGGTAGCCTTCGTACGACGCATGGTGTGCGTGCCGTATGCCGTCGCGTCCAGACCGATAGATTTGACCCAACTTGACAAGATGCGTGCGTACTGACGAGTCGGCAGATGACCTCCATCGATCACTCGACTGGGAAACAAATGCTGGCTAGTCGTTAGCTTTCGATGATTGATCCAACTGAGCACTGACTGACGAGTCTGCTAGGTAATTTCGAACTGGACAGGCCGTTGCGTCTTTTGTTGCATGCCACTCTCCTTGGGTAGCGACTTGAAACCTTCACCATCGGGTAGCATGTTGGATGCAGCCAGCCTACTATTCGGGCACCTGCACACGACGAAAGTACCCATGAATTTGTTCGACACCGAGATCCCGGAGGAGCGGCTCCACAAGCTGTTTCATATGATGCGCGGCTCGCAATATCTTCCAGAGCGACGCGTTCTTGAAGAATGGGCGGACGGCTTCAAGGATAGGGATGGGAAGTTCGTCAACGAGTTTCAGACGACCTTCGAGTCTTCCATGTGGGAACTCTACCTGAACGCATACCTTAAAGAGCTCGGCGCGATCTTGGATTTCTCGCATCATGCACCGGATTTCGTTGTGGACGGGCCGACCAAATTCTGCGTCGAGGCGACCATTGCCGCTCCAGCCCAAGGCGGCGCGCCTGCGATTGGGTATGACGCGCGAGACATTCCAGAGGATTTCGGAGCGTTCAACGCCCAAGCGGCCATCCGTATTGCTAACAGCATCTCTTCCAAAGTAAAAAAATATCGGGCGAGCTACTCGAAACTGCCCCACGTCCATGATCGGCCATTTGTGATTGCGATCGCCGCGTTCGACCGACCGTTCGCTCACTTCGCTGTAAACCGTCCGATCATGGCCGCTCTGTATGGGATTCACTATGACGAGCAAGCAGCGATCGCGCTGGGGCCGGATGCCACCAAAATCCCGCAGATTCCCGTCGACGCTGCTATCAAGAGCAACGGCGCCGATGTTCCTTTGGGCTTCTTCCTCGACGATTCCAACAGCGAAATCAGCGCCGTGATTTACAGCTGCCTAGCCACTTGGGGAAAAATTCGAGCGCTCGCGGACAATCCGGATGCCCGCACGATCTACCAGTCGTTTCATCCTGCCCAAGAAGGACTCATTCCGGTGATGCGGACTGCCATGAAGAGCGAATACCGCGAGCACCTTCTCGATGGACTCCACGTTTTCCATAACCCGTTCGCCGCTCGACCATTGGATGTGGCCACATTAGGTCATGAACGGCTGGCCCAGTTTGTCATGAAAGACGATGGCCTTCACATTTTTGCCCCGGACGATTTTCTGTTGTTGCGCATGCTTAGGACAGTCAACACGCGCGACGGCTGACCCCCCAAGCTCGGGCCCTTCATGCACTGCCAAGGTCATCCATTAGCCAGTCCGAAACGCGAGGCAGCGGGCTATGACATGTATCTAATTGTCCAGTATGCCCGCGCGATTTTTCATGCGCTAAACGTAAAACGAAACCTACGAAGCTCCACCGTTAGAGAGATTACAATCTATTCGTTGCCGAAAGACTGGAGGCTTTCCATGATAGTTTCATGCTCGTTTTATAGCCGGCACACTGCCTGTTACCCCACTGCATCCCATGCCTAATTCGAACACCGTTGCTGCCCTGCCCAACACTGTCGCGCCCTTGGAAGTGTTCTCAATCTCTGCCCGGCTGGACGGTTCGATGGGAAGCAACCGGGCGCAGGGCGGAGTGCGCCAGATTCGAGCCGAGAACGACGTAGATGCGATCAAGGCTTGGCTGGCGCGTTTTGTGGATAAACAGACGACCTTCGACAGTTACCGGAAGGAGGCCGAGCGCCTGTTACTTTGGTCAACGCTACAACTTGGCAAGCCACTATCCTCGCTGACCCATGAGGATTGGCTCCTGTACCAGATGTTCTTGCGAGATCCGAAGCCTGTCAGCCGCTGGGTTACCGCCGAGGGTCGAAAGTTTCCCCGGACTCATCCAGGATGGCGCCCGTTCGCCGGACCGCTGTCGGCATCGAGCCAGCGTCAGGCAGCGGTTATTCTCAATACCCTGTTTTCGTGGCTGGTCACCGCGGGCTACCTAGCGGGCAATCCACTCGCTTTGTCACGCGAGCGCCGGCGGCGGGCTACACCGAGGGTTACCCGCTACTTGGACGATGATATGTGGCGCGAAGTGAAGATGACGGTCGATAGCATGCCACGGGAAACGTCGCGGGAACGCCAGCATTATTTGCGTTTGCGCTGGCTGGTCTCGCTCTGTTACGTCTGCGGTCTGCGAATCTCGGAGATTACCGGCAACAGCATGGGAGGTTTTTTTCGGCGCCGCGACCGCGATGGCGAGGAGCGATGGTGGCTTGAAGTGCTTGGCAAAGGCGACAAGTTACGCATTGTGCCGGCCACGGACGAGCTGATGGTGGAGTTGGCGCGCTATAGACGTGAAATGGGGCACCCACCTTACCCGGTCTCTGGCGAACCCACCCCGCTTCTATTGCCGATAGGCGGTAAACCACGCCCGATGACACGCGGTGGTGTTCACGAGATTTTTAAGGTAATTTTTGCCAAAACGGCAGATCGGCTAAGCCAGCGTGGTCTGGAATATGCGCCCATGGCCGCACGCATGACCCAAGCATCAGCGCACTGGTTACGACATACGGCAGGTTCGCATATGGCGAACAACGACGTCGACCTTCGTCACGTTCGCGACAACCTCGGACATGAATCGATCAGTACGACCAACGCCTATCTGCATTCCTCCGACGATGCACGGCATGCCGACACAGAGGACAAACACCGAATCAGGTGGTGACTCATACCGAGGGTTGGCAACTGCTTTCGCTCAGGCACCGGTGGTACATTCCTCAGTTAACTGGATCAAATGAGAAGGGGAAACGCCTAGAGCCGTCGCCAGCCTAAAGAGTACGCGCACGGTCGGCTGTCGCCCTCCGCGCTCCATTAAGCTAACAAAAGTACGATCAAGATCTGCAGCATGTGCCAGTTGCTCCTGTGTCAGCCCTGCCTCTTTTCGAACTGCACGCAACACTTTTCCGAACGCTAGACCTGGATCCAAAGACTGTCTCCCCTTTAATTGGGAGAAATCATGGCTCTGAGGTATGATTACGTCTTCGGACTATAGTCATCATTTCTTGCATGAGTTCGTACAGAGCGTCGAACTCGGCCCAGGTAATGCAGCGTCCGCCCGAACCAGAATTTTGCTCGACCACCGCTAAAATGACGAGATACCGCTTCCCGTTCGTTTGCTTTCAGACGGACAATGAATACGTCAACACACTCTGCCTAAGGTACTGGGCTGTAAGTTCTTCCGGCAAGTGGACCGAGCCATTTGACACTTTGTTGTCGGAATCTGGACTCAACAAGCCCGAGTTGATGAGTATTTTGCGCTCAGCATGCCGAGCCGTCCTTCCTCACCTGCGTTGCCAGAGATGCAAAACTCCACTTGCGGTAGCCAACCGTAGTCAATATTCCCCTTCGACGGGCTCATTGCTGAGGTTTGGGAAACGTCTGCGCGCGCCACTATGCGTCGCATGCTCAGCGGCGACCACTGCAGAGGAACACAGGACTGAATATTTTAAAATCAACCAGCCGCGTCAAAGGATTGCCGAGGCAGTCCAGCAGTTGCACGCGCAGATCAATCCTGTCGACTATACTCAACTTACCTACGTCCAATCGTACTTGCTATATGCGGCACTGGTTGCTGCAGGCGTGAGCCGAGATAATCCGGTTGTCCCTGCTTTAGATATCCAAACCGGTAGGCTAACGCCTACTCCCGCGCTCTCTGAATACATTTATACCCGACTTTACATTGACAAGCTCATCCTTCCAGCTCTGACGTCCGACTTTGAAGTTTTTAACCTAGACGAAAGAACTGGTGCTATAACATTTAACGTCGGAACAGTTCATTGGACGGTAACTAACGACGTTTCCGGCAGATCAGTCGAAGAGATTATCTCAGTTCTGTTCCGGATCATTGAGCGCCCTGAGCCATTGGCAGCAGCAGAACTTTGGTATCTTGTAGCGGAGGACGAATGTAAGAGGTATCTCCTCAGTCAGTGTGAACGCTACCGCTTTATCCACCCTGGGATCTATTCTTCCAAGGTCGCTGCCGCAATCAGAGATTATCTCGATCGCTGCTCGATAGGCCAGATGTGGAACATTATTTACTACGCTATCAAGAATCTTGCAGCCCTCGCGCAGGAAGGAAAGTTTACGCCCCAGCACATTTACAATATGATTCCCGGCAGCCTACGCCGCTATGCGGACTACCGTCTCGCAAACGGTGAGTCAATTCGGCCCTGGCGCCGGCCGGCGCTGACGACAGAATCGTGGGTAACAAGCATCCTACTAGATGGTGTCCTGAAATCTGGAGACATCGCTTTCCAGGCGTTGAGCGGACGGGATGTGATGGAACACATCAAGGGATTAGCCGGGGATACCAAGTAGCCCAAAACTGGGGCTGCCGCGCATATACGGCGGTGAAGATACGCGGCGGATATCGTCATAAGGTCCGGCGAGCATGAGCCAAAAGCGCATAAATCCCACGCTGAAATACTGTCTATGCCCCCACTAGATTTAGACGCCTCGTTCTCTCCAGCGATCGTCAACGCGCACGTCGCTATAAACAGACAGTCGCCAAGCAACCAGTGTACTCAGCCTTGATGACGAAGCAATTACTGAGCAGGTGTCAACAACAGCGCCTCAATGGCTTAGTGGTGTGTGCAGAGGTACATGCTACGAAGTCTCATCGCAGTCATATAAACGGTTGACGGGAGGAGATCCTCATCAACAGCCGTGCAGTCCGACTGATTATTCATGCTCAGGCGCTGTTCGCTTCCCACATGTCTTCCAGATCGGAAAATGCCCGCAAGATCGTATGGATTTCCAGGGGCGGTCTAGGTAAGTAAGGCAACATAGAGGGCGGACATAAGAAATTAGACCCAAGCATTAACCAAGCCCAATTCCCGTTTTTTCTCTGTTGTGCAAGATGCACTTCAAACGCATGCGTGAGCCACTGAAGGGAACTGTGGCAAAGGCGGCGCGCTGCGAGCGTATCGCCATTGATCATCGCGATCGCTGCCGCGCGGTCGAACAATGGTCGCGCGAGCAGATGCAGAGCGTGCCGCGTCAGATTACAAATTTTGTCGTGCCAAATGCGAGTTGATGAAATCAGAGGCTGGTTGGTGTGCCCGGGGTCAGTCGGGAGTGTAATTCTGCAGTTCGTGAGATATCGCTGCAGGGCCCGCTGGGCTGGGGGGACAAGCACGATCTCGCGTGTAGCGCTGGAGCGACCTTCCAGCGATAAGGTCCAAATTGGGAAGGGATCCGTTGCAATTTCTCGTATCGATGCGATGCGCAACGCACTGATCTCGCCTGGTTTGATGTCGGCAAAGTAGGTCAGGTAAAAAATGGCGCGGACTCTGGCCGCTATCAGGTTTTCCTGGCTTTCTTCCATTTCCTCCAACGCAATTCGTACGTAAGACCACTCTACCGCAGTGGCTATGTCCGGATGTTCGTTGGTGCCCAATGCCGGGGCGATTCTGTTCTTTTCTACCGCACTACGCACGCACAGCGTTCGCGCCCAAGGATTGTCATAAACATATCCACGGTTCTGGAGCCACGTCCACAGGGTCGAAAGAATTCCTATCGCGCCGTCCCGGCTTCGAAGCGACATGCGCGCCTGGAAAGGACGCCACGCAGGGTCGGCACGACGGTATCGCCCAGGGCACAACCAGCGTTCGCAAGGCTGAAGGTGAAGCAGGAACTCCCCATATGTATGGGCATCCGCTTGACTCAGTGCGCTCATTGGCTTGCCAAGCTCGACTGTGGCCCACAGCAGGCAACGCTCGGCAGTCAATAAGTATGCCTTGCGTGTGGCAGGAGTCCTGGCGACGTCGGCCAGCCACATCCCAATCGCATCCATGTCATTGCGGGCCTTAATCCCCGCAGTGCCCTCATAGCCGTACTGGTGCGGAACGAGTGATCCATCCAGATGAGCAGGAAGGACCAGGCGCTCGAACGGTGCAATGGCGACCGTTGTATGCAAATCTTTGGTCATGTCCGTCGACTGTGGCGCATAAGCGTTAAAGGAAAAATCTAGGGATCCGTCTTACTCCGATACGAAAGTAGCGCTGCTTCGTCCAGATCAAGGCAACGACATTTCTTGAAGATCGTCAAAAGCCTGCAAAATAATGTCAACCGACAATGGAAGCCGCGGCGGCAGGTATGACTTGAAAGCAGATGAAGCCAGCCAGGACGCCCCAATGAGCGGCCAGCACCATTCACGGGAAATCCCATACTGAGCCGTGTGAACTTCAAACGCGTGCCTGAGCCACTGCAAGGTGGCGAGCGACAAACGGCGCGCTGCAATAAAATTGCCTTCCTCGCGCGCCAACGCCGCAGCCTGCTCCAATACCGCCCCTGTAACTGAGCGCGTCCCCAGCCCCGACAGAGGCCCTTCGGGCTCCGGCCAATCCTGGATCTCACGACTGGATGCGATCACTGGAAGGTCGGGTTGCGCGACGCAACTCCCTAGTGCGATCCCGCGGAATTGGAAATAGTGCTTGAGTGCCCGCTGAACAGGCGGCACCAATACAATTTCGCGCAGCTCTTGGGGGCGCTCCAATATGTCCAGTTTCCAGATTGGAACCACTCCCGACTCGAGCACCGATATCGCGGAAAGTCGTAAGGAGGAAATCTCACCCGGCTTTAGATCGGCGTAATAGGCAAGATACAGCACTGCTCTGCTCTTTGATGCCGCATGCTCGTCCTCTCCTGTTGCCATGGCATCCAAGGCCTTTCTGATACAGGACCATTCAACTGCAGACACAACGTTTGTCAGCCGCTCAGGCATTAATGCTGGCGTGGCATTCTTTTCGTTTGGTCTTAACAAATAGGCCGCAGGACCATTCCAGGGGTTTTCACGAAGGTAACCGGTGGTGTGCAGCCAGTCGAAAAGGGTTGCAAGTATCCCAAGGGCGCGCTCACTGCTTCGCAGTGATAATGGCGCACGAAATGGTCGCCAAGAAGTGTCATCCCGTCGCGGAGAGCCATTCGAAATCCATTGATCGCGCGGCTGCGGATGACGCATGAATCGCGAATAAGCAGCGATATCATCGTCGTTAAGGGCAGACAGCGGTTTTCTGCACACAACGGTTGCCCACAATAGGCAGCGCTCCGCTTCCAGACGATAGCTCCTAAAGGATGAATCGGACTTGGCAACTTCGTGAAGCCACCGCTGAATCGCTTCCAGATCATTGCCAACCTCAAGTCGGTGAGGGAAAAGGGCACTACCCCGTGGTTCCCTCGACCCGTCCAAGTGCGGAGGAAGCCTCAGGCGCTCAAGTGGAACAATAGTGCAACCGTCGAGAGGGGCTAACAGATCTTGGAGCATGATCGTCTACTCTCCGAGTAGGTTTGCAACGTAAGGGGTCACTGATAAATTGCTCAAACCATTTCAGCCGGTCCAGCGCTGGCTGAACTGGACACCAAGAGCCTTTCAAGACCATTTTTTGGGCCCACAACATACATAGCTTGGCCGCCTTCTGGTGAGGTGTTCCTATCGAAGAGCGCAGTTATTCGCGGTGGTACCGGCAGGCGGGACGGGCTTAACAAATTTGCGAATTCCATATGCAACTCCATAGATCTAGCATTGCCGCGATCTTCGGCGGACGACGCGGCGAGCGCTGAGGCTTTCGTCCACCATTCGGCGACAATTTCCGCCGCAGTATGGAAACTGGTCAACACGTAGTACGCAAACGCTGCTTCGTCCGCAGCGCCCTGCCAAGGCCAGTTTCGGGCCTCTTCGCGCAGCGTCAGACGTTGATGTTGCGGGTCCTGAAAGGCGATGACTGATGTAAGTTCTTCGAAGCGCAGGCGCCATAACCAGACGGTTTGCACAAACGGGCATTTATTCAAGGACAACCAGAGAATTTCGCTCCTCAAATTTACTACCTCTGGGCTTGGGCTGAACAGAATCCGTGTTCCTACGCGAGCCTCAAGCCGTTTGAACAAATGGCGGCGGATCGACTTATAAATCGAGCGATGAGGCTCAGCATCAGAGCGGGGAACTACGCGACTCGGTATGCTTGATGCCAATCCCTGACCTCTTGATACCGACAGCGGGCGTTCAGGAATTGCCAATATCTTTCCTTCTATGTCGTTGGCAATGATTCGCGTCAGCACGTTAAAGCTGGCAATCCGTTTCTCGCGCTGTTCGGCTTCGCCAAGCCAAGGCCCGAACCATTCGTCCCATCGGAACCACTCTATCTGGCCACGCTTCAGTTGGAGCAAGAAGCGGACGAGCGGCAGCTGGGCTTCTGCCACCTTTTTATGAAAGTCAGTGCACTTCCAATCGCTAGGATTAAAGCTCCCGCTATACGGCGCACCGCACCCGGGGCAGCAAAACGGGTTATCTATCGCGTCAGCGGTCAATGCATACCGCGAAGTTGGGGACATGCATTTTGGGCACGCAGATAATAGAGGAATTCGGTGTAAAGGGCAGAAAATCAGCGCGTCAATCTGAAAGAGAATGGATTGGTATCCCTGCACAATACATTCTGGGCAGTAGCGGAAATGCATATCTGAGGCCAACCATTGACCCCAGCGGCCGGCATAACGCTCGATGTTCCGCTGTGCGATTAACGCTCCGATCGAAGGCTTCCCGTCGAGTAGTGCGGTTCGAGCCCATGCTGGCACCAGGAAACTCCTGCCATGAATGCGCTGTGAATAGGCTGAGACCAAACTCTTGCCACATATGGAATTTGGAGCACTCGTACGGTCAAGGGCATTTGCCCAAACATACTTCATCGCTAATGTCATTCCGCCTTCATGCGCCCCGGCCCACTCCGTGACCCATGCGATTGGCGTGCATGTGACGTCATGCATCTGCGACCTCATAAAGAATCCTTCTCGGATTCTTCTTCGTTCTTAGCGGGAGCCGCAGCGGCAATGCTCGCCTCCGAAGAATAGGTCACCCCCAAAGTTTGCACAAAGCCGGAGCGCCCAATCGCTCGTTCCCACATTTTCTCCTCACTCCGAAAGCCGGCCCTATCGAATTCAGACTGGGCCATCAGGAAGCGGCGAATTGACGAGGCAACCCATTTCATTCCTATTTGCTTGAACCCCCCATGCGCTCGGGCAGCTTTCTGAAAGCATTCCCAGATCAACCCAGCATCCTTTTCTAGCCGCCAATTGTCCCTAAACGCTAGCGGCATGAAGAATGCACTGTAGCTAACGCCGCTACTTGCGGGATATTCTGAAATCGTCGCATCGTCATAGCATTTTAGTATTTCAATCAGATCGGAAACCGATCCGATTCCCTGAAACTCATATTGGCGCACCATAAATCGCCCGACGAGGTCAGTCCGGCCCGCTTGAAGCAGTGCGGATCGAAGGTTCACCATACTGGGGGCACCGAAGCTGTGGACGAGCAGTAGCACACGTGCGAACAGCGCAAGGTCGTTGGAAATATCGCGCAGAGCGGTAAGCTCCGACTCGTTCCAGTTTTGGGCCTCGTCAACAAACAGGACAATTCGATCGCTACCCCTCGATTCGGCAAGTGTCCACAAAAATCGGATCAGCTTGCTGCGCAGCAAACCCGCCTTGCTGTTGCCGCCCGAGGCGGGCGTACGCGTGCAGCCTTCAAGTAGTTCAGAGTAAAATGTTGCCTCTGTATACCGAGCGTGGCCCTTTGCATTTACGCAGAGCACAGGAACAGCAGGAAAACCTGCGGCCAGTTGATCGGCCAATACCGAGATTGCGAACGTCTTCCCGAAACGCGAGAACGCGACAAAAGAAATACCAGAATCGCGTTCTGCCACTGCTTCCGAGATTTCTAGATACGCGCGTCTTATCGGCGGCGTTGGCAAATAAGCCCTGTCCCCAACCACAGGATGGGAGCCGAGAAGATTGACATCAGCAGCAGTGGGCCTTGCGATACGCACGTCGTCGGAACGAGTCTGCATTGGGTTTTCCTTTTGCACCAAGTTACTTTATAACCGTCTTCCAGACAGGTCTCTTGACCAGCCGTGAGGGGGTTGTGGACGACGGTATTGAAGCCCCTAGAGTCGTGAGGGGCGACGTTGCGTCAGGAACTGACAGACCGGATACGTGGGCGATGTGAGCGACCTGCGTCGCAGATTTCGAGATTTTGTGAGGGTTCTTTCCCGCCCCTGCATATGCAGCGCTGGCGAGGTACGAAAGCGCGGCCTCAATTGGGTCCTGCCCGGCATGAATTGTTAGTTCGCCGGAGTCACGGAGCGAATTAACCAGTTTGCGCATTTCCCGCGTGTGCTTGGTGCGCGACCACCCACCGCTTGCTCTCAGGCTCCCGAGTTCTTCGCCCGAGGAGAAATAGGCACGCACGGTTCGCATATCGCTCTCGTCCATATGGACCAGCAACTCACGATTGATTAGTGCCATTGAGCTGGACAGGAGAGGACTCGTGTAATTGACACGATCAATGCAGATATAAGGCCGCTTTCCTTTTTCCTGGCTCCCCCGAACCGTCTTCCGTTCGACAACGATACCGAGTTCGGGCTGACAAGCAGTCGGCGGAGGCAACGGCCTCGGCAGAAAAGTGGGAGGCGATCCATAAAGATGATCGCGGAGAGCCGAGATGGGTGACCGGTTGCCGAGCGCCTCCGTTGGTGTAACATTGTAGTTCGCAGCGATCACGTCAATAATGTCGAGCAGGACCTCCCATTCAATCCTCGCCTCGACTGCTTTGCGCGCTGGATTCTCCCGCCGTGTATCGTCAGGCCCGGTGCCTGTTGTCGATGGCAAGCGCTGGAATCCATATTTTTCTAGCGTTTGCATAAGCCTTTCCAACACCGCGCGATGATCCCATCTACCGATCGCACCATAGGTTATGAAGCAACCAATTCGCCTGCGAGCTCGCTCCGCGATAGCTTTCGCATAGTGGGCAGCCGCGTTGTCGATGGTAAGCGTAACCCAGCCACGCTCAGCCAATTCTGGAAATACGCCGGACGGCATTCCTGCATTTGGAAGATACGTCATCCCAGGGATTATCAACTGCCGCGGCCGCCAAGTGGTCAGTGCCGACTTCAGGGCAGCCTCTATCGTGCCAGCTGAGCATTCCGTGCGGATACCGACGCTATACCCCAGTATGGCTCGGCACTCGTGTTCGAGCACGGGAACAATCCATAGTCGTTCCATTGGAACCCACTGCGGGCCTGCAGGGCCATTGATACGTACCGTTCCAATACAGTCGAGCTTATGGGCGTCAAGTCCCACTAGATCGAATGGAGCAACAGATTGAATCCTGCGCGGATTCCCAGTGCCAACGCGAAGTCGTGCGGCGGCCTCAGCCCCATAACGTGCATCTGTCCCGGCCGCAACACGGGTCTGGATCAGATCCTGCATGTAACGCTCGACGGAACGGCGCCCTTCCGACTTCGAATTCAGTGGATAGTGTTCCCGGGTCAGGCCAGCCTCCTCGCACATCCTTTTCAAAGTCGCGTGAAGTGACTTGGCTGAGATCCGGGATTCATGGATGACGCCTCGCTTGTTTCTTTTTAGAATTAACGCGTCAAGCTTTTCTTTAATATCGGGGTGCTCCGTAAGAAACGAGGAAAATGCGCCGACGAAGCCCCTGGCACGGCCCGACCGGCCCGTCGGGAGATCGGCATCACGCCGATAGGGCTCGATCCTTCCGCCTTTCAAAATCCCTGCCCATCCCATAATGCTGCCATCCGCAGAGCAAGCAACACAACGATTCAGCGCCCGGATGATTTCTTCCGGTCCGAGGTCTTCTTCTTTACCGATGGCAGTGAGCTGACCAGTGGCGATATAGGCCTCAACCGCCCGCGCGATGCGTGCGAATCGATCGCCCTCTTCCGGAGGAAGCGCGGTACTGTCGACTTGCCGCCACAAGCGCGTATCCCGCAGCTCTTGTGGCAATGTACGAAAAGTCCAGCGACGGATAGGCATAGTTAGCCTCGCGCGCGAAATGTGGTCAACATCGAAATTGGGAATTCGTCCAAGTCGCCTACTAGAGCGCCTCGCTGAATGAGCCGGAACGCCGCAGCGGCGTAGAGCGGAAAAAGATCCCGGGAACCAAGCTCTGCGATATCAGCAAGGGTTGCCGAGCCACGCGGATGAATGAACGCAGCCAGTTCGGTCATGAATGGCGCCAAAGCAGTTCCGCGTGCTGCGCTCATCCAAGCTATCGCCCGCCGCCAATTCCAGAGTCGCATTTCATGCTGGTGAAGACTTGCCTGGTCAAAACACTGGAGCTGCGCACCTGAATGCTCAGCTGCGTCACGAAGCAGAAGTAATTGCGATGGCGTCTCACCGGTCGGTATGATCGGTCCGCTGGAAACATAATGCCACTGAGTAGCGCCGTCGGCATATCGTACGATTGCGTCAAACGCAACGGTTCCTGAAACCGGAACTTTGAGCTCCGGTGAATAATCTACTTCGATCACTGTCGAATCTGCTTCAGTAAGCACGAAGTGGTCGAAACACAGGTCGCTCCGGAGTACCCAGTCCTTATCCATACGCGGACTGTAGACGTAGCACAGAGAGGAAAGCTGGTGGCCGCGCAGCCGATACGCCGCTGCGAGTTTGCCTCGCAGCTGAGTACCTAGCCGGCCAGATGCCTTGGTTCTTTTCACCTATCTTCCTCCACGTTTGGAAGATGGCTACGAACCCGTGTTCGAGCCTCCGCCGTCAATGACAGAGATATCCGGACGACGGCCCTAGTGCATAGTGGCGGTTTTCCGACCGAAGATAACGAACAACTAAGTGACCTTGTAAATACTAATCAAAAAGGGAGATGGCCAGCGCACGATACTCACAACTTTCTGTCGCCGGAGCGTCGATCGCTACAGCAGAGACAGGTTATCTTTCGAACTTGCGTCGAGCTGGTCGAATGCTAGCGTCGAGCCTAGTGCCGCAGGTTCAGCCGGGCCGCTGCTCTGAAACGATTGACCAGTAGAGCCATGATGCGCGTATAGAGGCGCCGCGGCCGGCTTGCCAAAGGTCGAGCATAGTATCCAGACCGTAACTATTGGTGTATCTTGCTGTTTATCAACAGTACAGTAGTCAGGTCAGTCACCATGCATCTCAAGCACATACGTGCAGCGAATTTTCGCGCCTTTGGCGACGGTACCGTCGGCCCAATCCTTGATTGGGAACTTTCCCCAGGACTAAATATTCTCGTTGGCGAAAATGACGCGGGAAAAACTGCAGTAGTCGATGCAATCCGACAGGTTCTCTGGACAACCAGCTACGAATTCATCCGCCTCTTCGAGACCGACTTCCACGTAAGCGGCACAGCCCGGGCGCAGACCCTATTTATTGAGGCGACGCTGGCGGATCTGCATCCTGATCACGAAGCCGCGCTCTTGGAGTGGCTGACCCACGAAGCCGACGGGTCGCTTAGCCTCATCATCCATATACAGGCGCGGTGGATCCCTCCACGGGACAACAAGCGCGGGCGTGTCGATGCCGTGACGCGGTCCGGGCGCAACGGCGCAGGCCCAGAAATTGGAGCATCAGTGCGCGAGCTCATCCGTGCGACCTACTTGCGGCCGCTCCGCGACGCGGAGGCAGAACTTCGCCCAGGCCGGCAGTCGCGCCTTTCGCAGATCCTTGGTGCTCATAAAGGTATCGACGGGCAGGAAAAAAACGACTTTGACGTCAACAAGGCGACCGACGTTCCGAGCAACCTTGTCGGATTAATGGCGTTCACCCAGCACCATCTGGGCAAGCACGAAGTAATCAGGGAAGTCCAAGCGGATATAAACGACAACTATCTCAGCAAATTTGCCTTTGCTGGGAATCACCTGTCGTCGCGTATCCAAATTACTCCCGACCTGTCGCTCCAGCCCATACTCGAAAAGTTTGAGCTGGGCCTTCTGCCTTCCGCTGGCATTCATCCGGACGAGCGATGCATGCGTGGCCTCGGCTACAACAACGTGCTCTTCATGGCCACGGAACTTGTGCTGCTACGGGACGGGGATGAGCTAGGTCTACTGCTGATCGAGGAACCGGAAGCCCATCTTCACCCGCAACTTCAAGAGCGGGTTCAAGAACTGATCGAGCGAAGCGCGTCAAAGCCCGAAGAGGGCAAACGTCGTGTTCAAGTAATCATGACGACACACAGCCCATCGCTTGCGGCCGGTGCGGACATCGCGTGCATGACCCTGGTGCACAAGGCACAACTATTCAGTCTGGCACACGGCAAGACCAAACTGAAGAAGAGCGACTACGATTTTTTGCGACGGTTTATCGATGCAACGAAAGCGAACCTGTTCTTCGCACGGGGCGTCGCCATTGTGGAAGGTCCAGCTGAAGCACTGTTGCTACCCGCGTTAGCGGAGGGGTGCGGACTGTCGTTCAATGAATATGGGATTTCCGTGGTAGACGTCGGTGGGGTCGGACTGTATCACTACGCCCGGATTCTCCAGCGAGCGGATGCGGCCATCCATTTCCCTGTGCCGGTCGTCTGCATTACAGATCGTGACGTCGTGCCGGATGTGGCCGACTACATCACTCCGCCAAAAAACGGGAAAAAGCGCTTCGAAGCCGATTACTCGGCCGACGAAGTGCAAGCGCTGGTGAAGTCAAAAGAGGACCGCGCGCAAGGAGGCAGCACGATCGTCTGCGTCTCTGACCGCTGGACCCTGGAGTATGACCTGGCCCTCTACGGTTGCGGGGAACTTATGCATACGGCCATTTACATGGCTAGGAAAGCGGACACCAAGGGTGAACGTTTAGATGAGGCAGATGAACTGGCCGCAATGGCCGAGGCGCATGATCTGTGGGAAGCGATGGTCGCTGCTGGTCATGACGCCGTGAAACTGGCAGCACTTATATACCAGCCGCTAGCCGAAGGTGACGCGTCGAAGGCAGTCACTGCACAATATGCAGCGCATCTTATAGCCACAGGCAATTACGGACACGGTGAAGTTTTGCTCAAAAAGTTGCCGCCGTATCTACAGCGGGCATTAAACCACCTCACTGGCAAGGAAGACAAGGTAGCTGGAGCATGACAGTTCCGATAATTACTGAACAGGACCTTACAGCGCTAGCAGAGCTCGCACCGGATCTCAGCTTTGATGACCCGGAGCGGCGAGCAGTTCTTCTCGAGAGTCGCTCACGCGACATTAACGCTGCTCCAGGCAGCGGTAAAACGACAGTGCTTGCGGCCAAACTGTTATTGCTAGGCCGCAAATGGAACCAAACAAAACAGGGTGTCTGCGTCCTCAGTCATACGAACGTCGCACGGGAAGAGATCCAACGACGGCTTAACGGAAGTGTGGATGGTAGCGCACTTCTGGCGTACCCCCACTTTGTGGGAACCATTCATGCCTTCGTGAATCAGTTCCTGGCATTGCCGTTCTTACGGAGCAATGGCTATGCAGTCGATTTAATAGACGATGACGTGTTCAGCCGTCGGGCGCTGGCCATCGCAAACTCGAACTGGAGTTTGCGAACGTATATGGAAAAGAATGCTAGCGTTGCCTCGGTGGTAGCCGGACTGGTTTACCGAGGTGCTGATCTGGAGGTGCAAAGTCAAGGTGGGACGCTGCCAAAAGCAGGCTCAAAAACACTTCCATTCATCCTCCGCATCAAGCAGACCCTGACGGAACAAGGTGTGTACCGGTACGAGGACATGTTCGCCTTTGCCGAGCATTTGCTGACCAAGTCTCCGCATCTCAAGGCCCGACTGTCTCGACGCTTCCCTGTCGTATATATTGATGAGATGCAAGACACATCATGGGAGCAGGAGCGATTGCTCAAGTTGATGTTTGACGACACCGTCATCATGCAGCGATACGGAGACATTAACCAACGAATCCTAATCAGCGACGTCGGTGCCGAGGACCTTACTTTTCCTGGCGCAGATGCGCTCCCGATAAGCACGAGTAAACGCTTTGGTCCGGCTATCGCCCGTTCAGTAGCGAGCGCACAGCTAGCGGGCACGCCCGTTGTGGGAGAGGCGGCCGACTACCACCCTCCCCTGCTACTGACCTACTCAACCGAAAACGTACATAAGGTAATCGCAGCGTTTGGCGTCGAGGTACTCAAGCGTTTTAGCGATCCTGCGCTTCGGGCTGGCAACGTCAAAGCGCTCTGTGCGCGAAAACAAGGCGATGCGCAGAAGGCTTTGCCCGGGCGTACGCTTCTGGATTACTGGCCGAGCTTTGCGAATCCGAAGATGACCTCAGGCCCGCGCATGGAGCAATTCTGGCCGCTCATGGAAGGGAGAGGTGTTGCTACCCAAGGGACCAGGATTTTAGCAGACCGCTCAGGTGATATTCGACGCGCCATCCTCATGTCGCTCCGTGCAGCCGGCGCGCACGTCGTCGAGAGTATCAAGGATTCCAGTCAGCTGCTGAGGCAACTGAGCCACGCGGGTTTCGATGGGATGCCTATCCGGCGATTTATTCGGAAGATCGCCCTCGCGGCCGATACAACCGCCACTACCGCTGGACGGACGCAGGTGCTGACAATGCTGTTCGACTCGCTACGAGAGATTTTGCCCGAAGGGATGACATATGCAGACTTCGCAAAATTGCCCGTCCTTGCGGAAGCATCAGCACTCGCGCAGCCGGAAGCTGCCCAAAAAGTCTGCTCAGTGAAGCACGGAGATCGACAGCTTGATGTGCACGTTAATTCTCTCGCATCAATGAAGGGAGAAACACACCTTGCTACGTTGGTGCTCGAGTCCTACGGCTGGCCAGGCAGGCGCTTTGACATCGAAGAAGCCCTGCCGATTATTGCAGGGCTTTCGGTACGAGACCCAAAACTTAAGGAGAGCCATCTTGCACAGTACAGAAATCTGTACGTCGGGATGTCGCGACCGACCAGCTTTCTTTGCTTGGCTGTAAACGCTGAGCGCGTTTCAGACGAATGCAAACAGGCCTTGATTGGTCTTGGCTGGCTCATCGCGCCCGTAACGTAGTCACGGGTGCAGCCCCACCCAACCAGGACCAAACCTGCGCCCTTGATATTGGGCTAAACATCCGAAGGAACGATCTTCCGTTCTTTGCAATAGAACCACTCAGGCCGCACCTGCTGTCGGCGCGGCCGATCTTTGCCGGCTACGGGACGGAACGAGCTGAAATAGCGGACGACATACTCACAAATTTCTGTCGCGCTCCAACTTAATCACACAATTCTGCCGGCGGTTGGCGACAGAATCATGTGAGTGATATCATCCCGTCCCGCCGGTCTCTCCTATGAGGCGACTATAAAAACGCACTCACAACATTCTGTCGGCGGACTTCCGTTGCAAGGAAACGCCCTCCAGGACAGACCACAGATCGAACTTCGCCTAGCACCCGACATCTGCCCTCGGCATCTTTCCCGATCGCCCAGTTCGTCCCGCTTTCGGGCTCGCTTGTGATCGCACATCCCGTATCGATGAAGCCCCGCGCCCCTTTGCGGATGCATGGCGCCAACGCTACCTCGCGCTCCGGGAATCGATGTGCGCATCACGGGCGTCTACGTCCTGTCTGTTGTGCAGCGGCTGAAATCGCGGCGCCAAGCCGACCGGGACGCTGGCTGCTGCGTTCCCATGTCTGGACAACTCGTGCGAACCGTCCAGCCCGGGCCCGTATCGGCGGACAGGCGGCGATCGGGCACGCCTACGCACGATTTCGCCCGTGCAGGAAAGGCTGCCTGCGCGCGTCGACGCAAACGGCGTGGAGGCGCTCGTGATCAGCAGCGGCGAGCACCGAAGCGCGGCTGCGACGATCGGTCGCCGGCAACCTGCCGCAAGGCGCCGCTGCTCTAGCGAGCGCTGGGCTTGGTGCAGGCCTGGGCCTACAGGGTCAGCTGGGCAGCGCCATCAAACGAATCTCCGGCGACGATCCGCTCTCGAGATCGCCAGACTGCCGAACCTAAAGGCGGTGTGCAGTGCGATATGTCTCGTGGACTCGACACGACGGGCCCTGGACAGGGCGCTGATCGACGCCGTGACCGGAGGCAAACCCATCCGGCCGATCCTGGCATGGATTGCCCGGGAGGCTGAAGACCTGTCAACGGAACCACCGCACCTGCCACGGCTGCGTTGCCCCGTGCCGGCATTCAGGCACAGTATTTCAGACGATGACGCCTCATGGAGAACCGTCCCTGGAAGCTTTTGTCATGCCTCTCAAGCCCCCACCTCCCGCAACAGTACACAAGGGTCTTAACTCGACAATACATTCTGTAATCTCGACTTGCATGAGTGTCGCTTCCTGGCAGGAACGGATTCGCCGACGCGGCTCTCGAACCGCACTAGGGAGGCATGACGCGCAAGAATACCAGCCTAGACTGAACTCATGCAGCTCCCTGCTGTGCTCAGCCGCCCGCTGTCGCCAGCTAACGAGACGCGAGCGCAGTGGCCGGCTCGGCCGCATCCCTCTTCCCTCTTTCAGACCTGCACCAGGAGCCCGGTCGTGATTCGATCAGATGATATGTTCGGTACGGGCGAGCACCCCGCTGCAGGCGGACTGCCCTCCCCGCAAGCACCGTCTAGCGCGCGCTTCAGACCTGGGCTGCACAGGCAACGAGACCATTTCTCGATTAAATGGTTGCGTACCCCGCGTTCCCAGTCTTCTTATTTTGACAGGCCTCATCCCTCCCCTGCGCGCTTCCCTCGCACACATTTGCCCACGCGACGATACGCGTCGTGTATCCCGTCCCGCTACCCTCACCGACCGCCGGCTGGCCGCTGTACGTGCCGAGATGAAGCAGGTGGACTGGAGGATCCGCGACCGCGACCGGAATGTGACCTTGCGCCTGTTACGTCCGCGAGAGCTGCCGGCGGCCCATCCGCCGGCAGCTCTCGCCCGCTCTTGGCGGGCGCGCTCCGAGCGCCACGCAGGCTGTGCGTCCATCCGGCGGGGACCTGGCGATGAAGCCCTTGCCTGGTGACTTCGACCTTTCAGAAAGGTCCTAATAGGCTGGCGCCGGCCTCTTGCATGGCAGAACTCGCGATCCAGCCTCGCCGCCCTGCCCGCTCAGCCGAACAGCTTCGCCGCCGTCTTCGCCACCAGTTCGCCCTGGTGCCGCGCCCCGTCCAGTTCGTTCTGGCTGGGCTGGCGCTGGCCCTGGCCGCCGGCGATGGTGCTGGCGCCGTAGGGGCTGGCGCCGGTGATCTCGTCGAGGGTCATCTGGCCGGCGAAGCTGTATGGCAGGCCGACCACGACCATGCCGAAGTGGAGCAGGTTGGTGATGATCGAGAACTGCGTGGTTTCCTGGCCGCCGTGCTGGGTGGCCGTCGAGGTGAAGGCGGCGCCGACCTTGCCGTGCAGGGCGCCGCGCGCCCACAGGCCGCCGGTCTGGTCGAGGAAGGCCGCCATTTGCGAGGGCATGCGGCCGTAGCGGGTCGGTGCGCCGATGACGATGGCGTCGTAATCGGGCAATTCGTCCACCGTGGCAAGCGGCGCCTGCTGGTCGAGCTTGAAATGGGCCTTGCGCGCGATTTCCTCGGGCACCGTCTCCGGCACCCGCTTGACCGTCACCTCCGCCCCACCCGTGCGCGCGCCCTCGGCGATGGCGTTCGCCATCTGCTCGATGTGGCCGTAAGTGGAGTAATACAGCACCAGTACCTTCGCCATGCGACTCTCCTTGGAAATGGATAGTGAAAACGCTGTCGATGCCTGTCGGCAGTGCGCAGTCCGCCTGCGCGCTGTCCTATGCTACCCCGAAGCGCCGGGGCGACCCGTCCCGCTTGGCGCGTGGCTGATTGCCTAGCGCTTGGGGTTCTTCCGGACCGAGGCGATGATCTCGTCGTGCCGCTCGTGGTCGGTCTTGTGCAGGTAGGCGGCAGTGGTGGCGATGTTGGCGTGCCCCGCCGTGTCCTGCAGCGTTTTCAGCTGTACGCCGTTATTGGCGTGGTTGGTCAGCATGCTGTGGCGCAGCCAGTGCACGGACGCGTGGCGCAGGCTGGCCGCGATGTCGGCCTCGCCGGCCCGCTCGGCCGCCGAGGCGGCCTCGGCAAAGACGCCTTTCAGCGCCTCTGCCGCCGCTTCGTCGGTGAGCCGCTTGACCGCGCGGCTGCGCGAGGACAGGACCAGCGGCATGCGGTCGGCGCGCGCGGTATGCGGCGGCAGGCCGTAGGCTTCCCGGTACTGGCGGAAGGCGTCGAGCATGTCGTCCGGCACCGGCAGGCGGCGCGGCTTGTTGCCCTTGCCGAGCACGTCGATCCACCAGCGTCCCCCGCCTTCCGTGTAAATGGCGCCCATGTTCGCGCCGACGATTTCGTTCAGCCGCGCGCCGGTGTGGGCAAAGGCGACCAGCAGGAAGCGGTCGCGCTCGCGCCGCCGCAGCGCCGCCGGCGAGTCCGGCACGCGCGCGGCGACGGTGGCAATCGCCAGTGCAATGGCCTCCGGCGTGAGGTAGCGCGTGATGCGGCTGGCGACGGGCGCGCGCACGTTGCGCACCAGGGCCGCCGGGTTGCGGCGCAGGTAGCCGGTCTGCTCGGCGAACCCAAGCAGGCCCTTGACCGCGATCATGGCCTGGCGCCGGCTGGGGTCCGACAGCGGGCCCGTGAACGGGCGGTAGCGCGGGTCGCTGCGGGGCCACTTGGTCTTCGAGATCCAGTCCGGCGGCGGGTTGCGCAGGAAATCCTTGTAGGCATTCAGGTCGGAGACGTTCAACTGCGCGAGCGATTTCTTTGCTTCCTCGCGGCACCAGGTCAGGAAGCGGTATAGTTCCTTTTCGGTATTCGCAATCGACTTGGCGCTCAGTTCGCCGTTGGCGATGAACTCGCGCGCGATCTCGATGTCGGTCTGGGCTTCGGTGATCGGATCGTCCGCGACACGGAACATCTTGACGTCGAGACGGCCGCTGGGCGCACCGTCCGCGGCGTCGGGAGCGGGCGGCGTGAGGTCGATCGGAAGGAATTTTGTCATGGCTGAAATGCAGACTACTGTATGTTTGTACAGTATAGCATGCCGGCCCGCGCTCATCCATGCCAGTCTTGCGAACATGCCAACCCGGCCTCATCTCCCGTCTCCCACATGACAAGGATCAAGCATGAAACCCTTGCACCTGACACCAACCGACGCCCTGCTCATCGTCGACATGCAGTATGACTTCCTGCCTGGCGGCAGCCTTGGTGTGCCGAAAGGAAACGAAGTCATCGGCCCGATCAACGCCTTGATCCGCCTGTTCCGCGAGCAGGGCTTGCCGGTGTACGCCTCGCGCGACTGGCATCCGGCGAACCACATCTCGTTTGCCGATCGCGGCGGTCCCTGGCCCCCGCATTGCGTCGCGGGCACCCGTGGCGCGGCCTTTTCCGATGAGCTCGAGCTGCCGCCGGATGCGGTCGTCGTGACGAAGGCGGACACGGCCGATGTGGACGCCTATTCCGCCTTCAACGGCACCGGCCTGGCCGAGCGGCTGCGCGCGGGCGGGATCGAACGCGTGGTGGTGTGCGGCCTCGCCACCGACTACTGCGTGCTCAACACCGTGCTGGACGCGCGCACGAACGGCTTCGAGGTCCTGGCCGCCGTTGACGCGATGCGCCCGGTGGACGTGAAACCGGGCGACGGCGAGCGGGCGCTGGCCGAGATGGCCGCGCGCGGGGCGCTGCCGGTGCGGGTCGGGCAGCTCGCGGCCGAGCGCGCCGTGCAATAAAAAACCCGGCCGCGGCGCAGGCCACGGTCGGGTTGATCGAACTGCCCGGCGAACCGGGCTCGCTCCCTTTGATTACGCCTGCTTGCCGTTCAGCTTCGAATGGTGGCGTGCGTAGACGAAGTAGATCACCAGGCCCAGCGCCAGCCAGACCACGAAGGCGACCCAGGTGTGCCAGCTCAGGAAGGACATCAGGGTCAGGCAGAAGAGGATGGCCAGGGCCGGCACGACCGGGACGCCAGGGCAACGGAAGGCGCGCGGCAGGTCAGGACGCTTCTTGCGCAGGATGATGACGGCCAGCGAAACCAGCGAGAACGCGGCCAGGGTGCCGATGTTGACCAGCTCGGCCAGCACGTCCAGCGGTACCACGGCGGCGATCAGGCCGAAGACGATGCCGACCAGCCAGGTGGCAAAGTAAGGGGTGCCGTATTTCGGGTGCACGCTCGAGAGCTTGGCCGGCAGCAGGCCGTCGCGCGACATGGCGTACAGGATGCGGGTCTGGCCGTAGGCCATCACCAGCATCACGGTGCTCATGCCCAGGATCGCGGCCAGGTCGACGAAACCGGCGACCCAGTCCTGGCCGGCGTACTTCAGCGCCAGCGAGACCGGGTGGTCGACGCCCTTGAAGTTCATGAACGGGACGATGCCGGTCATGATCGCCGAGACGATCACGTACAGGACGGTGCAGATGGCCAGCGAACCGATAATGCCGATCGGCAGGTCCTTGGACGGGTTCTTGACTTCCTCGGCGGCCGAGGTCACGGCATCGAAGCCGATGAAGGCGAAGAACACGAGGGCCGCGGCGCTCATCACGCTGCCGGCGCCGAAGGGCATGAACGGCTGCCAGTTGTCAGGCTTGACGTAGCCGACGCCGACGAAAATGAACAGCAGGACGACGCCGGTCTTGATCAGCACCATGATGTTGTTCACGCGCGCCGATTCGCGCACGCCGAGCGACAGCATCCAGGTCAGGACCATCATGATCAGGAAGGCGGGCAGGTTGAACAGGGTGTCCACGCCAGGCTTGGCGCCCGGGGCCGCGCGCAGCGCTTCCGGCAGAATGATGCCGAAACCTTCGAGCAGCGACTGGAAGTAGCCGGACCAGCCCACGGCGACCGTCGAGGTGGCCAGGCCGTATTCGAGCAGCAGGTCCCAGCCGATCATCCAGGCGACGAGTTCGCCCAGGGTGACGTAGGAATAGGTATAGATCGATCCGGCCACCGGCACCGAGGACGCGAATTCCGCGTAGCACAGCGCCGCAAAGCCGCAGGCCACGGCAGCGATGATGAAGGAAAGGGTCAGCGCCGGGCCGGCCGTCACCGCGCCCGTGCCGGTCAGCACGAAGATACCCGTGCCGACAATTGCCCCGATACCCATCAGGATCAGGTCTATCGGTCCGAGGACCTTTTTCAACCCGCCCGGGGCGCGGCTGTCCGCGACCATGGTATCGAGATTTTTCGTCCTAAATAAGCTCACTACGTGTTCTCCTGTTTTTCATTATCGTCCTCCTCCCAGGAAAGGCGCCGGCCTGCCGGTCGACTTTCCCCACTTTGCTGCCGTGCTACCGTCCATCCGCTGGCCCAATGTCCTGCCCTGCGCGCACCGCCCGGCCTCCCAACAATCGGGAAAGCGAATCGGACCCTGGGGAGAGCGCCCGCGATGCCACAAGCGCCGATCGACCTACCCTGTTTGCGTCCGCGTCTTTACGAGCGGGCGCAAAAAGCGATAACAATAAGCCAGCACATCCGCATTATTGCTCCGTCAACCCCTGTTGAGCAAGCACGCCGTACGGCAAGCCGTGCGCGGCCAATTTCAGGGGGACGAACGCGGCCCGGCCGGCAGCTTCCCGGCACGCCGCTGCGAGGCGCGCAGCAGCACCCAGCCGTACAGGAAAAGGTTGATCGCGGCGACGGCGCCGGCAAGCACCAGCTGGACCTCGCGCGTCAGCCCGCCCGGATACAGCAGCCACAGGATGTAGTGCTCGACGAAGCTTTCCGTGTAGCCCTCCAAGCCGGCGCGCAGGCGCAGGGCGTTCTCCAGCCCCGTCAGGGGACAGCCGCGGCCGCTCAGTTCGATGAAGACGCCCCAGGCGGCGGCCGGCAGGTGCAGCCACACGAGGCGCGGCCAGCGCGGCAACAGGAGTGCGCCGAGGACGACGAACAGGACGAAGGCCAGGTGGACCAGCAGGACCAGGGCCGAGGCGAGCGCCCAGGTCATGGCCGGACCCGCCTGGCTGGAGTGCGCGCGCGGCGCAGGGGCTGCTTCACTGGCCTCTCCATGGAAGTGACACACCGATTATGGACCCGTCCGGGCCTGCGGGGGCGCTGGTGTACCATGCGGGTTGTCGCGCCCTGCCCGCTGGCGGCACGGCGCCCATCCTGTACTTGCCTGTTCCAATGGAGGAAAACCCATGTCGCGCCCACGTTTCCTGACGGCCGCCGCCGCAGCCCTGATCGCCCTGCCTGCCCTCGCGGGGGCGGCGCAACCTGTCATCGAGGTCTACAAGACCGCCAGCTGCGGCTGCTGCAAGGGCTGGGTCAAGCACCTCGAGGACAACGGCTTCACGGTCAAGGCGCACGACGTCGAGAACCCGACCGACTACCGCCAGAAGTTCGGCATCCCGCACGCCCTGGGCTCCTGCCACAGCGCGCGCGTCGGCGGCTATGCGATCGAAGGCCATGTGCCGGCGGCCGACATCAAGCGCCTGCTGGGCAGCAAACCGAAGGCGACCGGGCTGGCGGTGCCGGCGATGCCGCTGGGTTCGCCCGGCATGGAAGGACCGCGCAGCGATCCCTACGACGTCCTGCTGGTGCAAAAGGACGGCAAGACGACGGTCTTCAAGCATTACGAGCAGAAGCTCTGAGGGCGCACGCTCCAATCGTGCCGGCACCCGGCGGGGGTATCATCGTCACCAGCTTGCTTACAGGAGATCAGGATGGGAACGAATTCGAACACGACGGGCACCAACCAGGGGAGCGGCCAGCAGGACGCTTCGACCACCATCGGTGTGGGCGGCGCGACCAGCGGCCAGGCCGGCGCCACTCCGGCGCACGAGACCCAGGCGGAAACCGGCGGCAGCGGCGGCGAACAGCTGACGCACAGCCACGGCGAGATCGAGGGCCAGCGCCCCGCCTCCCCGCAGTCCCCCAAGCAGGCGCAGCCGACCGAGAGCGACGTGCAGACCGGCTCTCGCGGATCGCTCGATACCCGCGCCGAGCAAGGCGGGGGCACCGGGACCGGCCTCGGCAGCCCCGAGACCGGCGCCAACCAGTCCCAGGACGACCTGCCGCCGCGCTGAGCTTTACAGCCTGATCCTTACAGCTTGATCATGCCGTGCTCTCCCGGATCGACGTCCGGGGTGGTTCCGGTCACGGCCGCCTTGGCCATCTGGAACAGGCGTACCATCTTGCTGTCGTTCGAGTCCCAGTATTCGGCGCTGTGCGGCGCCACGCGCACCAGCACCACGTGCTCGTCGTCCGGGCCGTGGGGGAACCAGGCCTGCACCATCGGATTCCACAGCGCGCGGATGCGTTCGCGGTCGACCACGCGCTCGGCGGTGCCGCTGATCGACACATACAGGCTGTCGTCGGGCTGGGCGAAACTCACGTTGACTTCGGGCTGGACGGCGATGTTCTGCCACAGCGGGGCATGGATCGAGGTATAGAACCACAGCCCGCCCTGCTCGTCCGTCTCCTGGTTGGTCATCGGATGGCTGATCAGGTGGCCGTGCTGGTCGACGGTGGTAAACATCGCAAAGCGCATCGAGCGGATCTTGTCGGCCAGCGCGGCCGCCTGCGCGGTAGCGTTCGTGGACATGGTTTCTCCTCAAGTTAAGTGAACCCCGATACTAGGACGCTTCGGCCCCCGATTCCGTGCGCAGCCGAACGCTCCAAGGCGCCGCGCCCTACGTCACTGTGCGCGCCACGCCCGGCTCGTAGCGTCCGGGCGCGAGGATGCCCGCCGGGTCGAGCGCGGCCTTGATGCGGGCCACGGTGCGCCAGTAGGTGTCGCCCTCCGGATCGAGCCGGCCCATCGCCTGGTTGCCGACGCGGTAAGGGATGTAGCCGGCGTCCATCATCTTCTGGAATACCTCGTCGTGGCAGGCGCGGGCGCGCGCCGTTTCCTCGGCATCTTCCTTGTCGTAGGCCACCGTCAGCACCCCGCCCAGCGCCCGCTCGTTGATCATGCTGAAGGTGGCGAACAGGTCGAAGCCATGTTTCCAGAACACGGTGCGGGCCAGGTCGTGCACCGCCAGCATGTCGGCGCCGCGCATCGGCAGCACCGGCGACACCCACAGCAGCCCGCAACCGTCGCGCGCCGGGTCGGCGGCCTGCGGGAAGTCCTGCGGCAAGCCGCCGCGCCGCCGCCAGTAGGCGCCGGCCAGGAAGCGGCCGCTGGGCGTGCCGTGGTTCATCCCGAACAGCGACCCGGCGATCTCCAGCCGGGAGCGCAGCCGGCGCCCCATCGCGCTCTCCCCAAACAGGCGGGCCGCGACAGCGCCGATGCGCAGCTTGCGCTCGGTGATGAAGACGGTGCGCGCCGGCGTGCCGCGCAGGGCCCGGCGCAGCGCCGCGCGCGCGGCCGCCACCTGGGCGTGCGAGCCGTACAGGGCGCCGGACACGGTCCAGGCCTGGACCCCGGCCGCGCGGCACATCGCCCCGCGCAGCGCATCGGGCAGGCGGGCGCCCTCGGGCACCCGGGCGCGCGGAAACACGCCGCTGCCGCTCAGGGCGCGCATGTCGTTCCCGATATGCAGGATGCTGCGCAGCGTGCCGTCGAGGCGCAACGGGCGCAGGGCGTCCACGACCGCAGCGATGTCGGCGTGCGCCGGGACGCTGCACAGGAAGTGGTTGACGCACTCGACTTTCGGCATCAGCCAGATCCCCAGCTGGGTAACGATGCCCATGTTCGACTGGGTGAACAGGCCGTCGAGGAAGGGGCCGACCCCGTACTGGAACAGGTGGGCGGTGCGCGCGTTGCGGTAGTGGCCGAAGCCGGTCTTCAGGACCTCGCCGTCGGCCAGCACGATTTCCATGCCCGCCACGTGCTGCAGCCGGTTGCCGTAGGGCGAATGGCCGAAGCCGCGCTCCATGATGTTGCCGACGTAGCTGGTGTCGGGCCCGGCTCCGGTGCAGTCGGCCCACAGCGGCAGGCCGCGTTCCCGCAGATAGCTCGACAGCTGCTGCTGGGTGACCCCGGGCTCGATGACGGCATAGGCCAGCTCCGGGTCGACCTGGACGATCCGGTTCATGCGCGACAGGTCGAGCAGGACCTGGCCGGCGCCTACCGCGCAGGCGTCGCCGTAGCCCCAGTTCCTGCCGGTGCTGATTGGGTAGACGGCGAGCGCATGGCGCGCGGCGATCCTGACCAGCTGCGCGACTTCGCCGGCGCTGCCGGGACGCACCACCGCCAGCGGCAGCACCGGGCGCGCGGCCGTGCTGCGGGCGTAGCGTTCGCGGGTCCGGTCGTCGCTGGCCAGATGCACGGCGCCGACCACGGCCGCCATGGCGGCGAGCGCTTCGTCGACACCGGTATCGCGCTGCAGGTGATGTACATCGTTCAGCTTGCTCATGCGCGTTCTCCCGTCGTACACAGCGCCGCCAGGCGCGCGGTGATTGCCGCTTCGTCGCGCAGCGGGAAGAAATAGGGATAGACGGAACGGCCGGCCCGCTGTTGTGCTTGTTGATCCTCCTGCGGCCCGGTCCGGCCGGCCCATTGCGCGATCTGGGTGCTCATGTGGGCGATGGGCAGGCGCAGCAGCACGGCCGGGGCGCCGACCCGGCTGCAGTGGCGCTCGCCGGCCAGTTCCGTGAAGCCCAGCACCTCCCGGTAAAAGGCGACGTGGCGCGGGTTGACCTCGATGACGTAGTCGGTGCACGCATGCAGCCGGGAGGCGTACAGGTGCGCGATATGCATCAGCGCGGCGAACACGCGTTTGGACATGCCCTTGTCGATGGCCAGGCGCGAGGGCTCGCACAGGCGGCGGCCCTGGGCGCGCAGGGCCGCCAGGCTGTCGCCGAAGTGCGCGTCGGCCGGCAGCAGGCCGTCGCGCTCGAGGCACAGGCTCACCGTGCCGACCAGTTCGCCGGCGGTTTCCGCGTACAGGGTAAAGGTGTTGCCCTCGCGGCGCGTTCCTGCCTCGACCGCATACCCGCGCCAGGCATACATCCGCTGCAGCAGGACGCCGGCGTCGGCGTGGCGCTCGGCCGAGATCGCAAGCCGGACATTGCATACCTGGGAGGCGGGATGGACGGGCTGGGCCGCGCCCGCGGCGGATGGGTGGGCCCGGGGCGCCGCCGGGGCGCTCGCCGGGGCGGCGGTGGGGGTTCGGAAGCTTGCGATCGGCATTTCATCTACCAGCATGGTGTCTCCTTCGAAGATGGCGTCCCGCCGTCATTGGCGAAAACGGTCTAGCTGCAAAACGATCAGCTTCGATTGAGACAAGCCCAGCAGTAGCGCAGTTCCCGCGGTTCTGCACAGATCTTTACCATCTGAATCTAGGTCAAGCTCCGGAGAAATTTGTCACAAGCATTGCGCATTTGATGCGGGGTCTGGGGCGCGTGCGGCACGCAGCGTTGCGTGGATAAATGCGTCGTTTGACAGGTATCAAGGGTCGCACCGTGTCGCCAAATGCGCCGGCGGCGCAGCCATATAATCGCCGGACGGCCTTGCGACCGTGCCGCCGCCGGGCTTTCACTGGCTTTGCCAAGCTTGCTTTTTGAAGCTTCCACCGGAGACTCTGCAATGCTGTTCGTTCGCTCCAGCGGGCCGGGGTTCCCGCCACCTTCGTTCGCTGCGCAGCCATGAAACCCGGCTTCCTTCCTGGCGGACGCGCCTCTCCACCGGACACGCGCCATGGGTAACCGCCCACCCTCCGGCCTGGCCCGCCCGCTCGACGAGCCGCGGCTGGTCGCCCACGTCGTGAACCGGCTCGACGCCCCTGGCGCCGGTCCCGCCCTGCTCGACCTGGTCAAGCATACGCCGGCCGAACGCTACCGCCATGCCGTGCTGTGCCTGCGCGAGCACAGCGTCTTCCATGCGCACTTGCGCGAGCACGGCGTCGAGGTGATCGACCTGCACCGGCGCGAGGGCGCCGATCCCGGCCACTTCCTGCGCATGGTGCGCACCTTGCGCCAGCTGCGTCCCGACCTGGTCCACACCCGCAACCTCGGCGGCCTCGAAGGCCAGCTGGCCGCCGCGCTGGCGGGCGTACGGCTGCGCGTGCACGGCGAATACGGTCGCGACCCTTCGAGCCGCGCCGCCAGGAGCAATCCGCGTTGCTGCGCCCTACTTTGCACCCTTCGTTGCGCCTCGCTTCGCGCCCGGCATTGCGCCACCTGGCCAGCAGCGGCCTGCGCCGTGTCCTGCGGCCGCTGGTCAGCCATTACATCGCCGCCAGCGCGGAACAGGAACGCTGGCTCATCGAACAGGTCGGCGCCGAGCCCTCGCGGGTGTCGCACATCGCGCACGGCGTCGACAGCCTCGAGTTCCATCCGCGCCTGGGGCCGCACGCGGCCGTCGGGCCGGACGGCTTCATGCGCGACGACGCCTTCGTCATCGGCAGCGTCGGGCGCATGGACGACGCCAACAACGACACCACCCTGGTCGAAGCCTTCCTGCGCCTGATCTCCTCGCCGCACCCGGCGCACGCGCGACTACGCCTACTGATCGTCGGCGACGGGCCGATGCGCGCCGAATGCCAGGCCATGCTCGAGCGCGCCGGCGCCAGCCATCGCGCCTGGCTGCCGGGCGAGCGCGCCGACACCGCCCGCCTGCTGCGGGCGATGGACCTGATGGTGCTGCCGGCCATTGCCGAAGGCAGCGGCAAGGTGCTGCTCGAAGCGATGGCGACCGGGCTGCCGGTCGTGGCAACCTCGGTCGGGGTGCACAAGGAACTGGTGCAGCCGGGACTGACGGGCATCCTGGTGCCGCCGATGTCGCCCGATGTCATGGCCGCCGCGATTGCCGATTACTGCCGCATCCCCGAAATGGGTGCGCGCCACGGCGCCCGCGCCCGCGGCCAGGTGATCGCCCATCACAGCCTACCGGCGATGGCGCGCAGCTACCTGGCGGTCTACGACGCGCTGGCCGCCGCCTGAGGCTTTTACTCGTCGATGGATACCGCCGGGCCGTGCCCGGCGGCGGCACATTCAGGCCGGCTGCGTCTCGCGGGACGCGCCATCGATCGCAAAGGCGCCATGCCGGCGGCGCGCGCACCACGCCTCGAGCATCATCAGCTGCCAGACGACCTGGCCGTGCAGCGCCGGTTCCTCGGGCAGGCGGCGCGCCAGCAGCAAGTCGATGAACTCGCGGCGCACGATGCCGCGTTTGGCGAAGGCGGCCAGGCTGTCGTAGGCGAGCGCGCGCAGGCGCGGATCGCCCTGCAGCCAGGCGCCGAAGGGCAAAGGCGGCGCCGGGTCGCGTGCCGGCGCCAGCCTGCAGCCGGCCTCGCGCAGGGCGCGCGTGAAGAGTTCGCGCGCGCCGCCGGCGGTTTTGAGGTGCGGGGCCAGACTGGCCGACATCGCCACCACCGCGTCGTGCAGGTAGGGAAAGGCCGGGGTCACGCCGTTCGCGGCGCATGCGGCGCTGAAGGCGGGCAGCAGGCGGCACGGCAGGTCGCCCTGCAGTTCCAGGTCGACCGAGCGGTTGACGCTGCTGCGCGCCTGCGCCAGCCACCAGGCCTGCTCCTGGGCGGCGCCCGGCGCATCGGGGTCGACCAGTTCCAGGAAGCCCGGCTCGAACACGGCGGCGGCGCCATGGGCCAGCAGCGCATTCGCGTGGCGCAGCCGCATCGGCGCCGGCGCCATCGAACGTTCGATGCGCGCACGCAGCCGGGCAAAAGCGCCGGGCAGGCTGGCGCCGGCCTTGAACAGCAGCGGTTCGATCAGCAACTGGCGCAGCGCGCCAGGCAGCCTTTCGTAGCGTCCGGCGCGCGCCAGGCCGGCGTAGCGCCGGCTGCAGCCGAACAGCTGCGCCGCGCCGAAGCCGCCGGCCAGGCGGCGCACCCCGTCCTCGCGCGCCATGCGCGCCGCGAACAGCATCGCCACCGCGGCCGGCTCGCCGCAGGGTCCGTCCGAGGCCAGGGCCAGGGCCGCGACGGCGTCGGCCACGTCGTCGGCGTCGATCACGGTCTCGCGGTGCCGGGTGTGCAGTTTCGATGCGGCCGTGCGGGCGCGCTTAAGCATGGAGTCCGCCTGCCGGCCGAAGCCGACCGTGTAGGTGGCGCAGGGCGCGCCGGTGACCCGTCCCAGCAGCGCCGCCAGCAGCATGCCGCCAGCGCCGCTGGCAAGCTGGACGCCGGCCCGGTGCTGGCCGGCCGCGGCCTTGATCCCGCAGGACAGCGCGTCGACCAGCGCGCCCTGCGGCGCGGGCTGCGGCGCATGCTCGGTATAGCGCATGCGCCAGTAGTGCAGGCGCTCGACGCGGCCGCCGCGCAGGTGCAGGCATTCGCCCGGGGCGAGCCGGCGGCTGCCCGCATGCATGGTGCGCGGGCCATGCACCGCGTTCAGGTACAGGTAGTCGAAGAGTGCCTGGGGATCGAGCTCGGCGCAGGCGCCGGGATGGCGCGCGAGTGCTTCCATGCTGCTGGAGAACAGCAGCGTGCGCCCGACCACCTGGTAGAACAGGGGCCGGGTGGCGCAGCGGTCGACCGCCAGCAGCGCCTCCGCGCGCCGCTCGTCGAGGATGGCGAAGGCGAAGTGCCCGGACAGCGCGGCACAGGCCTGGGCGCCATGGCTGCGCCACAGCCGCGCCAGCTCCTCGACGCGCTCGCCCCAGTGCACGATCAGGAGGCCGTCTTCCATATAGAGGGAGACTTCGTCGGCGTGGCCGGCGAGCGCCGCGGCGCCGAGACTGTGGGCGGCGGTGCGCAGCGCCGGTCCGCCGTCGAGCGGCGCGGCCATGTCGGCCAGCGGCAAGGCGGCCGGCTCGTTCGAAAACCATCCGCACAGCCCGGTCATGGCGTCACCTCGGCAAACAGGGGAGCCAGTTCGCCAGCCAGCAGGGCGCGGTCGATCTGGCCGTCGCCGGCGCGCGGCAGAGGCGCGCGCCGCACGTCGACCATGGCCGGCAGCATGTAGCGCGGCAGGCGCGCCTGGCAGGCGCCGAACAGGATCGTGGAATCAAGCCGCGCGCCCGGACGCGGCGTGGCCAGCACGGCGATGACCTGGCCCAGCCTTGGGTGGGCGACGCCGATCGCGGCCGCCTCGGCCACCAGCCCGGTGCCGACCACGATTTTTTCGACGTCGCGCGGACTGACGCGGTAGCCCTGGGTGACGATGACGTCGCTGCGGGCATCAAGCAGATAGAGGAAGCCCTCGCTGTCCTTGCGCGCGGCGACGCCCGGAAAGTAGCCGGTCTCGCGCCGCACCAGCCCGGGCGGCGGCGGCAGCGCGCGGAAGTGCGCGGTCGTGCGCTGCGGGTCGTTCCAGTAGCCGAGCGTGACCAGCGCGCCGCAGCGCACCAGCTCTCCGGTCTCGCCGGCAGCGCATTCGCGGCCGTCGGGCCGCAGCACCCGCCATTCTGAATACGGCAGCGCGCGGCCGATCGTGCCGGGGCGTTCGTCGAGCGCGGCCGGCATCAGGCTGGTCGAGCGGCAGGCGTCGCCGATGTCGTACAGCAGGTGGATCCGGGCGCGCGGCAGCGCATGCCGCAGGGCGTCGAGCGCGCCGCGATCGAGGCCGCCGCCGGCACACACCAGGGTGCGCAGGTGGGCGGCGGCGTGGCCGAGGTCGACCCGAATCAGCATCCTGGCGGCGGCGGGCGACGCGAACAGGCAGTCGACGGCGCCGCGCCCGAGCAGGCGCGCCAGCGCACCGGCGCCGTTCCCGTCCGGGTGGGCGCACTCGGGCTCGAGCACCAGCGCCGCGCCGGCGGCGAAGGTCGCCAGCAAGGCATTGATGCCATGGTCGCTGTGCAGGGGCAGCGCGGCCAGCACCCGGCCGCCCGGCTCCAGCCCGGCACACCGCAGGGTCGACTGGGCGCCCGCCACGAGGTTGCGGTGCGACAAGGCCATGCCGCGCGGCGCGCCAGCCGCGTCGATGCGATACAACAGTGCCGCCAGCGAGGCAGCCGCGGGCGCCGCCGGGGCGGCGGCGGCCAGGGCCAGAAAGGCATCCCACTCGAGCGTGCGCTGAGACGTGTCGGCCGGGGCGGCGCCGCCGTGGACGACCACCGTGCGCAGCATCGGGCAGCCGGGCAGTACGGTCCCCAGGGACGCGAGGTCGGCGGCATCGATGATGAGGATGCCCGCGCCGCAGTCGCGCAGCAGCGCGGCGCAGCGGGCGTGGTCGAGCTTGGGGTCGATGGGGACGACGGCGCAGCCGGCGCCGGAGGTCCCCAGCAGCGCCGCCACGAAGGCGGGACAGTCCGGCAGGCGAAGCGCGACGCGTTCATCGAGCCCGGCGCCGCAGGCGCGCAAGGCGGAGGCGACCGCGGCGGCGCTGGCGGCGAGCGCCGCATAGCTGATGCGCTGCGCGCGGTGGCGCAAGGCGGTGGCGGCCGGCGTGCGCGCGGCCGCCTCGTCCACCAGTTCGTGGGCCAGCTGGGCCATGGGTTCCTCCGATCATGCTCAAAAGAAACCTATGATTCAGAAAAACTGCAAACGGGCTATTGATCAGGGTCAACAACACGCCTGTCGCTGCTCCTGTCAGCGCGCAACATCCGGCGGTGGCACGCGTGTCTAATTGACATAAATGCACGATCGTGACACCGCCGATCCGGCTTCGACACGCGCCAACCGTGCAACACGACAACCGAGTGCAGGAGACGCCAGTCCATGAACGCGCCGCTGCTGACCACGCCCCGCGTGGAGCCGTTTTTCTTCGATGCCAGGCCGGGCACGCGCTTCAGCCTGTACCACGCGCCGAATCCCCAGGTCGCCCCGCGCGGCGCCATTCTCTACGTGCATCCCTTCGCCGAGGAGCTGAACCGGACGCGGCGCATGGCCGCCCAGCAGGCGCGCGCGTTTGCGGCGCTCGGCTACACGGTGTTGCAAATCGACCTCTTCGGTTGCGGCGACAGCTGCGGCGAATTCAACGCCGGCCGCTGGCAGATCTGGCACGACGACCTCGCCATCGCCGCCGCCTGGCTGGCCGAACGCGACAGCGGGCCGCTGACGCTGTGGGGCGTGCGCCTCGGCGGCCTGCTGGCGCTCGACGCCGCCCGGCAGCTGCAGCCGCGCCGCATCCTGTTGTGGCAGCCGTTCATGAGCGGGCGCGCCTGCATCAACGAATTCCTGCGCAGGTCGCCGCAACTGCGCGACCCGGCGCCAGGCGCTCCGCGCAGCACGGCGGCTCTGCGCGCCCAGCTCGCCGTGCATGGCGCCATCGAGGTCGGCGGCTATGAAGTCGCGGTCCCGCTGGTCAAGGCGGTGGACGCCTGCGACGCCGCCAGCCTGAACTTGCCGCCCTGCAGCGTGCACTGGTTCGCGCACGGCGCGGCGCCCTTGCGGGCCGCGGCCAGCGCCGCGCGCCTGGCCGAGCGCTGGGCGCCAGGCGGGGTGGCCCTGCATTTCCATGCGCTCGACGGCGCGCCGGGCTGGAACGGCACGGGCGAACTCGACTGCGTGGAGCTGCGCGCGGCCACCTGCGACCTGTTTTCCGGAGACCCGGCATGAAACTCGAACAGCGCGCCCTGCGCTTCCATTCCAGCGGTGTCGGCCTGATCGGCATCGTCGACGTACCCGAGCGCCCGCTCATGCGCGGCATGCTGGTCCTGCCCGACAGCACCCAGTACCGCGCCGGCAGCCACCGCCAGTTCACCTTGCTGTCGCGGATTCTGGCGGGGCGCGGCATCGCCGTGATGCGCTTCGACCGGCGCGGCTATGGCGACAGCGAAGGCGACCTCGCCAGCCGCGGCCCCGACCAGGCGGCCGAGGATCTCGAAGCGGCCATGAAAGAATTTTTCATTCACGTGCCCGAAATGAAAGAATCTGTCATCCTCGCGCCCGGCGACGCGGCCCCGCTGGCCGCCGCCTATGCCGCGCTTGATGCCCGCGTCACCGGGCTGGCCCTGCTCGATCCGCTGTTGCCGCCCGCGGTGGCCGGGACGCCGCGCGCAGGCCCGCGCTCGGTCGCACAGCGGCTGTTCCGCCGCGCCGCGGCCTTGCGCCGCGCCGCCAAGCCCGCCGCGCCCGGGCTGCCCGAGGCCGCGCCCGGCCTCTTCGGCGGGCGCGTCCTGCTGGTGGCGGCCGGCAGCGCTCCGGGGAATGGCGCCGGCACCACCTGCGCCCTCGAGCACCAGGGCCCGCGCAGCCGCCGCATCGAGATCGCCGGCTGCGCCGATTCCGGCGGCAGCGCCTGGCGCGAGGCGGTCGCCTTTGCCTGCGCCAGCTGGCTCACCTCCTGGTAGGCCCCAGGCGACGCGGAGCCGCCGCAGGACGCATCCGACGCAAATCGTCTATAGTGATGCTTCTGTACAAATATTAGACTTGCCATGAAATTTGACGTTGCAATCGTCGGCAGCGGCCTCGCCGGCCTGTCGGTGGCCCTGCATCTTGCGCAGACGCGCTCGGTTGCCATCATTTCCAAACGCGCCCTGCTGGACGGCGCCAGCAACTGGGCCCAGGGCGGGATTGCCGCCGTCCTCGATTCCGGCGACAGCCACGACCAGCACATCGCCGACACACTGGTGGCCGGCGCCGGCCTATGCGACGAAGCCGCCACCCGCTACATCGTCGAGAACGGCCGCGCCGCGATCGAATGGCTGATCGAACAAGGCGTGCCCTTCACCCGCGACGCCAGCGCCGAACTGGGCTTCCACCTGACCCGCGAAGGCGGCCACAGCCAGCGGCGCATCATCCACGCCGCCGACGCCACCGGCCACGCGGTGCAGGTCACACTCGAACAGAAGGTGCGCGCGCACCCGAACATCACCCTGTTCGAGCACCACTGCGCGATCGACGTCATCACCTCCGACAAATTGACTGGCAAAGGCGTGCAAGGCGCGGTGCATGGCGGCATCCCGCACCTGGTCGGCCAGCCGCGCTGCCACGGCCTCTACGTGCAGGACGAGCAAAGCGGCCAGGTGCTGACCTTCGAGGCCGAGCACACGGTGCTGGCCACCGGCGGCGCCGGCAAGGTCTACCTGTACACGACCAATCCCGACACCGCCACCGGCGACGGCATCGCCATGGCCTGGCGCGCCGGCTGCCGCATCTCGAACATGGAGTTCATGCAGTTCCACCCGACCTGCCTGTACCACCCCTACGCGAAATCCTTCCTGATCACCGAAGCGATTCGCGGCGAAGGCGGCCTCCTGAAGCTGCCGCCCGAGGCGGCGCTGGCCGGCGGCACCCGCTTCATGCCGGCCCACGACGAGCGCGGCGAACTGGCTCCGCGCGACGTGGTCGCCCGCGCCATCGACTTCGAGATGAAAAAGCGCGGCCTCGATTACGTCCACCTCGACATCAGCCACCAGAGCCCCGAATTCCTGAAGGAGCACTTCCCAACCATCTACGCGCGCTGCCTGGAGCTGGGCATCGACATCACGAAGGAACCGATTCCCGTCGTGCCGGCCGTGCACTTCACCTGCGGCGGCGTGGTGACCGACCTCGCCGGGCGCACCGACATCCCCGGCCTGTACGCAGTCGGCGAAACCGCCTGCACCGGCCTGCACGGCGCGAATCGCCTGGCCAGCAATTCGCTGCTCGAATGCGTGGTCGTCGGCCGCGCCTGCGCCAGCCAGATCGCGTCCGCGCCGCGCGTCGAGAACCCGCCGCTGCCGCCCTGGGACGAAAGCCGCGTCACCAATGCCGACGAGGAAGTCGTGATCGCCCACAACTGGGACGAGCTGCGCCGCTTCATGTGGAACTACGTCGGCATCGTGCGCACCACCAAGCGCCTCGAGCGTGCCCAGCACCGCATCGCCCTGCTGAAGGAAGAGATCGACGAGTACTACCGCAACTTCCGCATCACTGGCGACCTGCTGGAGCTGCGCAACCTGGTCGACGTGGCGGCGCTGATCGTCAACAGCGCGCTCTCGCGCCATGAAAGCCGCGGCCTGCATTATTCGCGCGACTATCCGGACACCCTGCCGAAGGCGCTGCCGAGCGTGCTGACGCCCTCGCGCCGCTAGGCCGGGCCGTCCCCGAAGCTGCTTTCGGACAGCCCGTCCGGCGGGTTTCCCTTATCCTGAACACGGCCCGCAACCCTGCGGGCCGTGCTCCATGCATCCATGAAAACCAAGCTCACCACCTCCACCGCCCTGCTGCTCACCACTGCACCCGCGCTCTGGGCCGGCAACGCCATCGTCGGGCGCCTCGTGCGCGAGGCGGTGCCGCCGATGACGCTCAACCTGCTGCGCTGGACCATCGCCCTCCTGATCCTGCTGCCGCTGGGGCGCGCCGCCCTGAAGCCTGAAAACGGCGTGCTGGCCAACTGGCGCCGCTACAGCATGCTCGGCCTGCTTGGCATCGGCCTTTACAACTCGCTGCAATACCTCGCCCTGCAAACCTCGACGCCGATCAACGTGACCCTGGTCGCCTCCGGCATGCCGGTCTGGATGCTGCTGGTCGGGCGCCTGTTCTTCGGCGTGCCGGTCAGGGGCAAGCAGGTCGCCGGCGCCGTGTTTTCGATCGCCGGCGTGCTGGTCGTGCTGTGCCGGGGAGAATTCGCACAGCTGGCGGCCCTGCGCCTGGTGCCGGGCGACCTCTACATGATCCTGGCGACCATCGCCTGGGCCTTCTACAGCTGGCTCTTGATGCAGCAGCGCGACGTGCCGGCATTGCGCGGCGACTGGGCCGCCTTCCTGCTGGCCCAGGTGGCCTTCGGCGTGCTGTGGTCGGCCGGCCTGAGCGGCGCCGAATGGGCCATCAAGGGCGTCGACATCGCTTGGAGCTGGCCGGTGGCAGCCGCCCTGCTGTATGTCGCGATCGGGCCGGCCATCCTCGCCATGCGCGCCTGGGGTGCGGGCGTGCAGCGGGCCGGGCCGACGGTCGGCGCTTTTTTCGTGAACCTGACGCCGCTGTTCACGGCCCTGCTGTCGTCCGCCTTCCTCGGCGAGGCGCCACACCTCTACCATGCGCTGGCTTTCCTGCTGATCGTGGGCGGGATCGCGGTCTCGGCGCGCTGAGGACCTTTCCGCGGCACATCGTCCTCCACGGAATCGTGTTCTGGCTGATCCGGCAAGGGTGCTACGATCCCATCCGAATGGAGAACGCACGATGGCCGAAGGTTTTACGCAATACAATGAAGTATGCGACAGCGAAGTACGCGACAGCGCGTCCGCGCTCGCGGACTTCCTGGAACGCCATCCGAAAACGCTGGTGCTGACCGGGGCCGGGCTGTCCACCGCGTCCGGCATTCCCGATTACCGCGACCGCGACGGCGTACGCCGCGGCAGGGAGCCGATCCAGGGTCCCGAATTCCGGCGCTCGCAGGCCGTGCAGCGCCGCTACTGGGCGCGCAGCATGGTCGGCTGGCCGGTGCTGGCACGCGCCCGCCCGAACGCCGGGCACGCAGCCCTGGCCGCGCTCGAGGCCGCCGGACGGATCGGCTCCCTGCTCACCCAGAACGTCGACGGCCTGCACCAGCAGGCCGGCAGCCATGCCGTGCTCGAGCTGCACGGCAATATCCACTCGGTGAACTGCCTGGCCTGCGGGTCGCGCGTGCCGCGCGCCTCCGTGCAGGCGCAATTGGTCGAGGCGAACCCCTTGCTGGCGGGCGCCATGGCCACGCCCTTGCCCGACGGCGACGCCCACATCGAACCCGAAGCGCTCGAGGATTTCCAGCTGCCGGCTTGCACCCATTGCGGCGGCACCTTGATGCCCGACGTGATTTTCTTCGGCGATACCCTGCCGCCCGCCCGCACGGCCCTGGCGCTGGCGCAGATGGAAGCGGCCGACGCGCTGCTCGTCGTCGGCTCCTCGCTGATGGTGTATTCCGGCTTTCGCTTCTGCCGGATGGCCGCCCACGCCGGCAAGCCGATCGCCGCCGTCAACCTCGGCCGCACCCGTGCCGACGACCTGATCTCGCTGAAAATCGAGGCCTCCGCCGAGCAACTGCTGCCGAGGGTAGTGCAACTGCTCGACGCGCACACCATGCCGGTTCCGATCGGCCTCATCCGACAAAGGGGAGTACTTTGACAAGATCGCTCAAGGATGTCAGAGCTGTTGACTCACGCCAGCGCTGGACCCAGCGCGCCATCGTGGCCGGCCTCGGGCTGGCCGCCTCCTGGCTGTTCGTACGCGGCAAGACCGCCCAGGCCGAGCAGGAGAACCCGCCGCGCGGCAAATTCGTCGAGGTCGACGGCGTGCGCCTGCACTATCTCGAACGCGGCAGCGGCCCGGCGCTGGTGCTCCTGCACGGCAATGGCGTGTACGCCAACGATTTCGAATACAGCGGGCTGGTCGACAAGCTCAGCGAGCGCTACCGCGTGATCGCCTTCGACCGTCCCGGCTTCGGCTACAGCGAGCGCCCGCGGACCACGCTCTGGACGCCGGACGCCCAGGCGCGCCTGCTGCACCATGCAATGCAGGAGCTGAAGATCGACTCCGCCATCGTGCTCGGGCATTCCTGGGGATCGATGGTGGCGCTGGCGATGGGCCTGCAGGTGCCGGACGCCGTGCGCGGCCTGGTGCTGCTCTCCGGTTACTACTACCCGACCCTGCGCCTGGACGTGCCGGTCGCGGCGCCGCCCGCCATCCCCATCATCGGCGACCTGATGCGGCACACGATCACGCCGCTGTTCGCGCGCCTGATGTGGCCGCTGACGACAAAGCACATGTTTGCGCCGCGCCCGGTGGCCGAGCGCTTCCGCCAGCTCTCGCCCTGGATGGCGCTGCGCCCGAAGCAGGTGCGCGCCGCCGCGGCCGAGGCGGCGCTGATGATCCCGGCGGCACGCTCGCTGTCGCAGCGCATCGAGCGGCTGCAGGTGCCGGTGCAGATCGTGGTCGGCACCCAGGACAAGGTGGTCACGCCGTCGAAAGCCTCGGAGCGGCTGCACGAGGAGATCCAGGACCGCCGGGGCTCGAGCGAGCTGCACCTGATGCCGGGGGTGGGCCACATGGTGCATTACGCGCATCCCGAGCAGATCGTGGCGGCGGTCGATGCGATTGCGGCGCAGGTCGGCGAGCCGGTGGCTTTGCGCAGTCCGCGGGCGGAGGCGCTCGCCCGGGCAAGCGAAAGCGGGGTTTGACCGCAAAAAAATGGGCGGGATAACCCGCCCATCTCTTCCAAGCAACCTACCTGCTTACCCGACGATCCGCAACGAATAATCCGTCGCGCGCACGTCCTTGGTCAAGCTGCCGATCGAAATCCGGTCCACGCCCGTTTCGGCAATCGCCCGCACCGTCTCCATGTTGATGCCGCCCGACGCCTCGAGCAGCGCCCGGCCGCCGTTGACCTGCACCGCCTGGCGCATCATGTCGAGGTTGAAGTTATCGAGCAGCACCGACTTGACGCCCGCCGCCAGCGCTTCTTCCAGCTGGGCGATGGTCTCGACTTCGATCTGCACGCTGACGCCGGCATTGAGCGCATTCGCGTTTTCCAGCGCGCGCGTCACGCCGCCGGCCGCCGCGATATGGTTTTCCTTGATCAGGATGCCGTCGTACAAGGCCATGCGCTGGTTCTTGCCGCCGCCGACGCGCACCGCGTACTTCTGCGCCTGGCGCAGGCCGGGGAGCGTCTTGCGGGTGTCGAGGATGGCCGCGCTGGTGCCCGCGATCACGTCGACATACTTGCGCGTGGCGCTCGCCACGCCCGAGAGCAGCTGCATGAAGTTCAGCGCCGCGCGCTCGGCCGTCAGCAGCGAACGGGGCGAACCGGCTATCGTGCAGACCACCGAGTCGGCCGTCATCATGTCGCCCTCGGCATACTGCCAGTCGATCTCGATGTCCTGGTCGACGGCCAGCATCACGCCCTCGAACCAGGGCGCGCCGCACAGCACGGCGGCTTCGCGCACAAGGACACGAGCATGAGCACGTGCCGGGTGAGGAACCAGCATGCCGGTCAGGTCGCCGGTGCCAACGTCTTCCAGCAGCGCGGCGAGGATGTTCTGCTCGAACGATGCTTGCAGCTTGTCGTCGAAGGCGTCGTGGGGATTACGGAGGGTAGTCATGCCGGCCCCACATTCGAAAACAGTTGGGTGTTCTGCTCGAGCGCGCCGGTCGGCAGCGCCTTCGCCTTCTTGGCGGCGGCAAAGTCGAGCATGCGGTCGATCGCGCGCACGGCTTCGCGGCCGATGGCCGGGTCGACGAAGACTTCATTGGCGCCGGACTCCAGCACCTCGGCCAGGTTCTTCAGGCCGTTCATCGCCATCCACGGGCAGTGGGCGCAGCTCTTGCAGGTCGCGCTGTTGCCGGCGGTCGGCGCTTCGATGAAGTGCTTGCCGGGCGCCGCCATGCGCATCTTGTGCAGGATGCCGTTGTCGGTGGCGACGATGAAGGTGGTCGCATCCATCGTCTGCGCGGCGTTGATCAGCTGGGTGGTCGAACCGACCACGTCGGCCTGGGCCACCACATTGCTTGGGGACTCGGGGTGCACCAGCACCTTCGCGTCCGGATGCTCGGCCTTGAGCAGGTCGAGTTCGATGCCCTTGAATTCGTCGTGCACGATGCACGAGCCCTGCCACAGCAGCATGTCGGCGCCGGTCTGCTTCTGGATGTACGAGCCGAGGTGCCGGTCCGGCGCCCACAGGATCTTCTTGCCCTGCTCGTGCAGGTGCTTGACGATGTCCAGGCCGATCGACGAGGTCACCATCCAGTCGGCGCGCGCTTTGACTGCTGCGCTGGTGTTGGCGTAGACGACGACGGTGCGGTCCGGGTGCTGGTCGCAGAAGGCGGCGAATTCGTCGGCCGGGCAGCCGAGGTCGAGCGAACAGGTCGCTTCCAGGTCCGGCATCAGGATGGTTTTTTCGGGGCTCAGGATCTTGGCGGTCTCGCCCATGAAGCGCACGCCGGCCACGACAAGGGTCTTTGCCTGGTGGTCACGGCCGAAGCGCGCCATCTCGAGCGAGTCGGAGACGCAGCCGCCGGTCTCCTCGGCCAGGTCCTGCAGTTCGGGGTCGACGTAGTAGTGGGCGACCAGCACCGCTTCCTTTTCCTTCAGGAGGCGGCGGATGCGTTCCTTCAGCTCGGCCTTTTCGGCGGGCGACGGCTGTTCGGGAGTACGTGCCCAGGCTTGCGCCGTGCAGGCATTGCCGCCTTGCGGGTGGTCGTATTCGTAGGTTTTGATCGGCAGGATGTTCATGCGATGTTGGTCTCACATTAGCGTAGCGACAGAGTCGCGACGTGTTGAACGCGTGGACGGCAGAGCCGTCCACCCTACGGGGAGCGGGCCCCGTTCAATACAACACAAAATCAGGCAATGCCCTGGCTCGTCAGGTATTCCTCGTACGTGCCGCGGAAGTCGACGACTTCGTTTTCCTTCACTTCGAGCACGCGGGTGGCCAGCGAGGAGACGAACTCGCGGTCGTGCGAGACGAAGATCAGGGTGCCTTCGTACTTGTCGAGCGCGATGTTGAGCGACTCGATCGATTCCATGTCCATGTGGTTGGTCGGTTCGTCGAGCAGCAGCACGTTGTGGCGGCCCAGCATCAGCTTACCGTACATCATGCGGCCCTTTTCGCCGCCGGAGAGCACGCGCACCGACTTCTTGACTTCGTCGCCGCCGAACAGCAGGCGCCCCAGGATCGAGCGCACGGCCAGGTCGTCGTCGCCTTCTTTCGTCCAGCGTCCCATCCAGTCGGTCAGGATGTCGTCCTTCATGAATTCCTCGGTCGGATCCTGCGGCATGTAGCCGACGTTCGCGTTCTCGGCCCACTTGATGCGGCCATGGTCGGCCGACAGGCCGGTGATGTCTTCGCCGCCGATGCAGCGCAGCAGCGTGGTTTTACCCGCACCGTTGGCGCCGATGATCGCGATGCGCTCGCCCGCCTCGACCATGATCGAGAAGTTCTTGAACAGCGTGCGGTCGTAAGACTTGGTCAGGCCCTCGGTCTCGACGGCCAGGCGGTGCAGCTTCTTCTCGCCTTCGAAGCGCACGAACGGATAGGCGCGCGAGGACGGCTTGAATTCCTCGATCTTGATCTTGTCGATCTGCTTGGCGCGCGAGGTCGCCTGGCGTGCCTTGGACTTGTTGGCCGAGAAGCGGCGCACGAAGTCCTGCAGTTCGGCGACCTTTTCCTTGGCCTTGGCGTTGTTCGCCAGCTGCTGGTTGCGCGCCTGGGTCGAGGCCAGCATGTAGTCGTCGTAGCTGCCCGGGTAGACCTTCAGCGTGCCGTAGTCCATGTCGGCGATGTGGGTGCAGACCTGGTTCAGGAAGTGACGATCGTGCGAGATGATGATCATCGTCGAGTTACGCTGGTTCAGCACGTCTTCGAGCCAGCGGATCGTGTTGATGTCCAGGTTGTTGGTCGGCTCGTCGAGCAGCAGGATGTCCGGGTTCGAGAACAGGGCCTGGGCCAGCAGCACGCGCAGCTTCCAGCCGGGCGCCACGGCGCTCATCGGGCCATGGTGCAGCTCGCTCGCGATTTCCAGGCCCAGCAGCAGTTCGCCGGCGCGCGCTTCGGCCGAGTAGCCGTCGTATTCGGCGACCTTGCCTTCGAGCTCGGCCGCGCGCATGTAGTCGTCGTCAGTCGCTTCCGGGTTGGCGTAGATGGCGTCGCGCTGGGCGATCGCTTCCCACAATTCGGTGTGGCCCATCATGACCACGTCGAGCACGCGCACGTCTTCGTAGGCGAACTGGTCCTGGCGCAGCTTGCCGAGGCGCTCGCCCGGGTCGAGGCTGACGTTGCCGGCCGATGGGTCGAGGTCGCCGCCGAGGATCTTCATGAAAGTCGACTTGCCGCAGCCGTTCGCGCCGATCAGGCCGTAACGATTGCCCTCGCCAAACTTGACGGAGATGTTTTCGAACAGCGGCTTGGCGCCGAATTGCATCGTGATATTGGCTGTACTGAGCACTGGTAGGACCTCTAGCGGAGTTTTCGATTAACCGCGTATTTTAGCACGCCGCGAGGACGGCGCAGGCGCCGGCGCAGCCTGCCAGGGCAGTTTTACGGCGGCGGCTGGGCTGGCCGCGCCGGGAATCAGGGAGGCGGCGGCCACCCCGGGTCGACGGCCGCGCCCTGGCAGAGCGAGGGGTCGGGCCGGGTGCCGCGCAGGTCGGCGCCGCGCAGGTCGGCCTGGCGCAGGTTGGTGCCGGTCAGGGACGCGCCCTGCAGCCTGGCGCCCCGCAGGTCGGCGCCGGACAGGTCGGCGGTGCCCAGCTTCGCGCCTTCGAGGTTGGCCTGCGACAGGTCGGCCCGGCGTGCGCGCGCCGCCCACAGGATCGCGCCGCGCAGGTCGGCCCCGCGCAGGCTGGCCCCGTCCAGCATGGCGTAGGAAAGGTCGGCGCCGGCGAGCGGCAGGCCGTGGAGATCGGCGCCGGCGAGGTCGGCGCCGTTGAGCGACAGGGCCGCGCCCGCGCGGCACAGCCCCAGTACTTCATCGCGGGTCATCGCATCAGCCGAAGATGGTCTGCTGCACCCAGTAGCGCTTGCGGTAGCCGCCGCCGAAATCGACCTCGATGCCCTTGCGCGCCACCAGCTCGCCCGAACCGTTGTGGAAGTGGTAGCCGACTTCGGTGGTGCCGGGAACGTTCTCGACGCCGTTGATGTTGGCGCCGCCCGCCACCAGGGCGCGCAGGCGCGTGCCGACGGCGGAGGCGAGCAGCGCGTCGACGTCGTCGTCGCTTGCCCCCGCCACCAGCCGCGGGATGTCCGGGCCGTCGCCGCGGCCCGCTTCGGGCGGTTGCGGCGGCACCGTGCGGGCCTGCGAGGACAGGCCCTCGACCTCGCGCAGCGAGCTGTGCAGCGTCGTGATGCTGCCGTCGTTACCGACCCCGACCCGGACGATCCCGGCGTCCGGCGTGATGACCGGGATGCCGCTGATCACCTGGCGATACTGGAAGATGGTCTCGCTGGTGTGTCCCGGCTCGATCCGCCCGTCGCCGGCCAGCGAGGCGCCGGCCGATTGCGACAGCAGCACGCGGTCGAACACCAGGCTGTTGCCGGGATCCAGGTCGAACTGGCGAATGGCGTCCTCGGCCAGGTTGCGCGCGCGCGCCAGCGGCAGCGCCGATTCGTTGTCGAGGTTGGGCAGCGCGAAACGCACGTCGACGGCGCCGCGCTCGTCGCGCGCAATGAGCCGCTCGCCGCTGTGCGCAAGGAAGCTGCCGTCCTGCTGGGCGGCCAGTCCCTTGCCTGCGAAGCCGAACCGGTCGGCCAACTGCCCGGGCTCGACCAGGCTCGCGGCCGCCGGCCGCAGCAGGGCCAGCTGGGCCTCGCGCGGGATGCGGCGGCTGGCGGCGCGCGCCGAACGCGCCACGTTGTACCAGCGCCACCACCAGTAGGCGTGGCTCACCGCGCCCCACTCCAGCTTGTTTTCGTTGAAGACGCGGTTCTTCGCTTCCTCCGCGGTGGCGCCGCAGGCGACGACAGAGGGCGCCTGGTCGTGGGCGATGTCCCAGCTCCCCTTCAGCCAGGCGGTGCCCAGCGATTCCTTGCCGTTGTTCCAGTATTTCCAGAAATTCTTGCCATAGTTCGGATTGTCCCAGCTGACCGTCTCGAAGCCGAACATCATGCGAAAGCCCGGGCTGGGCTGGTTGCCCCAGGTACGGATCGGGCTGTGTCCCGAGAGCACGCGCAGCGACTCGCAGGTCGACCAGAAGATGTAGCGCGCGTATTCGTTGCCGATGCGCATGTTCGCGGAGGTGGCCGTGCAGCCCAGGCCGCCCCAATTCGCGCCCATCGGCACATAGAACACGCCGTTCGCGTCCATGCCGCCGTGCCCGGAATGGTAGACCGCCAGCGCGGCGTCCATGCCGTAGGTGTCCTGCCAGTTGTCGAACTCCTCGTAGTAAGCCCAGGCCCGCACCCCGTCGTCCCGGTACCAGAAATTCGTCGGATGAAACTTGTTCAGGTATTCCCAGAAACCCTGGGCGTCCTCGTGCGTGTAGGTAAGCGCGCCAGCCTCGCAGAACTTCTCGATGCTGAATTCGCCGTGCACGTGCGCGCCGCCACGCGGCATTTCCGCGCGCTGGGTTTCCGCCATGATCGGGTCTTCCATGCCCATGAGCGCCATCGTAAGCTCGTGGGATCGTGACTGCTGTGTCGTCGCTGTATCCGGCATGATGTTCTCCTCCAGGCAGGCAGGCGCAGCCAGGCCGCCCCCGCATCTGCCTCTTGCACCACCTGGCGCTCCGCGTCCGTCCCGCCCGGGGAGGGCGAGCTGGCAATCGGCACTGGTGTCGGCGGCCACTGCCATAAAGGCGCGGTGCCGTTCTTGATGAAGGTGGAGTATAGGAAGCGCATCCCGCCTGCGATTGAGGTGCCTCAAATCGCGCCGGGAGCATGACGCACATTCCGCGAGGTCATTTGCCGGCGCCTAAGAGGCGCAGGGCAAGCAAAGGAGCCCGGTGGGGGCGTCGCGTTGGCAGTGGCCTGAACGGCAAGGGCGCACCCGCGTGCGCCGTTCGAACCGTTGCCGCCCCTGCCCTGGCTCTCCTCAGCCCAGGGCCAGGGTCGGATAATCCCTGAGGGTCAGCCTGAAACCCTCGTCGTGCGAGACCAGGCTGGCCGTCGCGCCGAAGGGAATCGTCACCCGGCGCGCGATGTGGCCGAAGGAGAGTCCGGTGATCACGGGAATCGGCAGCACCTCGCGCAGGTAGGCGACCATGGGTTCGAAATCGTAGCCATTGTCCAGCGGGCCCAGCCTGTAGCCGGAAAAATCGCCCAGCACCAGGGCCTGCTGACTCGCCAGCACGCCGGCCTGCATCAGCTGCAGCAGCATGCGCTCGACCCGGTAGGGGTGCTCGCTGATGTCTTCCACGAACAGGATGCCGCCCTCGACGCGCGGGAACCATTCGGTGCCGATAAGGGAGCAGAGCATGGCCAGGTTGCCGCCCCAGACTGTGCCGCGCACGTCCACGCAGGGGTTGCCGGAGGCGGCTTCGATGATCGTATGGGTCGGGCCGGCCAGGCACTGCCAGAAATTCTCCAGCGTAAAGTCGACCGCCTCGGGCGCGCCGAAGTCGCCGGCGACGAGCGGCCCTGCATAGCTGAGCGCGCCCGCCTTCGCCATCAGGCCCATCTGCAGGGCGGTGACGTCCGAATAGCCGACGAACAGCTTGCCGCTGGCCGCGAGGCGTTCGAAGTCGATGCTCGGGAGCAGGCGCGTCAGGCCATAGCCGCCACGCACCGCCATCACGACCTGGACCTCCGGGTTGTCGGCCGCGGCATACAGTTGGGCCAGGCGCGCCTCGTCGGTGCCGCCGAAGCGCTGGTGGATGGCTTGATGGTCGTAGTAATTGTGCACGCGGCAGCCATAGGCTTCGAGGCGGGCGATGCCGCGTTCGACCGCGAGCGGGTCCGGGACGCAGCCCGCAGGCGCGACGATGGCGACGCCGGGAGCATTGCGGAAGGTCTGGCCCGAGGCGTTACCGAAAGAGAAATGGGTCACTGTTTGACGAAGAGGCGCGGTGTTGAGTCCGGCGCCATCTTACCGCGCGCATGGAAGTCGATCAAGGTGAGCAGGCGCTCGTTGAGCTGGACCGGCAAATCGTGTCCCATGCCTTCGATCAGCTCGAAGCGGGCGCCCGGCACCTGGGCCGCCGTGTCGGCGCCGCAGGCCGGCGGCACCACCGGGTCGCAGGCGCCATGGATGACGAGGGTCGGCACGGTGATCGAGCGCAGCAGCGCGCTGCGGTCGGGCGCCGCGGCGACCGCCTGCATCTGGCGTGCCACCCCGGCCGGGCAATGGCAGCGCCGCAGGGCGCGCGCGGCGCGGCGCCGCAACTGCTTTTCGGGGGTCGGATAGGCCGGGCTGCCGATCGCCTGCCACAGCGCGACCGACGCGTCGACGATGGCCTCGACGTCGTTCGGGTTGGCGGGCCGGCGCTGCATGGCCAGGCGCGCTTCGGGAGTCGGGCCCGGCAGGCCGCGCCGGCTGCTGCTCGACATGATGGAGGTGAGGCTGAGCACGCGCTGCGGATGGCGCGCCGCCAGGATTTGCGCCACCATCGCGCCCATTGCGACCCCGACCAGGTGCGCCCTGGCGATCCCGAGCGCCGACAGCACGCCGAGGGCGTCCATGGCCATGTCCTCGAGGCCATAGGGCGCGCGCAGGGGCAGCTTCAGGGTGGACTTGAGCCAGTTCCAGGCGCGGTTCGGCCTGCCGCCCCGCTCGAACTTGGTGGACAGCCCGCAATCGCGGTGGTCGAAACGGATGACGTAGAAACCCAGCTCGACCAGGCCGTCGACGAATTCGTCGGGCCAGGCCGTGAGCTGCATGCCCAGGTCGTGCAGCAGCAGCACCGGCGTGGACTTGGCGTCCCCCGCGGTGTCGAAGGCGATGCGGATGCCGTTGGCGGTCAGCGTCGGCATGGCATCTGGACCGGCACCGATGGCGGGCGCCGATGTGCGTGTGGGTACAAGGCTGGTCTCCTGTCGCTGCGGCCACTGCAGCCACTGCGCAGCCATTCGGGCAGCGCGAAACCAGCATAGCATTTTTAGGGTGTCCGCGGCGCGAGCCGCGCGCCCGGCCGCGGACTGCGCGCCTAGCCCGCCACCGTCCGGCGCGCGCTGGCGCGGCGCTCGGCGAAGAAGCGCTTGAGCATGCCGCTGGCCTCCTCGGCCAGGATCCCGCCGACCACCTCGGTGTGGTGGTTCAGTCCCTCGTGGGCGAACAGGTCGAGCACCGAGCCGCACACGCCGGTCTTCGGGTCGCTGGCCGCATACACGACGCGCGCCAGGCGCGCATGCATCATGGCGCCCGAACACATCGCGCAGGGCTCGAGGGTGACGTACAGCTCGCAGCCCGGCAGCCGGTAGTTGCCCAGCTTCTCGGCGGCGGCGCGCAGGGCCACGATTTCCGCATGCGCGGTCGGATCGTGGCGGCCGATCGGCTGGTTGTGGCCGACCGCAATGACTTCCCCATCCTTCACGACGACCGCGCCCACCGGCACCTCGCCCTCGAGGCGCGCCTGCTCGGCGGCCGCCAGCGCCAGGCGCATGAAGCGGGCGTCGGCCAGGTCGGCGCCGAGCGTCGAACCGTCGAGCAGCGGCGCCTCAGCGGCGGACACGGGCAGGATCGGGCAATCTTCAGGCATCCGTGATCTCGGCCCAGCAGTTTGGCGTCTCGTGCAGCACCAGCTTGTGCAGGTGCAGGCCGGTGCCGAAGCGGTCGGTGTAGGCCGCCTTCAGGATGCCGAAGGCGACGTGCGCCAGGTTCTCGACCGTCGGGATGCGGTCGATCACGACCGTCTTGTGGCCGGGCAGGCTGGCGAGGAACTCGCGCACCTTGTCGTCCTTTTCGTAGACCAGGAAAGCATGGTCCCAGACGTCGACCAGGTGCTCCTTGGCGAGCGCCTTGATGTCGGAAAAGTCCATGATCATGCCGTTGTCCGAGTTGCCCTCGGCCTGGATGATCTCGCCGACCAGGGTGATCTCGAGCGTGTAGCGGTGCCCGTGCAGGTTGCGGCACTGGCTTTTATGGTCGGGAATCCGGTGTCCGGCATCGAATTCGAGCTTGCGGGTAATAGTTAACATCGGGTCGGCAGAAGCTTGGTAAGTGGTCAGGGAATCTGTAGGAGTTTGTGCGTCTGGAGGCTGAGCTTCCATTTCGGATTGTGTCGGCAGGTCTCAATTGCCAGGCGCGTATTGTGCGCGGCCAGCGGCCCGTCCATCGGCTGCACGAAGAAATGCTCGAAGTCCAGCCCCTCGTAGCGCGCCAGGTCCTGGTTCGCCTGCGGGATCACGACCTTGATTTCGTTGCCCTTCCCGACCACCAGCGTCGAGCCCATCTTCGGGCTGACGCAGATCCAGTCGACGCCGGGCGGCACCGGCAACGTGCCGTTGGTCTCGATCGCGATCGTGAAGCCGTGCGCATGCATGGCGTCGATCAGCGCGGCGTCGAGCTGCAGGAGCGGCTCGCCGCCCGTGAAGACCACGTACTTGCTGGCGGTATGGGCCGCCGGCCACAGGCTGTCGATCTCGCGCGCGAGGGCCTCGGCGTCGCGGAACTTGCCGCCGCGCTCGCCATCGGTACCGACGAAATCGGTGTCGCAGAACTGGCAGACCGCAGTCGCCCGGTCGGCCTCGCGGCCGGTCCACAGGTTGCAGCCCGAAAAGCGGCAGAACACGGCCGGACGGCCCGCATGGGCGCCCTCGCCCTGCAAGGTGTAGAAAATTTCTTTGATGCTGTAAGTCACGGTAAACCTCTCGTCAACCTTCCATTATACCGTGCAAGCAGGCGTCTTGCCGAGGCCCCGACCGAGGCCAGGCCCGCCGATCCGTGAAATCCGCATGCAACAAAGGTATTGACTACCGACAAGATCCAGCCTTCCGACAAGCGGTAACTTTACTAGAGGAAATTTCTGATAAACCGTCGGAAGGAGCGTCATGAAGACCGCACTTGCCAGGATAGCCGGCTGGATCCCCGCCCTCGCGATGCTCGTCGCCTGCGCCGTGGGCGCCATCGTGCCGGGTACCCCGGGTGCGCCGGGACTGTCGACCGTCACCACGATCCTGTGGCTGCTAGGCCTGGGCGGCGCGATCTGCCTGCTGCTGCGCCGCGCCATCGATGCCGACGACCGCAGCCGCGAACTCGCCTCCCAGCTTGCCCGCGAGCGCGGCGCCCGCCAGCTTGCAGACAGCCTGCTGGCCGACACCCAGACCGTCCTGTCGCGGGTGGTGCGCCAGCAGGACGTGATGCGCGACGGCGAGCGCGACCGCATTGCGCGCGACATCCACGAAGACCTCGGCCAGACCCTGCTGTCGCTGCGGATCGAACTGTCGCTGCTGCAGGTCGCCAGTAACGGGATCCACCCGATGGTGCACCAGAAGGCCGGCGCCATGGTGCGCACCCTCGACCTGGCGCTGCGCTCGCTGCGCGAGGTGGTCAACGGCCTGCGTCCGCTGGGCGCCAACGAACGCCTCGACGCGGCGATGGCGCGCCAGCTCGACGAATTCAGCCGCCTGACGGGCATCGCCCACACCTTCGATGCGGCGCCGGGCGAAGGCCGGGCCGGCGCCGCCAGCGTGGAAGCCGATTCCCTGCTCTACCGGGTGCTGCAGGAAGTGCTGGCCAACATCTCCAGCCAGGGCAGCGCCACCGAAGTGGGCGTCAGCCTGCAGCGCGGCGGCCCCCAGCTGACGCTGCAAATAACCGACAACGGCAGCACGCTGGAGGAGCCGGCCCCGGTCTGCGGCTGCGGCCTCTCCGGGATGCGTCCCCGCATCGAGGCGCTCGGCGGCGCGATGGTCGCGGCCTTCAGTCCGGGCCAGGGACGCAGCCTCACCCTGACCCTACCCGCCCGGCATGGGATGATGGCCGCCTGAGAAGTCAATCCTGTGAATATTGCTTCACATCAATAGCCCGTTCGGGCGGCGGTTGCAGAATCGGACCTTGTCAGCAATCAATAGATTGCTCAACGGACAGTTGAAAAGGCCGCCTGATGACCAGTACAGCGATGCAACGCATGAGCTCGGCAACGAATCCTGGAGGGAACCCGGCAACCCACACCGTCGCCAACGCGGTCGCGAACACGATCGCGGGTACGGTTTCCGGCACAGGCGCGGGCGCGGTGCCTGCTGCCGGGGCGGCGCCCAATCCGCTGGCCCCGGATGCCGACCTGCGCTTCACCCATCAGTTGCTGCAGATGCTGGCCGTCCCCGTATTTGTCCTCGACAGCAATGCCCACGTGCTGATCTGGAATCGCGCCTGCGAGCGCCTGACCGGCGTGCCCGCCATCGAAGTCATCGGCACCGAAGACCACTGGCGCAGCTTCTACGACCACCGCCGCCCGACCCTGGCCGACCTCGTCATCCAGAACCGCACCGATGAAATCCGCCATATTTACCCGCGCCATGGCAAGCCGCAGGCGCCCCAGGCCCCTCAGCTTCCCTTGTCCATCGAGACCTGGTGCGACATGCCGCGCGCCGGGCGGCGCCGCTACCTGGCCGCCGATGCGAGCCCGATCTTCGACGAGAGCGGGCAGCTGCGCGCGGTGGTCGAGACCCTGCGCGACCTGACCGACGAAAAGCTGGCGCAGTCCGCGCTGGAAAAGCTCGCCACCCGCGACGGCTTGACGGGACTGGCGAACCGCCGCTGCTTCGACGACACAATCGCCGCCGAATGGACGCGCGCGCTGCGCCTGCGCCAGCCGCTGTCGCTGCTGATGGTGGACGTCGACAATTTCAAGGCCTACAACGACGCCAACGGCCACCTGGGCGGCGACGAATGCCTCAAGCGCATCGCCACCGCGGTGGCCAGCGAGATGCGCGCCAACGACCTGGTGGCCCGCTACGGCGGCGAGGAGTTCGCCGTGATCCTGCCGAACCAGTCGCTCAAGGGTGCCGCCATCGTCGCCGAGCGCATCCGGCGCCGGGTCGAAAGCCTGCAGCTGCCGAACGGCCTGGCGCCGCTGCGGCAGGTGACGGTGTCGATCGGCGCCGCCACCGCGATTGCCGGCCCCGACAGCAGCCCGAACGAACTGGTCGCCATCGCCGACGCCGCCCTTTACCGCGCCAAGCACCTGGGGCGCAACCGCATCAGCCTGCCGCTGGGCGACGCCTCCTAGTTCCAATCCGCGCCGCCGCCGATACCAGACATGCATATCTGGTATCGCTTCTCATTTCCTTGGGATTAACTTATGCTTCGCGCACATATTTTTCCCAAGGAGACAGTGTGTCCAAACTCATCCCGACCGCGCTGCTGGCGCTGTCCGCGCCCGTGTTTGCCGCCTCGAACGCGCCAGCCGCGGCCGGCGGCGACGTGCTCCCGTTCAAGGCCACCGAAAAGACCCTGGCCAACGGCCTGAAGATCATCGTCGTGCCGACCGGCTTCCCCAACCTGGTGTCGGTCACCATTCCCGTGCAGACCGGTTCGCGCAACGAGATCGAGCCGGGCAAGTCGGGCTTTGCCCACTTCTTCGAACACATGATGTTCCGCGGGACCAAGGCCTACCCGCCCGAGAAATACCAGGAAATCATCACCAAAGCCGGCGCGCGCCGGAACGCCTACACCAGCGACGACCTCACCAACTATTACACCACCTTCGCCAAGGAAGACCTGGAAACCGTGCTGAAGGTCGAGGCCGACCGCTTCCAGCACCTGTCGTATCCGGTCGAAGCATTCAAGACCGAGTCGCGCGCCGTGCTGGGCGAGTACAACAAGAACAGCGCCAACCCGATGCAGAAGCTGTTCGAAACCCAGCGCGAAGCGGCCTTCACGACCCACACGTATAAGCACACCACGATGGGCTTCCTGAAGGACATCGAGGACATGCCGAACCAGTACGAGTATTCGAAGGTCTTCTTCGACCGCTGGTATCGCCCGGAAAAGACGACGATCATCGTGGCCGGCGACGTCGAACCGAAGCGCGCCATCGCCCTGGTCGAGAAATACTGGGCCGGCTGGCAGAAGGGCACGTACAAGGCCCCGGTCCCGGCCGAACCCGCGGCAAAGGGCGCGCAATACCGCCACGTGCCATGGCCGACGGCGACGCTGCCGCTGGTGACGGTCGCCTTCCGCGCGCCCGCCTTCTCGGAAACGCAGAAGGACCAGGCGGCGCTGTCCATGCTGCTCTCGCTCTCGTTCGGACGCACCTCGCCGCTGTACAAGCGCCTGGTGCAGGACGAGCAGAAGGTCGACCAGTTGTTCGACTTCACGCCGAACCGGGTCGACCCGACCCTGGCCACGATCGGCGCGCGCGTCAAGAAGCCGGCCGACGCGCTCTACGTGCGCGACGCCATCCTGCAGACGGTGGCGCGCCTGCGCGACACGCCCGTCACCGCCAAGGAGCTGCTGGACGCGAAGTCGGCCCAGAAGTACGGCCTGATCCGTTCGCTCGACAACACCGAGCAGATCGCCGCCACCCTCGCCTCCTACGTCCACTTCAACCGTTCCTACGGCACCCTGAACCGCTACTACCGCCTGGTCGACAGCCTGACCCCGGCCGACCTGCAGGCGGCGGCGCGCAAGTACCTGGTCGACGACAGCATGATCGTCACCACCCTCGCGCACGACGCCCTCCCGGCCGGCATCGAGACGCTGCCGAAGCTGGCCGCCCTCGCGCCCAAGGCGGGCGAGGCGAAGTTCGACGTGCTGGTGCAGAAATCGGCGCTGCCGCAGGTGCGCTTCAAGCTGCTGTTCGCCGCCGGTTCCGCCCACGACCCGAAGGGCAAGGAAGGCCTGGCGGCACTCACCGCCGCGATGGTCGCCTCGAGCGGCTCGCAGGGACGCAAGATCGACGAGGTGACGAAAGCCCTGTTCCCGCTGGCCGGCAGTTTCAACGAACAGGTGGACAAGGAAATGACCACCTTCAGCGGTTCCATCCACAAGGACAACTGGAACGAGTACCTCGACATCGCCCTGCCCCTGCTGCTCGAGCCGGGCTTCCGCGAAGAAGACTTCCGCCGCCTGAAGGACGCGCAGAAGAACGCCCTGCAGCTCGACCTGAAGGACAATAACGAGGAAGAGTTCGGCAAGGAGCGCCTGCAGGGCAACGTCTTCGCCGGCACCCCGTACGCGCATCCGGTGCTGGGCACCCTCAAGGGCATCGAGTCGATCACGCTGGACGACGTCAAGGCCTTCTACCGCCAGGCCTACACGGCGGGCGCGGTGCGGGTCGGCATCTCGGGCGACGTCAGCGACGCCATGACCAACGCGCTCAAGTCCAGCCTGGCGCGCCTGCCCGCGGGTCCCGGCCTGCCGGCGACGGGCAAGCCGCAGGGCCGCAAGCCGAACGGCCTGGAAGTGGAAATCATCGAGAAGAACACCCGCGCGACCGCCATTTCCTTCGGCCTGCCGCTGGAGGTGACCCGCTCGCACCCGGACTTCCCGGCCCTGTGGCTGGCCAAGACCTGGCTGGGCGAACACCGCGCCTCGAGCTCGCACCTGTACCAGCAGATCCGCGAGCTGCGTGGGCTGAACTACGGCGACTACGCCTATATCGAAGCCTTCCCGCGCGGGATGTACCAGTTCTTCCCGAGCCCGAACCTGGGCCGCAAGGCGCAGCTGTTCGAGGTCTGGATCCGCCCGGTCGCCCCGCAGAACGCCCACTTCTCGCTGCGCCTGGCCCTGTCGGAACTCGGCAAGCTGGTGAACGGAGGCATGAGCCAGCAGGACTTCGAGACCACCCGCGGCTACCTGATGAAGAACGTGTTCGTGATGACCGCCACCCAGGACCAGCGCCTCGGCTACGCGCTCGACTCGCAGTGGTACGGCACGCCGGAATTCACGCAGATGATGCGCGATGGCCTGGCGAAGCTGACCGTGGCGGACGTGAACGCGGCGATCAAAAAGCAACTGTCGGCCCGCAACCTGTCGGTGGTGTTCATCACGAAGGACGCCGCCGGGCTGAAGCAGGCGCTGGTGTCCGACGCCTTCTCACCGATCAAGTACGACGCGCCCAAGCCGCAGGCGGTGCTGGACGAAGACCAGGTGATCGGCAACATGAAGCTGGGCATCAAGGCGGAGAACGTGAAGATCACGCCGGTGGCGCAGGCCTTCGCCGAGTAAGCAGTGAGCCGGGCCGCGGCGCATCCGCCGTGGCTTGGCGAAGATAAAACCGGACCGCCGAAAGCAGGTCCGCCAAAGAAAAGCGGGCGCCCTCGGGCGCCCGCTGTCGTTCGGGGCGGCCGGCAATCGACACCGGCCGTTCCGTCCTTCCTGCATTACTTCGTCATCTTGTTCCAGCCGTGACGCACGGCGTCCTTCATGTTTTCCCAGGTCGAGCCGGTCTGGCCCGCATGACGGGTTTCCCAGTCGCTGCGCAGGCTCGGTTCGGCTTCATCCCATGGGCGGTTACGGTACATGTCGCTCTGGCGCATCTGCGAGCCGTAGCTGTAGGCAGGCTTGTAAGTGTCGTACGAGCTGCCGGTGTTGCCGTAGGTGCTGGTGTAGTGGTTGCGGTAGTAGGAATCGTCATCGTCGTCGGTCATTCGGTCCCAACCGTGACGGACGGCCGCCTTCATCTTTTCCCAGGTCGAGCCGGCGCTTCTGCCGGTGCTGCGGCTTTCCCAGTCGGTGCGCAGGTCGCTTTCGACGTCGTCCCACTGGCGGCCGCTGTACTTCTGGTTGCGGCGCATTTCCGAACCGTAGCTGTAGGCCGGCGCATAGTCGTCGTAGGCGCCGCCGCTGCTGCCGTAGGTGCTGGTGAAGTGGTTGCGGTAGTAGTCGTCGTCGCCCATCATGTTCGAGGAAGCCTTGCCGGCGCCGAGCTGCTCGACCTCGACTTCGGTATGGCGCACCGTGTCGTGGATCTGCTGTTCGCGCTGGGTGACTTCCTTGTTGACCATGACTTCCTCGACGACGCGGGCCGATTTCTGGACCACGGCTTCCTCGGCCGTTTCGCGCATCTCGATCGACTGCTCCTTGAAGGCGGTGGCGTCGGCGCCGCTGATCGGCTCGTTGACCGGGCGGCGCTCGACGTTCACGTGCTCTTCGCGCAGGCCGATGCTCTCGTTGACCGGGGTTTCGACGATGCGCGAGTACACGCGTACGCCGCCGCGCTGGACTTCACGCTTGCCCACTTTCAGCTGCTCCTGCACCACGGGGATGGCGGTCGAGGTGTCGCGCTGCTGCGAACCGGTCAGGGAGCCGGTGCGCGAAGCCGAACCCTCGAGCGAGGAACCGGTGAGCGACGAGCCCGACTGGTTCTGCTGCAGGCTCGAGCCCGTGCCGGCGCCGTAGCTGCCCACGCTCAGCTCGTCGCGCGAGCCCAGCGGCTCCTGGTAGGTAGTGCCCATCGGGTTCGGGTCGTTCAGCGACTGCTGGTTCATCGGCAGGCGGTCGGTGTCGGACTGCAGGGACATCGACTGGCCGCCGCTCATGCTGCCGGCGCTGCCCATCATGGCGCCTGAGCTCATACCCGAGCCCATGCCCCATTTTTCGGACTGTTCGTCGATGTCGATCGGGCCGTAGCGCTCGACGATGTCGGCGGCGCGCTCGACTTCCGGCTCGCTGTCGGTGTTCACGGTCAGCACGTGGTTGCCGCGCTCGACGGCGGTCGAATACTTGGTGCTGTGGGTGGTGTCGTCGCTGCCGAAGATGTCGCTGAAGAAGTTCTTGATGCTGGCGCCGATGCCTGGCTCGTTGTCGGTATCGGTGGTGGTGGTCGTGCTGCTGCCTGCCATCGAGCCGCCCGGAGCGGTTTCGTCGCCGTGCGAGAGGCGCACGTCCGAGCTGGAGAAGCCCGACGAGAGCAGTTCGTTCTTGGCGCTCACTGCGTCGGCATGATTGTCAAAGACGGCGATCAGGGTATGTTGCATGATGGATCCTCCAGATACTGTTGGTCACTTCATTGGCGGGGTTCGGATTCGTCGAAGCGTTCGACATTCACCTGCTCGGCCTTCAGTACGACCGATTCCTGGTGCTGCCGCTCGTGACGGACCCGGGTGATGTGAAGCTCTTCCTTGATGCGCACGCGGCGCTCCACCACCAGCACCTCCTCGAGGACGGGTACGACCAGCGTGTCGCCCTCGTAGCGGGTGGCGGGTACCTCGTCGGGCGCGACGATGCGGTCGACCGCGACGTGCCGGATCGCCACCTCGTCGTGCCCGAGGGCCTCGTCGATGGTGACCGGTTGTTCGACGACGGTCTTGTGAACGCGGACGCCGCGCCCCGTGTCTACCGTACGGGTGCCGACGGCAAGCTGCTCCGCGATGACCGGGATCCGAAGCGGATCCTGACCTGTTGGATCTTGTGGATTAGCTGGACTGACTGCCATCGGTGATACTCCCTTCGGTTGCTGGCGCGAGACCATTTCAGACTACTCCAAACAGCCGGGGCATAGCGCACCATTGACGCTGGTAAATGTCGAGCTTGGTCGCAGGTAAACGGCTGTTTCCAGGAGGGGATAAAACAGGGACGAAACGGTAGTCGGATCGAGGCTGCGGCGGGGGGGCGTGGCCGGAAAAAAACGGAAACCGAGGAAGGAAAAACGAAGAGCAGCCAACCGGGCGTCGGCGACCCCGGGCCGGCTCAGCCGAACGGGTTCTCGACCGTCTTGACCTCGGGCGGCGGCAGCCGCTCCGGCAGCGGCTGCGCTTCCAGCCGCGCGACGACAGCGCCGAGGATCTCGTGCAGGCGCCGGGCATGCGCCAGGCCGGCCGCGTCCATGGTCAGGTCGACGTCGCCCGAGATCGTAATCCGGTCGAGACGGTTCTCGAGCATCAGGTTGCCGATCTCGACGACGTCGGCTTCGTTCGCGTACGGCACAAAGGCCTTTCTCTTCGCATTCATCGTGCTCTCCAGGAGGATCGGTTCAGGAATAGGTGCGCTGCTTCTTCTGGCGGATGGCCGGCAGGCGCAGCATGCGCTCCTTCTGCTGCTGGGTCAGCGTAGGCAGGAAGGTGATGCCGACGATGCGCTCGAGTTCGGCCACAGGAATGACCTGGATCGGCGCACGGGCGCGGTTCTCGGTGAACCAGGCCGCCGCCGCTTTCTGGCGCGGGCTGTACACCACCTTGTACAGGTGGGTCGGCACCAGCACGTTGCCCACCTTGCGCAGGTTGGTGCCGAGGAAGGCCGGCCCGGTAATCACGTAGAGCTGCCCTTCCTTCTTCGCCATCTTGCGCACCGCGCCTTCGATCGGCGCCCAGATGTGCCGGTTGTGCTCGCCGTCCTGGGGCACCATGTTCGCCAGCGAAAAACTCTCGCGCTGGGCGCGGCGGTCCGGCATGTCGCCGTTCGGGGCCATGTGGCCGCGGTCGTAGCCGCTGCGCGCATAGTCGTCGAGTTCGGCGCGCTGCGAGCGCGGCAGGCGCGGCTCGGCGTGGAAGGCGTTGTCGCGCTTGAGGCCTTCGGCGGACTCGAGGCGGTCGGCCCGCAGGTGCTCGGCCGACCACAGGGGCGTGCGCGTGACGCCCGAATGCATGACGCCGAACACGCCATAGCACAGCTCGCGGGTGGCGACCGCCAGTTTCGGGTTGCGGATCTCGGGCGCGCGGCCCTCGGCGTAATGGTTGGGGCAGCCCGAGGACAGTGCGGCCGCGGCCGCGGGCGCCAGGCCGGGAACCAACAGCGCGGCGACCAGGCCCGCGCCGGCTAAGAATCGTTGGAACATGTTTCGAAGGTAAATGTGACAGCGCGCTGACAAAGCGGCATTGTAGCCGACACAGATTTACCTTGGCGACCGGTTGCGATGGCAAGGATGAGCTGGCAATGCGCTGCCGATGCGCTGTCAAGACGGCGCACGATTCAACAATAGATTGGATGCATTGTTACAAAGAATGGTCTAGAATTACGGGCTCTTAGACAACATTCCATATCGGAAACACCGACCGTCAATGGAAAATGTCCCGTTCCCGGAGGACCTGCGGCGGTTCGTGCTGACCAGCATCCCGTCCGTGCCCTTCCTCGAAGCGCTGCTCCTGCTGCGCGCCAATCCGACCCAGCAGTGGCATGCGGCCACGCTGGCGGGGCGCCTGTACGTGCGCGAGCGCACCGCCGAAACCTTGCTGGAGGACCTGTGCCGCGCCGGCATGGTCGCGCAATGCGAAGCGCCCGCCCAGGACTGTTACCGGTACAACCCCAGTTCAGCCCAGCTGCGCGAACGCATCGACGCGCTGGCCAACCTGTATTCAAGGCACCTGGTCGAAGTCACCATGCTCATCCATTCCTCCCTGGACCGCAAGGCGCAGCAGTTTGCCGACGCCTTCAAATTGCGAAAGGATTCGTAATGGCAGAAACCATCTACGTCCTGTGCATCCTGACCTCGCTGGCCTGCGCCTGGCTGCTGTTCGCCAGCTATCGCCGCACCCGCTACCGCCTGCTGTTCTGGAGCGGCTCGTGCTTCGCGGTCATGACCCTGAATAACGGCTTCCTGCTGCTCGACAAGATCGTGTTCCCGAACATCGACTTCCTGCCCGCCCGCCTCATCAGCGCGCTGGTGGCCATCTCGCTGCTGCTGTACGGCCTGATCTACGAAAAGGAATAAGCATGACCGACCTGTTCACCGGCGCGATCTGCATGGGCTCGCTCGTCATCGCCCTCTTCTTCCTGCGCTTCTGGCGCAATTCGGGCGACCGCTTCTTCCTGTATTTCGCGCTCTCCTTCTTCATCGAAGGCCTGCACCGCCTGTATTCGGCCGTGCACGACGCTGGCGGCGAAGATTCGCCCCTGCATTACCTGATCCGCCTGCTGGCGTACGGCCTGATCCTGTGGGCGATCCTGGAAAAGAACCTGCCGCGCGAAGGCTCGCGCAAGTAGCAAGGCGGGCATGCCCCGGGGCGGGGCGGTTAGCGTGCGCCCGCCGGGGCAGCGCTCGGTGATAATGAAGCCATGACATCAACCAGACCGGAGGACATCATGGCCACGAACGATCCGCGCGGGCAGCCGCAGGCGCCGCAAACCCAGACCGACGACCACAACCGCTCCGAAAACCTCCTGCCGGGCGAAGAAGGCGCCGAGGACGGCCGCTTCGAGGTCGCCGAGGAAGTCAACCTCGACATGCAGTCCGACGACACCCGCCGCGTCGGCCAGGTTCCCGGCAACATCCACGACTCGATGCCCGACACCGTCGACACCGAGCCCGAGGACGAGAACAAGGGCACGCCTTAATCACCATGCCTGCATGCCTCACAGGGTGGACGGCTCCACCCTGCGGTGCGCATGACGGCGACGCGTACGCCGTCCACGCGTTCAACCGGCAGAGCCGTTATCCCGACGCTTTACCCGAGGTTTGAACGCGTAGCAGGCGATCCGCCGCCGTTGCGGCGTAGCCGACCGCCCTACGCGCCCGTTTCATCTACATCGTCAATCCCATCTTCAGCCCTTCGATCGTGTGCGCCTGCACGATCGGCTCGAGGCGCTCGACCACGCGGCAGGTGATGTGGCGGCGCAGCTCGGGCGCGAGCGACTCGTAATAGGCGTGGGTCAGCTGCAGGTCGTGCTTTTCCGCGTTGCGCGCGTCGGGCGCGTCGACGCCGAGCACGAATACCGGGCGCGAGCGGTTCGACTGGTTGGCGGTGCCGCGGTGGATCGTCAGCGCGGAACGCGCGGAAATGTCGCCCATCTGCGGCAGCTTGCGCTGGCGCCGCGCCTCGTAGCGCGGCCACAATTCCTTGGACGGGAACATCGGGTCGCCGCCGGCCAGGTCGTCCCACTGGGTTCCCGGCGCGATCTCGAAGGGTCCCATGTCCTCGCTGACGTCGACGGTGGTGATGTTGAAGGCGAGCGAATTGAGGCGCCGGCCCACCAGCGTCGCTTCCGGTGCCGGGAAGTCGCGGTGCCAGGGCTGGTGCAGCGCGCCCGGCCCGGGCACGGGGGGGGGGGGGGGGGGGGCGGGGGGGGGGGGGGCGGGGGGGGGGGGGGGGGGGGGGGGGGCCGCCTGCGGGGGGTTGTTGTGGGGGGTGGGGCCGC
>NZ_JBSIPX010000024.1:0-61898 GCF_053668055.1 Massilia sp. SYSU DXS3249 | reverse complement strand
TGACCGGCTCGATCGAGCTGCCAGCGGACAAGGAAATGGTCATGCCAGGCGATAACGTGTCGATCACCGTCAAGCTGATCAACCCGATCGCGATGGAAGAAGGTCTGCGCTTCGCAATCCGCGAAGGTGGCCGTACCGTCGGCGCAGGTGTTGTTGCCAAGATCATCGCCTAATCAAGCTGTGATCGCCGGCGGGGCAACGTCCCGCCGGCACAACAAGAGGGGCAGAACTTCGGTTCTGCCCCTCTGTTTAACGAGGAACGGTGATATACTTTCGCTCCTTTGCAGTACGTAGTACCTGACAAATCATTGCCGGCGATAAGCCGGTTCGTTCTTTTTCAAGGAAACAGCATGTCCGCAAACCAGAAAATCCGCATCCGCCTGAAAGCGTTTGACTACAAACTGATCGACCAGTCCGCACTGGAAATCGTCGACACCGCCAAGCGCACCGGCGCTGTGGTCAAGGGCCCGGTCCCGCTGCCGACCCGCATTCAGCGTTTCGACGTCCTGCGTTCGCCGCACGTCAACAAGACCTCGCGCGACCAGTTCGAAATCCGTACGCACCAGCGTCTGATGGACATCGTGGATCCGACCGACAAGACCGTTGACGCACTGATGAAGCTGGACCTGCCAGCTGGCGTCGACGTCGAAATCAAGCTGCAGTAATCAATTTCTGGCACCGGCGGCGCAATCCGCGGGTGACAAAATAATCGGGGCCGGGAAGGGCCGCCATCTGGCGGACTTTCCCGGCCCCGATGCTTTTGGCCGTCCGCTCAGTGCGTGAGCCGATACAGCTGCCGGCCGATCATGTCCCCGAAGGGAAGAGACAGCAAAAACACCGACAACAGGACAATGCCGATCACGCAGTAGCGGACCAGGTCGTTGGGGATGAGTCGCTTGAGTCGCTTCATATCGCCTCCAGAAAAGGTCGATCATGCTCCGCCGGCAACGCAGCGAAACGAGATGACGCAAACGGCCTCTGCCAGGCATTCGCCGCTCTTGCCTGAAGTCAATCATGTTATGACAATCGCCATGGCTTTTTGATAACGCGACAGGCGAGGGCATGATGCAAGCGGCAAGAATGGCGGCAGGAGCATACGCAACAAAGCTGAACGACACCAGCTGGCCGACGCTGCTGGGCTACGCCTGGGCCGCGTTCATTGCCGTCGCCGTGTTGAGCCTGGCCACTCCGGAGCCGTGGCGCGCGAGTGTCAAGGCGCTGAGCCTTGCGCTGCCGCTGATGCTGATCGTCGCCAAGGACCTGTCCTCGCTTCCCGATGTCGCAGCCCGGCTGCGCGCGCTGCGCCGGCAGGGCGCGGGTGCGGTCTCCCTGCTGGCGGCATGCCTGCCTCCCGGCCTGGTCGGCCTCATGCGTCTCGACCGCGCACTCTGGCGCAGCTTTTTCTGCTGGCTGCGCCGCCAGCCTGCGCCGCCACGTCCAGACGGCACGAAATTCACCTTCCTCGAGCAGGGCGCGTATTCGACCGTGCTGGCCATTGGCCTGTTTTCCGTGCTGGTGGAGCTGCCGCTCGATGCAGCGATCGTGCCGCTGCTTATCGACGATCCCACGATGGTGCGCAACATCCACATCGCGGTCGCGCTGGGCAGCCTCTACACCCTGGCCTGGCTGCTGGGCGACCGCCGGCTGGTGCGCGGCGGCTGCCACGTGATGACCGCCACCCATCTCGACCTGCAAATCGGCGCGCGTGCCAGCGCCCGCATCCCGCTGGAGGCGATCGAGGACGCGCAGGCCCTGCGTGTACCGGTCGCGCAGTGGCGCCGGGCTTACCCCTTCCACCACAGGGAAGGGGTGACCATCACGCCCTTCGACAAGCCGAACCTGGTCCTGCGCCTGCGCCCCGATGCCGGCTGCACGATCACGCACCACGGACTCGAACGGACCGGCGTGCGCTACGTGTTCCTCTACCTCGACCGGCCGGAGCGCCTCGTCGCCGCGCTCGCACCACGCGCCTGACGCTCCGCGGCATTGTCAAACCTGCGAACAAGGGATCCCGTGAAGCGCACCTGGCCGGCTTTCTTCTATTTCCTGCTCCTGCTGCTGATATTGCTGTTCCTGGGATTTGGCGCTTATGCGTCCCATTCCTTGCCCATGCAGCTCGCCACGGCCGCGATGGCGCTGGGCTTCCTGGTCGCGTTCATTCACTTCACGCGCCCGGAAGACCGGATCGCCGGCAAGCTGGCCGGCGTGCTGAACGTCGCCGCCGGCGGCCTGCTCCTGGCAGCCCTGGTCGTGTGGCTGCTGCACACCTTCGCCGCCGTCGGCTGACACCGGCGCTCAGTCCTTCGAGCCGGTCTTCCAGCGCAATCCAAAACCGAAGCGTCGGTCCATCAGCTCGTGCGCGCTGGTGCGGCCCTGCTGCTCGAAGTACTCGACCATCTTCGTGACCTGCAGCTGGCCACCCTGGTTTTCGATCATGGCGATCGCGCACATCATCTGGTTGCCGCCCTGGTCGAGGCGCACCTCGATCGGCGGCTGGTTCGGCACCGCGATCGTCACCACGCCATCGGTCGCCGACCAGTTCGGCACGCCCTCATAAATGAAGGAGAAGATGATCGCGCGGCGGATCTGCGCGAACTGGTCGCCATTGATCCACAGGTTCTCGCCGGTGCTCGAGGAGCCGGTGCGGTCGTCGGCATCGAGCTTGATGTACGGGGCGCCGCCGTAGTCACCCCAGGCATTGCCGAGCGCCTGCACCAGGCCCTTGCGGCCGTCCGCCAGCTCGAACATGCAGCCGAGGTCGAGGTCGATGCCGCCCGAGCGCCGGCGCCCGCCAGTCGCGCCGGCCAGTGCACCGCTGAGGCGCCCCAGCAGGCCGCCTTTTTCGGGAGCGGGCGCGGGTGCCGGCGCCATGTTGCCGGACTGGTTCCAGTTCAGGTTGACGTGGATGCGTCCGAAACCGGCGCTGCCGCGCTTGTCCAGCGAGACCTTGTCGCCCCGCTTTTCCAGCGTGACTTTCGAGAGCGAGACCTTCGGTGCGGCCGGCGCTGCCTGTTGCGACGCAGCTTGGGCCGACTGCGCAGGCGCCGCCTCGGTGCCGCCAAAATGCTTCAGCAGCGCCGACAAGCCGCCATTGAAACCCTGGCCGACCGCGCCGAAGCGCCACTGGCCGTCGCGCCGGTAGATCTCGGCCACGATGACCGCCTTTTCGTCGCCGAAGTCCGTGCCCGACCACGGGAAGCGCAGGGCGCTGCCCAGGGTCAGCGAACTGGCGCCGAGCGCGCGCATGGTTTGCGCGCCGTCGATGGCGGCCACGAACACCAGCTTTGCGATCGAGGCTGGGAGCGCATCGAGGTTGACGTTGAAGCGCGCGCGGCCCGCGCCGAGTTCAAGGCGCACCGCGTCGCCCGGGCTGGCGAGCTGGTTATAAAAAATCATGTAGCGGTCGTCGGACAGCTTGTCGGCGCCGTCCAGCCCGAAGCAGGAGACGTCGACCGAGAAGCCGGCGGCGCTGATGTCGACGTCGACCGGGAAGCTGCTGCCGACGCCCAGGTCCGCCAGCTTGCCCTTCTGGCCGCGAGAGAATGTATTCATGTGCTATCCCTTATCCTAAAAATTGGCGGTGTCCGCGTGGTGGGCGCCGAACAGGCGCGACTGGGCGACGGTGCGTTCGGCCCAGGCGCGGTGGGTCGCCACCTCGCACATCGAGTCGTGCATCTTGAAGACGGCCGGGCTGTTCTCGTCGAGGATGGCGTGGGCCGCGGCCAGGTCCTGCGGTTTGACCTTGTAGTGCTGCTCGATCGGCGTGATCTGGCTCGGGTGGATCGCGGTCTTGCCGACCATGCCGTAGGCGATATCTTCCAGCACCTCCTGGTCGAGCAGTTCCGGCAGGTCGAGGTGTTCGAACACGGGCGCGGTGAGCATGAAGCCGTGGGGGCGGAAGATCGTCACCAGGCGCGCGATCACGGGGCCGAGCGGGGTGCGGTAGATGGTCATGCCGCGCGGGCGGCGCAGGCCGAGCAGGGCCAATAAATCGTTGCCGCCGATGCGCAGCGCCAGCACGCGGTTGCGCACGCCTGGCGCCTGCAGCAGGTCGCGGAAGGCTTCCATTTCGCGCTCGCTGAAGACCTCGGCCGTCTCCAGCGTCGGCATCAGGACGTGGTCGGTGTCGCGCACCTGCCGGTAATAGGATTCGAAGTTGTGGCGGGTCGCCTTGGGGATGACGAAGCCGGTCAGCTTGTGCACGCCCGGCATGGCCAGCACGCGCGCCAGCACCTCGGGGCTGCGCACGCGCACGAAGCGCTCGACGTCCACGCTTGCCTGCATGTTCTCGAGCACCACCGACAGGTTGAACAGGGCCCAGCCGAGGTCGCGGTCGGCCACGGAATCCTCGGTGCAGAAGATCAGCGAGCGCGCCTGCGGCAGCTTCTCGCCGTTGGCCACCTGCAGCAGGCTTTTGTGGTTGGCTGGCACGTACAGCGACGCGCCCATCGATTTATGCATCCGATGCACTCCTGATCAGGGAAACAGCTTGGTAAGGCAGCGCCGCGTCGATCTCGACGGGCACCTGTTTTTCCTCGGCGAGCAGGCGCAGGTGCGCCGTCGCGGGATGAGAGGCTTCGCGCAGCAGCAGCAGGCGCGGCACGCGCCGCAGCAGCACCCGGGTCGCCTCGCCGATGCCCGGTTTGACCAGGTTGACGTCGGCCACGCCGTAGCGCTGCATGGCCGCCTCGAGGTAGGCGCGCGAGCGGGCTGCGGCCGCCTGCCGATCGACCGCTTCGGGTGCGCCGGTGTAGGTGTAGGCCAGCGCCAGCCGTTCCAGCTCGTCCACGAAGGCTTGCGAGCGGTCGTGCGGTTTGAAGGCCTCGTACAGCACGCAACCGTGGAAATCGCCGGGGCCGATCGCCGCATTGATGACCGAGCGGCTGACCAGGCCCGACACCGTCGCATTCAGGATGCTCGAAGGGATCAGGTAGTCCTCGCAGGAGGCGGCCACGCTGGCCGCGCCGGCCAGGTCGGACAGCACGTGCAGGCCGCTGTCGATGCTTACCTTATGCTCGCGGTTGAAACGTTCGATCGAGCTTGCCAGCTCGCGTGCGATGACGCCCTTGCCGGTCCAGCCGTCGACGAACACGATCGACGCAGGGGCATGGCCCTGCGCGAGGATATGGCGCAGGGCATTCGCATCGATGCCGCGGTCGCGCACGATCGACACCGAATAGTGGGTTGTCGCCCGCCCATGCACGCGCTCGAGCAGGCGTTTCAGGACCACCCCGACGGGGGTGCCGCCGCGCGCCAGCGAAACGACCGTCACGGAGCCGTCGCGCCGCCCCGCGATCAGTGCGGCCAGGTGCACGCAGTCGCGCGCCATGCGCTCGCCGTTGGCGCGGCAGGCCTCGTCGAAGACTTGCAGGTAGCGGCTCGAGGGCAGGCGCTCCGGCGACAGCATCTCGCTGTAGTGGCGCTTGCCGGACTGGATCAGCGCTTCCTTGTCCGCAATATCCACCAGGTCGGCTGCAAACGCGGCCAGCGGCAGGGGTTTCAGCAGGAAGCGCACATCGTCTGCCTGGTAACTGCCCGAGAAATTCACAGCGCCTCCACCGTGAGCTTCGCGAGCTGGGTTCGGCGCGGGATGATCGCGTAGTCGCAATCGGCCATGAAGCGCGCGTCCGAGCGGCTGTCGCCCATGCCGAAGGTGACGATCTCCCCGTGCTCGCGGCGCAGGCGTTCGCGCACGTAAGCGACGGCGTCGGCCTTGTCCAGCGCCTTCGGCAGGACCGCGAGGTTGTTGCCGTTGCGGTGGACGCAGTAGTCACCATTCCCGTCCGCGATCCACGGCAGCACCGCCTCGCGCTCGACGCGCTCGAGGTTCAGGGCGACCTTGTCCGGGTCCTTGACGACGATGAAGAAGGGCGTGCCCGCGTCTTCGACCAGGCGCGCGCGGCCGCCGTAGCCGGTTTGACCGCACCAATCGTCGATGCGGCCGGCGAGCTGCTGCAAGCCGGGCAGGGCGGCCGTCATCAGGGCGTGCATGCGGCCCTGCCAGTCGCGGTCGATTTCTCCGCCGGGCTGCAGGATCACGCCGCCGAAATTGAGCACGACGTAGCTCGAAAAGCCGAGGTCGACGCGGTGAAAGGCGTCGAGGCTGCGCGCGGTGGTCGGGATCACGGTCATGCCCTCGCTGACGAAGGCGAAGAAGGCGCGCTGGGCGGGCGTGGTGTACGAACAGATGCTGCCGTCGCTATAGTAGGCGGCGGGCTCGAGCGCATCGCGGGTCGCGCATTTTTCGAGCGTCTGGAACAGGGTGTCGTCCAGGTCAGCGAACAGGAACTTCTTCAACGTGGTCCTCGGTATGGAAGTGGAACAGGCGCGCATGGAGCTCGCGCGCGAATGCGTGCAGGGTCTCGCCCGCGGGCGTCTCGTGGCAGACCAGCACGTGGTCGTACTGGCCGGGCGCGACGTTGTACAGGAAGTTGGCGATGCCTTCGCCGTAGTTGTCGGGGAAGGTCATGGCGGTCGACACCGCGCCCCAGGTGAGGATGGGCGAGCGCGTGGTCGACTGCACGACGACATCCAGGCCGCGGCGTTCCAGCGCGGCGCCGAGCAGGGTCGACGCGTGCATGAATTCGCCGGTGCCGAGCACCAGCACCTTTTCGTGTGGGGCGATCTGAGCGGCCAGCCGCTCGGCCAGCGCCTCGGGCGCACGCAGGGCGCGCGCCAGGCCGAGGCGGCCGAATGCCGTGCTGGCGCCGCGTTCGGCGCGGGCATCGTAGCGCTGGGCCGGTGCGGCGTCGACCGGGCAAGGGGCGGGCTCGAAGCGGTATTCGCCTTCGAGCAGCGCGCCCATCGTCGCCGGCAGCGCGAAGCGCTCGGTGAGGGCCGTTGTTGCCGCCTGGCCCATGAAATTGGCGATGACCGCCAGGTGCACCCGTTCAATCGCCGGGTTCAGGCGCTGGCAGGCGCGGGTCAGGTTCAGGAAGGTGTTGCCGGTGCTCGCTTCGTCGTCGACCAGCACGATGGTACGCGCGTTCAGGAGCAGCGACTGTTCGTGGGCGCCTGCCGGCAGGTGCAGGAACTGGCGCGGCGCGTGGCTGTGCGCCTCCTCGAATTCGATGATCGGGCCGCTGCCGACGCGGTAGCGCGTGGTCTGCAGGAACAGCGCCTCGCGCCCGGAATGGGCGCGCAGCCAGGCTTCGAACACGCCCTGGCCGAGGCCGACGGCCGTTTCGGCCATGGCGATGAAGACGACCGGGCCCTCGCCCTCGGGCACCTGGTCAGCCAGGCGTGCGTGGACGTCCAGCATGCGCGCTGGCTTGACCGGCCAGTGCTTGCCGAGCACCTTGCTGACGAACAGGAAGCCGCGCTTGGCGTTGGCGCGGGCGGCAAAGCCGAGCAGGGCGTCGAGTTCCTCGGCGCCGGCGTGCAGCGCGACCTCGAGCAGGCCGGTCGGCAGCTGTTGGCTCAGGTGCTGGGCAGGTGCCCCATCGATGCGCGCGTTCATGCCAGCTCCACGGCGTGCGACTGCTCGCCGACGCGCATGCCGTCACGCACCGGGGCGATCTCGACGCCCGCGTAGCCGTCGGCGAAGCCGCGCAGCGCGATGTAGGGCAGGTTCGGGCCGGCAATGCACGCCATGGCGATCCCGCCCGACATGCGCGGGTTAATCTCGAGCAGGCGCGGCTTTCCTGCGCTCTCCCTGAACTGGACGTTGAAGATGCCGTTCAGCCCGTGCGTCCTGCACAGTTGGGCGGTGGCGTCGAGGATGTCGGCGCGCTGGTCGATGCGCTGGCCGGCGCCGGCGCCCTGCGATTTGCGCCGCACCACGGCCGTCACCAGGCGGCCCCTGTCGCCGACGCAGTCGACGCTGTATTCGCGTCCTTCCAGGTATTCCATCAGGAGCATCGTGCGGAAGTTGCCCATCTCGCCCAGGCCGCGCCGGAAGTCGGCCAGCGACACGTGGTATTCCGCGCCCGCCATCAGCAGTTGCGCGGCATTGCGCTCCTCGTCGAGCACGGCGAAACCGAGGCCGTAGATCGAGTGCGAGGGTTTCACGCACAGTGTCGAATGGCGCCGGCGCAGCGTGTCGTAGGCTTCCTCGAAGCCGGCGGCATCCTCGAAGCGGCGGAACTCGGCCACGGGCGCGCCGGGGAGATCGGTCTCGGCATAGAAGCGCGCCTTGTCGTGGATGAGCTGCAGCGCATCCTCCGACCCCGCGCTCAGGACGCGCGTGCCGGCCGCCTCGAAGCGCGCATGGAAGCCGGCCAGCAGCGTCGCCTCCCGTCCGGGCACGAAGATGTCGACCCTTTGCTCCCGGCAGAAGGCGAGGCACCAGTCGACGTATTCGTCCGGCGCGAGGCCGGTCGGCTCGGGGTGGAATTCGTGGGCCACGCGTGCGGCCGGCGTGCGGGCATTCGGATTGCTGTGGATGATGTGGAAACGCCCGCCGGTGTCGGCTTCGCGGATCAGGTCGATCGCGGCATACACGGACGAGAAGGTGCGATTGAACCAGACGCGCATGAAATCCTTCGTTGCAGGGAGAGAGATGCCCCGTGGCCGGCGGGGCGGAGAGCGAGGCCGCAAGGCCTCACGGCCGCAGCGTTCAGACGTTGACGCCGAAGGAGCGGGCGAGGGGACCCAGGCCGCCGTTGTAGCCCTGGCCGACGGCGCGGAATTTCCAGTCCGCGCCTGCGCGGTAGAGTTCGCCGAAGATCATCGCGGTTTCGGTCGAGCTGTCTTCGGACAGGTCGTAGCGCGCCAGTTCGGCGTTGCCGTTGGCGTTCATGCAGCGGATGAAGGCTTTACCGACCATGCCGAAGCTCTGGCGCCGGCTCTCGGCGTCGTGGATGGTGACGCAGAACGAGATCTTCTCGACGTCGGCCGGGACGCGCGACAGGTCGACCGTCACCGTCTCGTCGTCGCCCTCGCCCTGGCCGGTGGTGTTGTCGCCGTTGTGGACGACCGAGCCGTCGCTCGACTTCAGGTTGTTATAGAAAATGAAGTCGGTATCGGCACGCACCTTGGCGTCGGACTTGAGCAGGAAGGCGGAGCCGTCGAGGTCGAAGGCGGCGCCGTCGGTCGAGCGCGGGTCCCAGCCCAGGCCGACGATGACCTTGGTGAGGTTCGGTGCTTCCTTGCTGAGGTTGACGTTGCCGCCTTTTTGCAGACTGATTGCCATTACAGCTCCTTTCGTGGGATGAATCGGATGTGTATCGCGCGGCCGTGCGGGCCGCGTGGGCGCTGGTGTGAATATAGCGCTAATTGACGAATATTACACATCGGGTCTTATGGCAGACTTAGGCGGGCTGGGCGGTATGGGCAGGCCCTCAGCGTGTACACAAGTGTCCACGCTACGAAACTCGCGGTCGCAAGGGTTTGCCGCCGCGAGTCAGCGGCCTCATCCGTAGGGTGGGCATTCATGCCCACGCGGATCATGCACACTACGAACGGAACAGGCAGCAGCCCCACGAGCGCCCGCCCAAACCACCCGCGCACAACTCAGCTATTGCAAACCTGTTGAACCCTTGGCATAATGCGGCTCCCCGGGCGGTTAGTTCAGTTGGTTAGAATACTTGGTCGACATCCAAGGGGTCGCAGGTTCGAATCCTGCACCGCCCACCAAACACTCCAAATAGTCGCGGCGCTTTCGAAGCGCTGCAGAGAAAAGGCGCAATAGTGCCTTTTCTGTGCTGGCCAGCCAGGCCAGATTCCTTCTTCTCCAGGACACTGCGAAAAACGCGCAACAGGGGCGACATACCCCCGATTATCTTGTTGCGTCAAGCCCTTTTGCGCGCTATACTAGCCGGCTTCGGTATGGGATCGTCGTTCAGATTCTGTACGTTTTTAGTAGTTCAACTACCCCCGCCCAATCGTAGGTGGGAATGGAGAAAAAATGAGCTTGGGCCTTCTCGGTCGCAAGGTTGGCATGATGCGCATCTTCACGGATGACGGGGACTCGATCCCAGTTACTGTGCTCGACGTGTCGAACAACCGTGTCGCACAAATCAAAACTCCTGAAACCGACGGCTACGCCGCTGTTCAGGTCGCATTCGGTCAACGTCGCGCTTCCCGCGTGACCAAGGCTGTTGCGGGTCACCACGCAAAAGCAGGCGTCGAAGCTGGCACCATGCTGCGCGAATTCCGCGTTGACGCTGCTAAGGCAGCCGAGCTGAAAACTGGCGACACCGTCAATGTCTCGCTGTTCGAAGTGGGCCAGAAGATCGACGTGCAAGGCACCTCGATCGGTAAAGGCTACGCCGGTACCATCAAGCGTCACAACTTCGCATCGGGCCGTCAGACCCATGGTAACTCGCGTTCGCACAACGTTCCTGGCTCCATCGGTATGGCGCAGGATCCAGGCCGCGTGTTCCCAGGCAAGCGCATGACCGGTCACATGGGCGACGTCACCGTCACCACCCAGAACCTGGAAATCGCACGCATCGACGCTGAGCGTCAACTGCTGCTGGTCAAGGGTGCCGTTCCTGGCGCGAAAAACGGTCAAGTGATCGTCAAGCCAGCCGTCAAAACCAAAGCACAGAAAGGAGCTTAATTATGGAACTTCAGCTCCTGAATGAGCAAGGTCAAGCCGGCGCCGGCGTTGCAGCTGCCGATGAAGTCTTCGGTCGCGAATACAACGAAGCCCTGATCCACCAGGTCGTGGTCGCCTACGCTGCCAACGCACGTAGCGGCAACCGCAAGCAAAAAGACCGTGAAGAAGTCAGCCACACCACGAAGAAGCCATGGCGCCAAAAAGGCACCGGCCGCGCTCGTGCTGGTATGTCGTCGTCGCCACTGTGGCGCGGCGGTGGTCGCATCTTCCCGAACTCGCCTGACGAGAACTTCACCCACAAGGTCAACAAGAAGATGTTCCGCGCAGGTATCTGCTCGATCTTCTCGCAGCTGGCCCGCGAAGGCCGTCTGAGCGTTGTCGAAAACCTGTCGATCGAAGCTCCGAAGACCAAGCTGCTGTCGCAAAAGCTGCAGGGCATGGGCCTGGAATCGGTCCTGGTGATCACCGACACCATCGACGAAAACCTGCTGCTGGCATCGCGTAACCTGCCGCACGTGCTGGTTGTCGAGCCGAAAGCAGCCGACCCGATGTCGCTGGTGTTCTACAAGAAAGTCCTGGTCACCAAAGCTGCACTGGCCAAGATCGAGGAGATGTACGCATGAGCACCGCAATCAAATTTAGCGAAGAGCGCCTGATGAAGGTGCTGATGGCTCCGGTCATTTCCGAGAAGGCCACCTTCGTCGCGGAAAAGAACGAGCAGATCGTGTTCAAGGTCCTGCCTGACGCGACCAAGCCGGAAATCAAGGCTGCCGTCGAGCTGCTGTTCAAAGTCGAAGTGGAATCGGTCCAGACCGTGAACCGCGAAGGCAAACAGAAGCGTTCGGGCCGTTTCAACGGTCGTCGCAACCACACCAAGCGTGCTTTCGTGTGCCTGAAGCCAGGCCAGGAAATCAATTTTGTCGAGGAGGCTAAATAATGGCACTCGTTAAGATGAAGCCAACCTCCCCAGGCCGCCGCGGCATGGTGAAAGTTGTGACCGAAGGCCTGTACAAGGGCCGTCCGTTCGCAGCACTGGTTGAGAAGAAATCGAAGACTGCTGGCCGTAACAACAACGGCCACATCACCACCCGTCACATCGGTGGCGGTCACAAGCAACACTACCGTCTGGTTGACTTCAAGCGCCAGAAGGACGGCATTCCTGCCAAGGTCGAGCGTATCGAATACGACCCGAACCGTACCGCGCACATCGCACTGCTGTGCTACGCGGACGGCGAGCGTCAGTACATCATCGCCACCAAGGGCATGGCTGTCGGCGACAGCGTCATGAACGGCTCGGAAGCGCCGATCAAGTCGGGTAACTGCCTGCCGATCCGTAACATCCCGGTCGGTACTGTGATGAACTGCGTCGAAATGCTGCCAGGTAAGGGTGCCCAGATGGCCCGTACCGCCGGCGCCGCCGTGGTCCTGATGGCCCGCGAAGGCACCTACGCCCAGGTTCGCCTGCGCTCGGGTGAAGTCCGTCGCGTGCACATCGAGTGCCGTGCAACCGTGGGCGAAGTCGGCAATGCCGAGCACAGCCTGCGCAAGATCGGTAAGGCCGGTGCAATGCGCTGGCGCGGTGTTCGTCCTACCGTTCGCGGTGTGGTCATGAACCCGATCGATCACCCGCACGGTGGTGGTGAAGGTCGTACGGCAGCTGGTCGTCATCCAGTGTCGCCATGGGGTCAACAGACGAAGGGCAAGAAGACGCGTTCGAACAAGCGTACTTCTTCGATGATCGTCTCGCGCCGCGGCAAGAAATAAGGGATAACACATGACTCGTTCATTGAAAAAAGGGCCGTTCGTTGACGCCCACCTGGTGAAAAAAGTCGAAGCCGCGCAAGCGAACAAAGACAAAAAGCCAGTCAAAACCTGGTCGCGCCGCTCGACGATCACGCCTGACTTCATCGGTCTGACGATCGCTGTGCACAACGGCAAGCTGCACGTGCCGGTGTACGTCTCCGAGAACATGGTTGGCCACAAGCTCGGCGAATTCGCGCTGACCCGTACGTTCAAGGGCCACGCCGCTGACAAGAAGGCGAAAAAATAATGGAAACTAAAGCTATCCTCAAAGGCGTGCGCCTGTCGGAACAAAAGGGCCGCCTCGTTGCGGACCTGATCCGCGGCAAGAAAGTTGACGCAGCACTCAACATTCTGCAGTTCAGCCCGAAGAAGGGCGCCACCATCATCAAGAAGGTTCTCGAGTCGGCCATTGCCAACGCGGAACACAATGACGGCGCCGATATCGACGAGCTGAAGATCACCCAGATCTACGTTGAAAAAGGTCCGATCCTGAAGCGCTTTACGGCACGTGCCAAAGGCCGCGGTGATCGCATTTCGAAACAATCCTGTCACATCTACGTGACTGTCGGTAACTAAGGAGTCACACGATGGGACAGAAGATTCACCCAACAGGCTTCCGCCTGTCCGTCACCCGTAACTGGGCGTCGCGCTGGTACGCCGGCAACGGCAACTTCGCTGAGATGCTCAACGAAGACCTGAAGGCACGCGCCTTCCTGAAGAAGAAGCTGAAGAACGCTTCGGTCGGCCGCATCGTCATCGAGCGTCCAGCCAAGAACGCGCGCTTCACCATCTACTCGTCGCGTCCAGGTGTCGTGATCGGTAAAAAAGGCGAAGACATCGAAGTGCTGAAGTCGTCGCTGACGAAGATCATGGGCGTGCCCGTGCACGTCAATATCGAAGAGATCCGCAAGCCGGAAATCGATTCGCAGCTGATCGCCGACTCGATCTCGCAGCAGCTCGAAAAGCGCATCATGTTCCGCCGCGCGATGAAGCGCGCCATGCAAAACGCCATGCGTCTGGGTGCCGTCGGCATCAAGATCATGTCGTCGGGCCGTCTGAACGGCATCGAAATCGCACGTACCGAATGGTACCGCGAAGGCCGTGTGCCTCTGCACACCCTGCGCGCCGATATCGACTACGGCACCAGCGAAGCATCGACCACGTACGGCATCATCGGCGTCAAGGTCTGGGTCTACAAGGGCGACCGTTCGGTCACCGGCGAAGCCCCAGTCATCGACACCCCGCCGGACGAGAAGAAGCCACGCGGCCCACGTCGTGACGATGGCAAGCCATCGCGCGGCCCACGCCCAGCTGGCGGTGCCCGTCCAGCCGCAGCGCCAACCGTGCGTGCGCGTCCAGCCGTCAAGCTGGCGACCCCGGCCGCTGCTGCACCAGCTGAGAAAGCAGGAGAATAAGCATGCTGCAACCATCGCGCAGGAAGTATCGTAAAGAGCAGAAAGGCCGTAACACCGGCATTTCGCACACCCGCGGCACCGCGGTCTCGTTCGGCGAATTCGGTCTGAAGGCAGTTGCCCGCGGCCGTATCACCGCACGCCAGATCGAAGCGGCACGTCGCGCCATGACCCGTCACATCAAGCGTGGCGGTCGTATCTGGATCCGTATCTTCCCGGACAAGCCGATTTCGAACAAGCCGGCCGAAGTCCGTATGGGTAACGGTAAGGGTAATCCGGAGTACTACGTCGCTGAAATCCAGCCAGGCAAAGTCCTGTATGAGATGGACGGCGTCGCAGAAGAACTGGCGCGCGAAGCATTCCGCCTGGCCGCTGCCAAACTGCCACTGGCTACCACCTTCGTGGTGCGCCAGGTCGGCCAATAACAGGAGTTGAATATGAAAGCATCGGAACTCCGCGGCAAGGACCAGGAAGCGCTGCAAAAGGAGCTGAGTGAGCTGCTGAAGGCCCAGTTTGGCCTGCGCATGCAAATCGCTACCCAGCAGCTGGGCAACACCGCGCAGCTCAAGAAAGTACGTCGCGACATCGCGCGTGTGAAGACTGTGATGAACCAGAAGGAAGCCAAATGAACGACACCACTAAAACGGCGCTGAAGCGTACGCTGGTCGGCAAAGTCGTGTCCGACAAAATGGACAAGACGGTGACCGTACTGATCGAACGTCACGTGAAGCACCCGCTGTACGGCAAGATCATCGTGCGCTCGAACAAGTATCACGCGCACGACGAGACCAACCAGGCCAAGACCGGTGACACGGTCGAGATCGCGGAAGGTCGTCCGATCTCGAAGACGAAAGCTTGGACTGTGACCCGTGTTGTGCAGGTTGCACAGGTACTGTAAGCACTAAAAATTTGTCTTGCGTGGCCCGCTGGTATCTGCGATACTAGCGGGCTTCGTTCATGTGTTGCCGCAGTTTGTCTCCCTCGGTAACTGCGGCCTGTACGAAGCTAATTGGAAAGTCCAATCACCCAAACGTAGTGCTCCAGCAGGGGCGGTGCGGCGGGACCAAGACTGACCGCAGGCCTACGGTTTACCGTGGGGTTTCTTCGGCTTAAGTTGGGAAAGAAAATACTATGATTCAAACTGAAAGCCGGCTCGAAGTAGCCGACAACACGGGTGCAAAAGAAGTTTTGTGCATCAAGGTGTTGGGCGGCTCCAAGCGCCGTTATGCGAGCATTGGCGACATCATCAAGGTAACCGTCAAGGTTGCTGCGCCACGTGGTCGCGTCAAAAAAGGTGAAATTTATAACGCTGTGGTTGTGCGTACCGCTAAAGGTGTGCGCCGCCAAGACGGCTCCCTGGTGAAGTTCGACGGCAACGCCGCCGTTCTGCTCAATGCCAAGCTGGAACCGATCGGCACCCGTATCTTCGGACCAGTGACCCGCGAACTGCGCACTGAAAAGTTCATGAAGATCGTGTCCCTGGCACCTGAAGTACTGTAAGGAGTCGTAATGGATAAGATTCGTAAAAACGACGAAGTCATCGTTTTGGCCGGTAAAGACAAGGGCAAGCGTGGCGTGGTTTCGCGTCGCGTCGACGCCGAGCACGTGATCGTCGATGGCGTGAACGTCGCCAAGAAGGCCGTCAAGCCAAACCCGATGACCGGCGTCCAAGGTGGTATCGTCGACAAGGCGATGCCGATTCACGTCTCCAACGTCGCGCTGTTCAACGCTGCGACCGGCAAGGCTGACCGCGTAGGCTTCAAAGACCAGGACGGCAAGAAAGTCCGCGTCTACAAGTCCTCCGGCGAAGTTGTGAAGGTTTAAGATCATGGCCCGTCTCCAACAATTCTACAAAGAAAAAGTCGTCGCTGACCTGACCGAGAAATTCGGCTACAAGTCGGTGATGGAAGTGCCGCGCCTGACCAAGATCACCCTGAACATGGGTGTGGGCGAAGCGATCGCCGACAAGAAAGTGCTCGAGCACGCTGTCAGCGACCTGACCAAGATCGCCGGCCAGAAGCCAGTCACGACCAAGTCGCGCAAGGCAATCGCAGGTTTCAAGATCCGCGAAGGCTACCCGATCGGTACGATGGTCACCCTGCGTGGCAACCGTATGTACGAGTTCCTGGACCGTTTCATCACCGTGGCCCTGCCGCGCGTGCGTGACTTCCGCGGTGTCAATGGCAAATCGTTCGATGGTCGTGGCAACTACAACATCGGTGTCAAGGAACAGATCATTTTCCCTGAAATCGATTACGACAAGATCGACGCGCTGCGTGGCATGAACATCTCGATCACCACGACCGCTAAGACCGACGACGAAGCCAAAGCGCTGCTCGCCGCCTTCAAATTCCCGTTCAGGAACTAAGAGCATGGCAAAACTTGCACTGATTAACCGCGAACAGAAGCGTGCAGACCTGGTGGAGAAATTCGCCGCAAAGCGTGCAGCTCTGAAAGCAATCATCGACGACCAGTCGAAGACCGAAGAAGAGCGTTACGAAGCGCGCCTGAAACTGCAGGCACTGCCACGTAACTCGGCGCCGACCCGCCAGCGTAACCGCTGCGCCATGACCGGCCGCCCACGTGGCACGTTCCGCAAATTCGGCCTCGCCCGTACCAAACTCCGTGAATTCGCCATGAAGGGCGAAATTCCGGGTATGACCAAAGCCAGCTGGTAATAGGAGAATAAGCAATGAGTATGAGCGATCCTATCGCCGATATGCTGACCCGCATTCGCAACGCACAAACTGTTCAGAAGACCACGGTCGCAATGCCGTCGTCGAAAGTCAAGGTTGCCATTGCCAACGTCCTGAAGGACGAGGGTTACATTGAGGATTTCGCCGTGACCACCGAAGGTGGCAAGTCGGAACTGAAAATCGGTTTGAAGTATTACACCGGCCGTCCGGTTATCGAGCGCATCGAGCGCGTGTCCCGTCCTGGCCTGCGTGTCTACAAAGGCAAAGACGAGATCCCGACCGTCATGAACGGCCTGGGCGTCGCGATTGTGTCGACCCCGCAAGGCGTGATGACTGACCGCAAAGCCCGCGCCAATGGCGTCGGCGGCGAAGTTATCTGCTACGTAGCTTAAGGAGTAGACGATGTCTCGAGTAGCTAAGATGCCAATCGCTGTCCCAGCTGGCGCCGAAGTGGCGATCACTGCAGCAGCGATCACGGTCAAAGGCCCACTGGGCACCCTGACCCAGCCGCTGAACGGCCTGGTCAAGGTAGAAAACAACAACGGCACGCTGACGTTTGACGTGGTCGACGATTCCCGCGAATCGAACGCCATGTCGGGCACCCTGCGCGCCCTGGTCAACAACATGGTTACCGGCGTCACCAAGGGCTTCGAGAAGAAGCTGAACCTGGTCGGCGTGGGCTACAAGGCAGCAGTGCAGGGCAACGCCCTGAACCTGTCCCTGGGCTTCTCGCACCCGGTGCTGCACGCGATGCCGGAAGGCGTCACCGCAGTGACCCCGACCCCGACCGAAATCCTGATCAAGGGTATCGATCGCCAAAAGGTCGGCCAGGTTGCCGCTGAAGTGCGCGCTTACCGCTCCCCTGAGCCTTACAAGGGCAAGGGCGTCCGTTATTCGGACGAGGTGGTGAAGCTTAAAGAAACCAAGAAGAAATAATCGGAGCTGACGATGGACAAGAAAGAATCGCGTCTGCGTCGCGGACGCCAAACCCGCATCAAGATCGCGCAGCAAGGCGTGAACCGCCTGTCGGTTCACCGCACCAACCTGCACATCTATGCGAACCTGATCAGCCCGGATGCGAAGGTCCTGGTTTCGGCTTCGACGCTGGAAGCAGACGTGCGCGCCGAACTGGCTGGCCAAAGCGGCAAGGGCGGCAACGCTGCCGCAGCTGCCCTGGTTGGCAAGCGCGTCGCAGAGAAAGCACTGCAAGCAGGAATCACCGAAGTTGCGTTCGACCGCTCCGGTTTCCGTTACCACGGCCGTGTCAAGGCGCTGGCTGAAGCCGCGCGTGAAGCCGGTCTGAAGTTCTAAGGAAGAATTGTCATGGCAAAAATGCAAGCGAAAATGGCAAGCGACAAGCCGGATGATGGCATGCGCGAAAAAATGATCGCGATCAACCGCGTGACCAAAGTGGTCAAGGGTGGTCGTATCATGGGTTTTGCAGCGCTGACCGTGGTTGGTGACGGCGATGGCCGCATCGGCATGGGCAAGGGCAAGTCGAAGGAAGTTCCTGTCGGCGTGCAGAAGGCGATGGAAGAAGCCCGCCGCAACCTGATCAAGGTGCCTCTCAAGAACGGTACGCTGCACCACACCGTCACCGGTCGTCACGGCGCCTCGCGCGTCATGATGTCGCCAGCCAAGCCTGGTACCGGCGTCATCGCTGGTGGCGCAATGCGCGCTATCTTCGAAGTGATGGGCGTGACCGACGTGGTCGCCAAGTCGACCGGTTCGTCGAACCCGTACAACCTGGTTCGCGCGACGCTCGACGGCCTGTCGAAAATGAGCACTGCTTCCGATATCGCTGCCAAGCGCGGCAAGTCGGTTGAAGACATCCTGGGTTAAGGGGAACAAACATGGCAAACACTGTCAAAGTCAAGCTCGTCAAGGGCCTGATCGGTACCCGTCAGGATCACCGTGCCACCGTGCGCGGCCTGGGTCTGCGTCGTGTCAACTCGGTCTCCGAGCTGCAGGACACCCCATCCGTGCGTGGCATGATCAACAAAGTCGCGTACCTCGTTAAAGTTGTATCGTAAGCCTCGGCTTGCGAACGGAGAAAACAATGGAACTCAATACCATTCAACCAGCTGACGGCGCCAAGCACGCTAAGCGTCGCGTCGGCCGCGGTATCGGCTCCGGCCTGGGCAAGACCGCCGGTCGCGGTCACAAGGGTCAGAAGTCGCGTTCGGGCGGCTTCCACAAGGTCGGCTTCGAAGGCGGTCAGATGCCTCTGCAGCGTCGTCTGCCGAAGCGCGGCTTCAAGTCGCTGAACGCTACGTTCAAGGCTGAAGTGCGTCTGTCGGACCTGAACGCCCTGGCCGTCGGCGATGTCGACATCCTGGTGCTGAAGCAAGCAGGCATCCTGCCAGTGGTGGCGCGCGACGTGCGCGTGATCCTGTCGGGCGAGATCACCCGTGCGGTGAACCTCAAGGGCCTGAAGGCAACGGCGGGCGCGAAAGCGGCTATCGAAGCAGCTGGCGGTTCGGTCGCCTAAAGCGGCCGCTGCCTGATCGGAGCACAAATTGGCGACTAATTCACAACTTGGTAAAAGCGCTGCCGCCGGCTTCCCCTGGGGTCGGCTGTGGTTTTTGCTTGGCGCATTGGTCGTGTACCGCCTCGGTGCCCACGTCCCGGTTCCCGGGATCGACCCCGTAGCGCTGGCATCGCTGTTCAAGCAGAACGAAAGCGGCATCCTGGGCATGTTCAACATGTTCTCGGGTGGCGCGCTTGAACGCTTTACCGTGTTCGCACTCGGGATCATGCCCTACATTTCGGCTTCGATCATCATGCAGCTGGGGTCGATCGTCTCGCCGCAGTTGGAAGCGCTGAAAAAGGAAGGCGAAGCAGGGCGCCGCAAGATCACCCAGTACACCCGTTACTTCACGGTGGTGCTGGCGTTGTTCCAGGCGTTCGGCATTGCCGCCGCGCTCGAAACCCAGCCGGGCCTTGTGCTCGACCCGGGTCTCGGCTTCCGCTTCGTCACGGTCGTGACCCTGCTGACCGGCACCATGTTCCTCATGTGGCTGGGCGAGCAGATTACCGAACGTGGCCTGGGCAACGGCATTTCGATCATTATCTTCGCCGGTATCGCAGCCGGTCTGCCGTCGGCACTGGGTGGCCTGTTCACCCTGGTCTCGAACGGTTCGATCAGCAGCTTCGCCGCGATCGTTATCGTGATCCTGGTGGCCTTTACGACTTACGCGGTGGTGTTCGTCGAGCGTGGTCAGCGCAAGATCCTCGTGAATTACGCCAAGCGCCAGGTCGGCAACAAGGTGTACGGTGGCCAAACCAGCCACCTGCCCCTGAAGCTGAACATGGCCGGCGTGATCCCGCCGATCTTCGCGTCGTCGATCATCCTGTTCCCGGCAACGATCGTTGACTGGTACACGCGGGGCAAGGACACCAGCAGCCCGTTCATCGGGTTCCTGAAAGACCTGGCAGCCTCGCTGACGACCGGTGAACCGATCCACGCTTTGTTGTATGCAGCGGCGATCATCTTCTTCTGCTTCTTCTATACCGCGCTGGTCTTCAACAGCAAGGAAACGGCGGACAACTTGAAGAAAAGCGGCGCGTTTGTCCCGGGCATCCGTCCAGGTGACCAGACCGCACGCTATATCGACAAGATCCTGATGCGCCTGACCCTCGCTGGTGCGGTGTACATCACCCTGGTGTGCCTGGTGCCGGAGTTCATGCAGTCGTACTGGAAAGTTCCTTTCTATTTCGGCGGCACGTCGCTCCTGATCATCGTGGTGGTGACGATGGACTTCATGGCACAAGTGCAGAACTACGTCATGTCGCAGCAATATGAATCGCTGCTGCGCAAGGCGAACTTCAAGGGCGGGATTCCGACGCGATAAGCGGGGAGCGAAGAGACCGAATGGCAAAAGACGACGTCATCCAAATGCAAGGCGAGATTCTCGAGAATCTCCCAAATGCGACATTTCGTGTGAAGCTGGAAAACGGGCATGTGGTCCTGGGGCATATCTCGGGTAAAATGCGGATGAACTATATCCGCATTCTCCCGGGAGACAAGGTAACGGTGGAATTGACCCCGTACGACTTGTCCCGGGCGCGCATCGTATTCCGCACCAAGTAAAAAATATTAAGTAAACTCACCAGGAAGAGAGTACAAAATGAAAGTTAATGCTTCAGTCAAGCGGATCTGCCGCAACTGCAAGATCATCAAGCGCAAGGGCGTGGTCCGTGTGATCTGCGTCGAGCCGCGTCACAAGCAGCGTCAAGGTTAAGAGGAATAACGAATGGCACGTATTGCAGGGGTTAACATCCCAAATCATCAGCACACTGTTATCGGCCTGACGGCGATCTACGGTGTTGGCCGTCCACGTTCGCAGAAGATCTGCGACGCTACCGGTATCGCGACCAACAAGAAGGTCAAGGACCTGGACGACAACGAACTCGAGAAGCTGCGTGACGAAGTTGCGAAGTTTGTCGTGGAAGGCGACCTGCGCCGCGAACTGTCCATGAACATCAAGCGTCTGATGGACCTGGGCTGCTACCGCGGCATGCGTCACCGTAAGGGCCTGCCAGTGCGCGGCCAGCGTACCCGTACCAATGCACGTACCCGCAAAGGTCCGCGTAAGGCCGCTCAATCGCTGAAGAAATAATCTAGGAACCGACCATGGCTAAGCAACAAAGCAGCGCAGCAGCAGCACGCGTTCGTAAGAAAGTGAAGAAGAATGTGGCTGAGGGCATCGCCCACGTCCACGCTTCGTTCAACAACACCATCATCACGATCACCGATCGCCAGGGCAACGCCCTGTCGTGGGCGACGTCGGGTGGCGCTGGCTTCAAGGGCTCGCGCAAGTCGACCCCGTTCGCGGCTCAGGTCGCTGCTGAAGCAGCCGGCAAGGTCGCTCAGGAAAGCGGCGTGAAGAACCTGGAAGTGCGCATCAAGGGCCCAGGCCCAGGCCGTGAATCGGCTGTTCGTGCACTGAACAACCTGGGTATCAAGATCACCGAGATCCAAGACGTGACGCCAGTGCCGCACAACGGCTGCCGTCCGCCGAAGCGTCGTCGTATCTAAATCCAGCCGGGCAGTTCTGCTGCCCAGTTGTTTTCAGTACACCGCTTGAGCAGCAAGTAGCATCAAAAGCCGGTGCAGTAGCCCGAATTCGGGTATACTGCCCGGCTGTTGTCGTCCTGCACCTCGTGCGGGACATCTTTTCAGCCACGTCCGCTCAACTATGGGTCGGACTAGCGCCTGCCGCATCCTCGGGATGCCTCTGGGGCGTGATTAATACATCAAAGGATTCAACGTGGCACGTTATATCGGACCAAAAGCAAAACTGTCGCGCCGTGAAGGCACCGACCTGTTCCTCAAGAGCGCACGCCGCTCGCTCGACTCGAAGTGCAAACTGGACGTCAAGCCAGGCCAGCACGGCGTCAAGTCGGGTGCCCGCACCTCGGACTACGGCAACCAGCTGCGTGAAAAGCAGAAGGTCAAGCGCATGTACGGCATCCTCGAGCGCCAGTTCCGCCGCTACTTCGCAGAAGCGTCGCGCCGCAAGGGCAACACCGGCGAAACCCTGCTGAAGCTGCTGGAATCGCGCCTGGACAACGTCACCTACCGCATGGGCTTCGGCTCGACCCGCGCCGAAGCGCGCCAGCTGGTCAGCCACAAGGCCTTCACGGTCAACGGTAACGTCGTGAACATCGCTTCGTACGCAGTCAAGACCGGCGACGTCATCGCCGTTCGCGAAAAGGCGAAGAAGCAAGTGCGTATCGTCGAAGCGCTGTCGCTGGCTGAACAAGTCGGCATGCCGAGCTGGGTCTCGGTCGACAGCAAGAAGATGGAAGGTACCTTCCGTTCGTTCCCAGAGCGTAACGAGATCGCCGCCGACGTCAACGAAGCACTGATCGTCGAACTGTACTCGCGTTAATAAGTAGTTAGTAATTACGCCCGCTCCATCATCGAGCGGGCGTTTGCACTTTCAGTTTTCACCATGCCATCAGCCTTATCGGTGTAACGAGCCGAGGGTATTGAAAAGGACATTTCATGCAAAATAGTTTGTTGAAGCCACGTATTATCGATGTCGAGGCGCTCGGCGCCGGTCACGCCAAAGTCGTGATGGAGCCGTTCGAGCGTGGCTACGGCCACACGCTGGGCAACGCCCTGCGTCGCGTGCTGCTCTCGTCGATGATCGGCTACGCGCCGACCGAAGTCACCATCGCCGGCGTCGTGCACGAGTACTCGTCGCTGGACGGCGTGCAGGAAGACGTCGTCGACCTGCTGCTGAACCTGAAGGGTGTCGTGTTCAAGGTCCACAACCGTGACTCCGTGACGCTGACCCTCAAGAAGGAAGGCGAAGGCGCCGTGCTGGCATCGGACATCGACCTGCCGCATGATGTGGAACTGATCAACCCGGACCACGTGATTGCTCACCTGACCGCCGGTGGCAAGCTCGACATGCAGATCAAGGTCGAGAAGGGCCGTGGCTACGTGCCTGGTAACGTCCGCCGCCTGTCGGAAGACACCAACAAGACCATCGGCCGCATCATCCTGGACGCATCGTTCTCGCCAGTGCGCCGCGTGTCGTACGCGGTGGAATCGGCCCGTGTCGAGCAGCGTACCGACCTGGACAAGCTGATCATCAACATCGAGACCAACGGCGTCATCACCCCGGAAGAGGCGATTCGCCAGTCGGCACGCGTGCTGGTCGACCAGCTGAACGTGTTCGCCGCCCTGGAAGGCACGGAAGCCGCCGCCGAAGCACCATCGCGTGCTCCGCTGGTCGATCCGATCCTGCTGCGTCCAGTCGACGACCTGGAACTGACCGTCCGTTCGGCAAACTGCCTGAAAGCAGAGAACATCTACTACATCGGCGACCTGATCCAGCGTTCGGAAAACGAACTGCTCAAGACGCCGAACCTGGGCCGCAAGTCGCTCAACGAAATCAAGGAAGTCCTTGCTTCGCGCGGCCTGACCCTGGGTATGAAGTTGGAAAACTGGCCGCCTGCCGGCCTGGAAAAGTAATTCACGCTGTACCTGCCCGGACAATGTTGTCCGGGCAGTTTTAAACCTCACTAACCGGTCCGCGGTCATGTGCAAGCATGAACGATCGAAGAACTGGAATTTATACACTCGAAAGGAAGTACCATGCGTCACCGTCACGGCCTCCGTAAGCTGAACCGTACCTCGTCCCACCGTCTCGCCATGCTGCGCAACATGACCGTCTCGCTGCTGCGTCATGAAGCCATCAAGACCACCGTGCCAAAAGCCAAGGAACTGCGTCGCGTCATCGAACCGATCCTGACCCTGGGCAAGACCGACACGCTGGCCAACAAGCGCCTGGCATTCGCCCGCCTGCGCGACCGCGAAATGGTGCAGAAGCTGTTCGCCGAACTCGGCCCACGTTACGCCAACCGTAACGGCGGCTACCTGCGCATCCTGAAAATGGGTTTCCGCGTGGGCGACAACGCGCCGATGGCGTACGTCGAGCTGCTGGACCGTCCGGAAGTGACCTCGGCTGAAGAAGCACCGACCGCCGAGTAATCGCTCCCGCGATACAAGAAAAACCAGGCCCCGTGCCTGGTTTTTTTTCGCCCGTCCGCCGGCCGACGCAGGCCATTACCCATCGGCACGCAGCCGGTGTACCATTCCGCTGTGTCGTCGAATCCAAAGGTAGTCATGCCCCGTTCCCTGTCCCGCGCGCAGTACATCATCCTTTACTTCGCGCTGTCGCTGCTGTTGCTCATGAGCGCTACGGCCACGCCCGCGCGCGCCGCCGAGGAATTCCTCGACCCGTCGATCGCGTTCCGCGTGTCCGCACGGATGGAGGGCGAGCGCACCGCCGTCGTCACCTATGCCATCGCCGACGGCTACTACATGTACCGCGAGCGCTTCAAGTTCACCGCCAGCGGCGTCAAACTGGGCGAACCGCAGATCCCTCCGGGCAAGGTGAAGTACGACGAGACTTTCCAAAAGGACGTCGAGACCTATAAGGGCTCCGTGACGATCCGCATTCCGGTCGAGGGCAGCGGGCCGTTCACGCTCGTCGCCGGCAGCCAGGGCTGCGCCGACGCCGGCCTGTGCTATCCGCCGCAGGAAGCGAGCCTGCAACTGGCGGCCGGCGGCGCCGCACCGATGGCGAGCCTGCCGATCGGCGCCAATGCGCCGGCGCAGTCCTCGTCCATCCTGTCCGCCAGCCCGCTGAGCGAAGGCCCGGCAAGCGCCGCCATGAGCACCGCGCCAGCAGCGACGCCATCCGCGCTTGAGACAGGGCCTGCGCCGGCTGCACAGGCGCCGTCCGAGATGGCCGGCATCGACGCCATCCTGCAAGGCGGGCGCCTGCTGGCCATCGTGCCCGCGTTCGCACTGCTCGGCCTGGGCCTGGCTTTTACTCCGTGCGTGCTGCCGATGGTGCCGATCCTGTCGAGCATCATCGTGGGCGAGGGCGGCAAGGCCAGGCGCTCGCGTGGTCTGGTGCTGTCCGTGACCTACTCGCTCGGAATGGCGATCGTCTACACCGCGCTCGGCGTGGCGGCCGGCCTGATCGGGGAAGGCCTGGCGGCAGCCCTGCAAAACCCCTGGGTGCTGGGCGCCTTTGCCCTGCTGATCGTGGCGATGGCGATGTCGATGTTCGGCCTGTATGAGCTGCAGGTGCCGGCCGCGCTGCAGACGAGGCTGGCCGGCGCATCGAGCCGCCAGGCCTCCGGCAAGCTGGCCGGGGTGTTTGCCATGGGCGCCATCTCCGCCCTGATCGTCGGCCCCTGCGTGGCCGCGCCGCTGGCCGGCGCCCTGGTCTACATCAGCCAGACGCGCGACGTCCTGATCGGCGGGGCCGCATTGTTCTCGATGGCGATCGGCATGAGCATCCCGCTGCTGCTGGTGGGCGTCTCGGCCGGCTCGCTGCTGCCGCGCGCCGGCGCCTGGATGGAATCGGTGAAGCGCTTCTTCGGCGTGCTGATGCTGGGCATGGCATTGTGGCTGGTGTCGCCGGTGCTGCCGGCGGCCGTGCAGATGGTGCTGTGGGCGATGCTCCTGCTCGGCTACGGCGCCTGGCTGCTGAGCCGTCGCGGCCACTGGGCCTCGCTCGCCCTCGGCGCGGTGTTCGGCATTCTCGGTGCGATGCAGCTGGTGGGCGTGGCCAGCGGCGGCCGCGACGCCCTGGCGCCGCTCGCGCACCTGAGCGGTACGCCGCGCCATGCGCTCGAATTCGAGCGTGTCAAAACCGTCGCCGAGCTCGATGCGGCCCTGGCGGCCAACCGCGGCAAGACCGCCATGCTCGACTTCTACGCCGACTGGTGCGTGTCCTGCAAGGAGATGGAGAAGCTGACCTTCGTCGACCCGGCGGTGCAGGCCAAGCTGGCCGATACCGTGCTGCTGCAGGTGGACGTGACCGCGAACGATGCCCACGACAAGGCCATGCTCAAGCGTTTCGGCCTGTTCGGGCCGCCGGGCATCATCCTGTTCGACCGCAATGGCGCAGAGATTCCGGACAGCCGGGTGATCGGCTACCAGGGGGCGGAAAAGTTCCTGCGGTCGCTGCAGAAGCTGGACTGAACGGCGAAACGCAGGATGGACTCCTGAGCCCACGCGTGCGGCGTAAGCCCCATGCCAGGGGTGGAGGTAACGCGTCGCGTACGCAACGAGCGCAGACGAGCGGACTCGGGAGTCCACCCTGCACGTTACGCCGTACGCGAGCCGACAAAAAAAGGGATGCCGAAGCATCCCTTGTCATTTTTATTCACTAAACAATGTAGCTTTGCAGCGCCGCGCCACGCTGGCCGTGATGACCGTGATGACCGTGGTGGCCACGGTGACCGCGGTGCTTGCCGCCGAAGCGCGCCCCCTTGCTGTCCATGACCTGCTTCTGCTCCGGCGTCAGCACGGCGTAGAAGTTGTTCAGCGCCGACAGGCGGGCTTCCATGCGTGCAGTGCGCTGCTTCTGGCGCTCGATCTGCAGCTGCAGGCGCTGCGGTGCGGGCAGGGCGGCCAGCTTCGTGCGCTCGCCGCCCGCCTGGGCCAGCTGGCGCTGCTGCGGCTTGCCGGCGGCGAGGAAGGCGGCGAAGGCCGGTTCCTGCTGCGGGGTCAGCTTCAGCTCGGCACGCAGTTTGGCAACGCGCTGGGCCTGGCGCTCGGCCCGCTTCGCCTGGCGTTCGGCTTTGTGGGCTGCGCGCTGCTCGGCGCTGACGGCATGGCCATGACGGCCTTCCGACGGTTGCACTGGGGCGGTCTGGGCGATGGCGGCGCCGGCGAAACCGATGGCGGCGAAGGCAACCAGGATATTCTTGCGGATGGTGTTCATTTCAGGATCCTTTGGGTGTGTGAGTCGTTCAAATGTGCGCATGAACTGCTCGCTGCACAGGACCTATCTTCGCGAATAAATGTAAGCCCAGCGTGTCCCCTGCCACGCACTTTGTATCAATATGTTTCCTTCATGAATTCATATACATACCGATACAAATACGCTGCGCATACCCCATGTAAGCAGGGATAATTGCGGCCATGGACAATCCCTCTACTATCCTCATCGTCGACGACGACCGCGACATCCGCCAACTGCTGGCCGATTACCTCGAGTCGAACGGCTACCGCGCGCTTGCCGCCGGCGACGGCAACGCGATGTGGAAAATTCTCGACGAGTCGCGCCCCGACCTGATCGTGCTCGACCTGAACCTGCCGGGCGACGACGGCCTGACCCTGTGCCGCAAGCTGCGCGCCACCTCGAGCCTGCCGGTGATCATGCTGACCGCCCGCAACGAGCCGCTCGACCGCATTCTCGGCCTCGAGATGGGCGCCGACGACTACCTGCCGAAACCCTTCGAGCCGCGCGAACTGCTGGCGCGCATCCGCAGCGTGCTGCGCCGCTCGCACGCGATGCCCTCGAACGCCCCGGCCGAGAACGTGCAGCAGATGCGCTTTTCCGGCTGGACCCTGGACCTCACCGCGCGCCACCTGGTCAATCCCGACGGCCTCGTGATCATGCTCTCGGGCGCCGAGTTCCGCCTGCTGCGCGTCTTCCTCGAGCATCCGAACCGCGTGCTGAACCGCGACCAGCTGCTCAACCTGACCCAGGGCCGCGACGCCGACCCCTTCGACCGCTCGATCGACATCCAGATCAGCCGCCTGCGCCAGAAGCTGGGCGAAGATGCGCGCATGCCGCAAATTATCAAAACCGTGCGCAACGGCGGCTACGTGCTGGCCGGCCAGGTGACCGTGGAGCCGGCCACGTGAAAGCCTTTATCGGCTCGATGACGGGCCGTGTTTTTGCCACGCTGCTGCTGGGGATCCTGGTGTCGGCCGCGCTGACCCAGTGGCTGGCCGACGTCGAGCGCCAGCGCGTGCTCGAGCGCCAGCGCGACCAGACCCTGATCGAACGCGCCGAACAGCTCATCATGGCCACCGAGATCGTGCCCGCCTCGGCGCGCCGCGCCTACCTGACCGTGGCCAACCGTCCCGGCCTGCAACTCGAAGCCGGCACGCCGCACGTCGAGGCGCCGCAGTCCTCGAACTTTGCCAAAACGCTGTCGGACCGCCTCGGCAAGAGTTACCTGATCCGCTCGGCCGTCCAGCGTCCCGCCGCCTGCGCCAATCCGCCGCGCATGCCGATCCTGTACGGCCTGCTCAGCGCCGAGTGGCGCGGTGCCTGCGAGAACCTCAACGTGCGCCTGCGCGACGGCGAGCAGCTGCACCTGGCCGTGCTGCCGCCGCGCACGCTGGTGGCGGCCGAGACCGACTACCGTTCGGTGCTTGCCCTGTTTTTCGTGAGCATCGCCTTCCTCGCCTACCTGGTCGCGCGCATGACGACGCGCCCGCTCAAGCAGCTGGCGCAGGCCGCGCAAGACCTCGGCAACGACATCAACCGCGCCCCGCTCGACCTCACCGGCGCCAGCGAAATCCGCCAGGCCAGCGCCGCCTTCAACGCGATGCAGGCGCGCATCCGCCAATACATCTTCCAGCGGACGCAGATGCTGGCCGCAATCACCCACGACCTGCAGACCCCGCTCACGCGCATGCGCCTGCGCCTGGAAAAGGTGGCGGACAAGGAACTCCAGGAACGCCTGATCGGCGACCTGTCGGCGATGCAGGCGATGGTGCGCGAAGGGCTCGACCTGGCGCGCAGCATGGACACCACCGAGAGCATGCAGATGCTCGACCTCGATTCGCTGCTCGCCTCGAGCGTCGACGATGCCGCCGACGCCAACCAGGCCGTCACGCTGTCGGGGCGCTCGGGCAGGAAGCTGCTCGGCCGCCCGCTGGACCTGCGCCGCTGCCTGGGCAACCTGATCGACAACGCCGTCAAGTACGGCCACCAGGCGCAGGTGATGGTGGACCGGGTCAACGGCGCGGCGCGCATCCGCGTGCGCGACGCCGGCCCCGGCATTCCGCAGGGAGAGATGCAGCGCGTGTTCGATCCGTTCTACCGCGTCGAGACCTCGCGCTCGCGCGAATCCGGCGGCACCGGCCTGGGCCTGACCATTGCCCGCAACATCGCCGAACAGCACGGCGGCAGCATCACGCTGGCGAACCACCCGGAAGGGGGCCTGGAAGTGACGCTGATGCTGCCGGAGTACTATCCTGAAAAATAACGAAGCCGCATGCGCCTGTCATATTTAATCGGTAGCATCGGACTTTTCGCATTGCCTTCATTGATCGATAAAGCCGCCGGGACGCGCGGTAAGGGACTTGAATGAAAAAGAATACGCTAGCAGTGATCGCCATCGTCGTTGCCGCCGGTGCGGCAGGAACCTGGTACATGAACCGCGACGCCCAGGCCGGCGCCGAGGCCGGGCAGGGCGCCCAGGGCGGCCGCGGCGGACCCGGCGGCGCGATGCCGCCGACCACCGTCAATGTGGTGGCGCCGCAACGCCAGGACGTCGGCGTCGACGTCGCCGCCAACGGCACCGTCACGCCCCAGCGCACGGTCGACCTGCGTCCGCAAACGACCAGCACCATCCGCCAGGTGCACATCAAGGAAGGCCAGTTCGTGAAGGCCGGCCAATTGATGTTCTCGCTCGACGACCGCAGCGACCAGGCCAGCGTGGCCCAGGCCCAGGCCGAAGTCCAGCGCGGCCGCGCGAACCTGGCCGACCTCGAGCGGCAGTACAAGCGCAGCCAAGAACTGGTTGCCCAGAAATTCCTCGCCCAGAGCGCCGTCGACACCCTGCGCAGCCAGGTCGAGGCCGCACGCGCCGCGCTGGCCGCCAGCACCGCCGCCGTGCGCGCCAGCCAGGTCAACGCCAGCTATACCAGCATCCGCGCACCGATGGCCGGCCGCGTCGGCGCCATCAACGTGTATCCGGGCTCGCTGGTGCAGCCGGCCACCTCGCTCACCACCGTCACCCAGCTCGACCCGATCGACGTCGCCTTCACGCTGCCGGAGTCCAGCCTCGGCTCGCTGCTGGCCGCGCAACGGGCGGGCAAGGTCGCGGTGGAGGCGAGCACCGGCGTGGCCGACGCCAAGCCGGTCATCGGCGAACTGAGCTTCGTCGACAACACCGTCGACCCGACCAGCGGCACGATCCGCGTGAAGGCGCAGTTCGGCAACAGCGAGGGCTTGCTGTGGCCAGGACAATACGTGAACACTCGCGTCACGGTGCGCACGATCAAGGACGCCGTCGTGATTCCGCAAAATGCGATTATCATCAATGCCCAAGGCACCTTCGTCTACGTGGCCGAGAACGGCACCGCGCGCATGGTGCCAATTGCGCGCCAGCACGGCTTCGGCCTGAACGCGGCGGTGACCGGCCTGACCGGCAACGAGCAGGTCATTACCGAGGGCAAGCAGAACCTGCGTCCGGGCGGCAAGGTGCGTCTCGCGGGCGCCAAGCCGCAAGGCGCAACGGCTGCACCTGCCGGAAAGGATAAAGCGGCATGAATTTGTCCGAACTGTGTATCCGCCGTCCGGTGATGGTGGTGCTGCTGTCGATCAGCCTGGTGCTGGTCGGCGTGCTCGCCTACCTGCACATCCCGGTCGCCGCGCTCCCCAGCTATAACACCCCGGTCATCAACGTCGGCGCCAACTTGCCCGGCGCCAGCCCGGAGACGATGGCGTCCTCTGTCGCCTTGCCGCTCGAGAAGCAATTTTCCACGATCGCCGGCATCAAGCTGATCACCTCGACCAGCACCCAGGGCAATACCAACCTGACCCTCGAATTCGCCAACGAGATCGACGTCGACAAGGCCGCCGTGGACGTGCAGGCGGCCCTGCTGGCCGCCCAGCGCCAGTTGCCGCAGGAGATGACGGACCTGCCGTCCTACCGCAAGGTCAATCCGGCCGACTCGCCGATCCTGTTCATGCACATGACGTCGCCGTCGATGAACCTGTCGGAGCTGAACGATTACGCCGAAAACATGGTGTCGCCAGCGATCTCGACCCTGCCGGGCATCGCCCAGGTCACCGTGAACGGCGGCAAGCGCTTCGCCGTGCGCGTGCGCGCCCGTTCCGACATGATGAACGCGCGTAATATCTCGATGGACGAACTGGCCGCCGCCCTGCGCGCCGCCAACTCCAACGCGCCGCTGGGCGTGCTCGACGGCCCGGCCCAGAGCCTGACCATCCAGGGCGGCGGCCAGCTGATGCGGGCGGCCGACTTCGCCAAGCTGATCGTCGCCACCCGCGACGGCCTGCCGGTGCGCCTGCAGGATGTGGCGCAGGTCGAGGACAGCTACCAGTCGGTCAAGGCCGCAGGCAGCCTGAACGGCGAGCGCTCGATCGTGCTGATGGTGCAGCGCCAGCCGAACGCGAACACCGTGCAGGTGGTCGACTCGGTGCGCGCGCTGCTGCCGAAGTTCGAGCAGCAACTGCCTGCGTCGATCAAGATCCACCTCGTCAACGACCGCTCGATCTCGATCCGCGAAGCGATCCATGACGTCAACCTGACCCTGGCCGGCACCGTGCTGCTGGTCATCCTGGTGATCTTCCTGTTCCTGCACCGCCTGACGGCCACCCTGATCCCGGCGGTCACGGTCCCGATTTCCCTGCTGGGCGCGCTGTCGCTGCTGTATGCCTTCGGCTACAGCCTCGACAACATCTCCCTGCTCGGCATTACGCTGGCGGTCGGCCTGGTGGTCGACGACGCCATCGTGGTGCTGGAAAACATCGTGCGCCACATGGAGATGGGCAAGAAACCCTTCCATGCGGCCCTGGTCGGCTCGCGCGAGATGGGTTTCACGATCATCTCGATTTCGATTTCGCTGGTCGCCGTGTTCATCCCGATCTTCTTCATGCCGGGCGTGATCGGCCTGCTGTTCCGTGAATTCGCCGTGGTCGTCGGCCTGGCCGTGCTGGTGTCGGCCGTGGTGTCGCTGACCCTGGTGCCGATGCTGTGCTCGCGCCTGATCAAGGGCGGCGGCCACGTCGAGCCGCACGAAATGTCCTGGGTCGGCCGCCGCTTCGAAGCCATGTTCACGAGCGTGCGCAACGGCTATGCGCGCACCCTCGATTCGGCGCTGCGCCACCGTTTCCTGGTCTTGATGATGGCCGTCGGCACCCTGGTGCTGACCGTCTTCCTGTATTCGACCATGCCGAAGGGCTTCTTCCCCGAGGAAGACTTGGGCCAGCTGCGGGTCACGGTCGAAGCTGCCGAGGACACCTCGTCGGCCAAGCTGATGGAACTCCAGGGCAAGGTCGTGGACGCGATGCGCGGCAACAAGCATGTGCAGAACGTGACCTCGTTCACCGGCGGCGGCAATACCGGCCGCATGTTCCTGGTGCTGGTGCCGCGCTCCGAACGTCCGGCCATGCCGGTGGTGCTGGACGAGCTGCGTAAAGCCACGCGCGGCATCGCCGGCGTGCAGGTATACATGTCGCCGGTGCAGAACCTGCAGCTGGGCGGACGCCAGAGCAAGAGCCGCTACCAGTACACGCTGCAGAGCGTCTCGGGCGGGGAAATCGGCGGCTGGGCCGAGCAGTTCCTCGAGCGCATGCGCGCCAACCCGCTGTTCCGCGACGTCACCAGCGACTCCCAGAACCGCGGCCTCCAGGCCACGCTCGACATCGACCGCGACAAGGCATCGCTGCTGGGCGTGGACATGGCCAGCGTGCGCACCGTGCTGTACGCCACCTTCGGCGAACGCCAGGTCTCGACCATCTATTCGACCGCGGCCAGCTATTACGTGATCCTGGAAGCGGCCGAGGCCGACCGCTATTACGACGATGCGCTGTCCAAGGTGTCGGTGCGCGCCAAGTCCGGCGAACTGGTGAAACTGTCGAGCTTTGCCAGCGTGCGGCGCACGGTCGGCCCGATCGCGGTCAATCACCAGGGCCAGCTGCAGGCAATTACCCTGTCGTTCAACCTGGCGCCGAACGTGCCGCTGGGCGACGCCACCGCGGCGATCGAGCAGATGGGACGCGACATGAAGCTGCCGGCTTCCGTCATCACCCAGTACGGCGGCGACGCGGCGGTGTTCCAGGACACCCAGTCCAGCCAGCTGATCCTGATCATCACGGCCATCGGCGTCATCTACGTGCTGCTCGGCGTGCTCTACGAGAGCTACATCCACCCGCTGACCATCCTCGCCGGCCTGCCGTCGGCGGCGGTCGGGGCGCTGCTCACCTTGTGGCTGTTCGACATGGACCTGACCCTGATCGCGATGATCGGCATCCTGATGCTGATCGGTATCGTCAAGAAGAACGCGATCATGATGATCGACTTCGCGCTCGACGCCCAGCGGAATGCGGGCATGAAGCCGGAAGAGGCGATCCGCGAGGCCTGCATCCTGCGCTTCCGCCCGATCCTGATGACGACGCTGGCGGCGATGATGGGCGCGCTGCCGATCGCGCTGGGCATCGGCGCCGGCGCCGAGCTGCGCCAGCCGCTGGGCCTGGCGGTGGTGGGCGGCCTGATCTTCTCGCAGGTGATCACGCTCTACATCACGCCGGTCATTTACCTGTACCTCGACAAGTACAGCGGCACCGGGCCGATGACGGACGACGATGTGGCCGCGGCCGAAGCGGCCCACGTCGCCCACGAGCCGCACCAGCCGGTAAAGCACCATCCGTCGCGCGCTGCCTGAAACAAGTTGTAACAACCATTAGCAGAGCAGGCGGGTAAGCTTCGGTAAAGGTGAAGTGCGGAAGAGACCCAAACCGGGTAGACTTCCGCACTGGCCGCCTTTGCCGACTTTCCAGGAAGTGCTATTGAACTTGCGTGACGATCCCCATACCTGCACGAACGAAAGCGATGTCTGCGCACATTGCGGGCAGCCCCTGCCCGTACGCACCGTGCTCCAGTATGGCGAGCGCCGCACCAGCCGCACCGGCCTGGCCGTCACCATCGGGCTGCACCTGCTGCTGGTAGCCCTGTATTTCTGGCAGCCGGAACGCACCGAAAAGCGGGCCGCGCCGCCGGCCGGCGCAGAAGTCGTCTACGTCGCGCCGCTGTCGAAGCCGTCCCCGCCGCCGCCGCAAAAGTCGGCCGTCCGCAAGCCCACCGAACCGACGAAGAACGCACCGCGCACGCGGCCGACGACGCCGCCCGTGGAACGCCTGCCCGACACCATCACCGTGCCCGACGAAAAACCGGTCGAGGTCGCCAAGGCCGAGCCGGTGCAGGAAGCCAAACGCGAGGAAGTGGCGCCCGAAATGGACATGGCGGACTTCATCGCCAAGCGCCGCCAGGCACGCGGCGCCCGCGACCCCAGCACGACGACTGAGGAAAGCGAGGCCGCGCGCGGCACCCGCAATGCGCTGGCCAACATCGCCGCCATCAACAGCCGCGGGCGCGACGACGCCAATGAGTCCGGCGGCATCTTCTCGGTCTCGAACAAGACCTTCCACAGCATGGACCTGAAGTTCCGCGGCTGGAACCCGAACTTCAAGCGCCGCTGGCTGACCGCGGTGACGGTGGAGCAGGGCAGCGAGCCGGATGTCGAGACGGCCGTGGTCAAGAAGATGATCGAACTGATCCGCCGCGAAAAGACCGGCGACTTCGACTGGGACTCGCACCGCCTGGGCCGCGTCGTCAAGATGAGCGCGCGGCCGCAGGATACGGACGAGCTGCATGCCTTCCTGATGAAGGAAATGTTCCCGGAATACAGGGCGCCTGCGCGGTAGGGTGGGCACCCCGTGCCCACGCGGAACGTTGCACAGTGGTAGCGCTTCGTAAAGTGGACGGCTGTGCCGTCCACGCGGTCAACCATCGCATGACGAGTCGCGATTCGGTAAACGTGCGTTGAACGCGTGGACGGGAGACCCGTCCACCCTACCTTCTTTTCCCTCGGCAATACCTCCGGCACCCGGCAAGCGGCCATTGATCAGCTCGTTTGCGTTTTGCCATTAACACGCTATACGGACGAGCTAGGCTGAGCTGTGTGCCCCAGATTGGTGCGTACCAGCGACCGGTTTTACAGGGGCAACGATCCTGGATTGTTCCAGGCCCAACTGAACGCAACCGGAGCACGTCATGACCCACCAGTCAGATTCGGCTTTCAATCCCGCACGCCGCACTACCCTCAAAACGGCAGGCCTCGCTCTCGGCGCCGGCATGCTGCCGCTCGCTGCATTCGCGCAGAAACCAGTCAAACCGCCGCAATACCGCCGCTACAATGCCTCCTCGAAAATGGGCAAGCGCATGCTCAGGAGCTATGCCAGGGCCGTGCGCGCGATGCTCGAGCTGCCGCCCGAAGATCCGCGCAACTGGTATCGCCACGCGATCGTCCACACGCTCGACTGCCCGCACGGCAACTGGTGGTTCCTGCCCTGGCACCGCGGCTATCTCGGCTGGTTCGAGCAGATCTGCCGCGAGCTGAGCCACGATCCGCACTTCGCGCTGCCGTACTGGGACTGGACCGCCGAGCCGCGCATCCCGGACGACATGTTCGACGACGTGCTCGATCCGAATCACCCGGCCTACATCCCGACGGCCGACAACTTCGAGCGCCGCATGGCCGGCGCGATCGCCAATTCCGGCTACTGGACCTCGCCTGGCGGCGTCTTCAGCCGCAATTCGCAGTTCGGGCAACTGCTGGCACGCAGCGTGCGCTTCGACGCCGACCTGATGTTCGACATCCTGCACGACCCGTCCGGGCGCCTGTTCTTCGAGCAGCCGAATGCGCGCGGCATCCGCCGCGAGCGGCCGGGATTCAATGTGTCGACCAGCGACTCGGTCTCGATCGCCACCGTGCGCGCTGCCCTCGACGCGCGCGACTTCCCGACCTTCGGCAGCCCGAAGAGCGCCAACCACGCCACCTCGGCCGGTTTCGGCATCCTCGAGGCGCGCCCGCACAATTCCGTGCACCGCTGCGTCGGCTCGCGCGACTGCAATTTCGTCGAGACGGCCGGCTTCATGGCGGACATGCTGTCGCCGGTCGACCCGATTTTCTTCCTGCACCACGGGAACATGGACCGGCTGTGGGACGTGTGGACGCGCAAGCAGACCCTGCTCGGCCTGCCGACCGCGCCGGCCGGCGCCGAGCTGCGCACCGACCTGCCGGACGACCAGAAATCGGCCGCCGAGCGCGCCACCGATTACTACCGCTGGGCGCGCGAACCCCTGCTGTTCTTCGTCGACAGCCGCGGCCAGCCGGTCAAGCAAACGCGCAACGGCGACTACGAATCGATGGCCGCATTCGGCTACGACTACGAGCCGGGATCGGGAGAAGAAGTCGTCACCGGGTCGAGCGGCACCTCCCGCCAGCGGCCGGCGACGCGGCGCGTCTACGGCGGCAAGGTGCTCAACCGCCACGTGCAAGGCCGGCAGCCGGCCACGGGAACGGTCCAGCTGCCCGCGGGGACGGTCGAAGAGGCGGCCGGCAGCGGCACCCACCTGGTCGCCAACGTCACGCTGAACTTCCCGCAGCTGTGCCGCGACGCGTATGTCGTCCTCCTCAACGGCCCGGACGATCCCGCCCAGGTGGAGGAGGGCAGCCCGTTCTACCTGGCGACGATCACCATGTTCGGGCACCGCACCAGCGGCGCGTTGTCGTTCGCGCTGCCGCTGGGCGACAAGCTGCAACAATCAGGCAGGATGCAGCCGATGGCGGGCGACGGGTCGGTCCGGCTGCGGGTGGTGTCGATGCACGCGATGATGGGGCACCATCACATGATGGACGAGGGAGAAGTGGAGCTGGTGGGGGTGAACATCGAGGCGTATTGATGCGGTGTTCGTGATGAAACATTGAGGCGAAAAAAAACCGTGCTTCGCGCACGGTTTTTTCACGAGCAAGACGAACTCTTACGCGCCCGCTTTCAGTTTGCGCGCGATATCCAGCGCAAAATACGTCAGCACGCCGTCAGCGCCCGCGCGCTTGAACGCCATCATCGATTCCATCATGACCTTGTCGTGATCCAGCCAGCCGTTCTGGGCGGCGGCCTTGATCATCGCGTATTCGCCGCTGACCTGGTAGGCGAAGGTCGGCACCTTGAATTCGTCCTTCACGCGGCGCACCACGTCGAGGTAGGGCATGCCCGGCTTGACCATCACCATGTCGGCACCCTCGGCGATGTCGAGGCCGACTTCGCGCAAGGCTTCGTCGCTGTTGGCCGGGTCCATCTGGTAGGTGTTTTTATCTGCCTTGCCGAGGTTGGCGGCCGAGCCGACGGCGTCGCGGAAGGGGCCGTAGAAGGCCGAGGCGTATTTCGCAGAATAGGCCATGATGCGGGTGTGGATGAAGCCGCGCGCTTCCAGCGCATTGCGGATCACGCCGATGCGCCCGTCCATCATGTCCGAAGGGGCCACCACGTCCACGCCGGCCTCGGCATGGGTCAGCGCCTGGCGCACCAGCATGTCGATGGTTTTCTCGTTGACGATGTAGCCGTTCTCGTCGGGCAGGCCATCCTGGCCGTGGGTCGTGTAGGGGTCGAGCGCGATGTCGGTCAGCAGGCCCAGTTGCGGGAAGCGCTGCTTGAGCGCCTTGACTGCGCGCGGCACCAGGCCGTCCGGATTCGTGGCTTCGACGCCGTCATAGGTTTTCAGCGAGGCGTCGATGACCGGGAACAGCGCCAGCACCGGGATCCCGAGCGCCACGCATTCTTCGGCCACGGCCATCAGGTTGTCCACCGAGACGCGCTCCACGCCCGGCATCGAGGCCACCTGCTGGCGCTGGTTCTCGCCGTCGAGGATGAAGACCGGATAGATCAGGTCGGATGCGGTGACCGTGTTTTCGCGCATCAGGGCGCGCGAGAACGGGTCGCGGCGCATGCGGCGCATGCGGGTGGCGGGATACATGGCGGAGGTAATCGGGGTCATCGAATTCGCTTTCTTTTCAGGGAAATCGCTGCAGAGGAATCGCTGGGCTTACTCTTCATCGCCCGCGGCATCGCCGCCGGGCAGGTCGCCGGCAACGTCATCGTCGCGGTCCAGGCCGACCAGCTGCTGGATCTTGGCGTCCGCTTCCTCGATGCCGATGCGTTTCAAGGCCGAGAACAGCTGCACCGTGAACGGGAAACCTTCGCCATCCTCGTCGACATAGCTCTCCAGCACGCCTTTCGCCTCGCGCAGCACATTGGCCTGCTCGTTGCGGTTGAGCTTGTCGGCCTTGGTCAGGATGCAGTGGATCGGTTTGCCGGTCGGCGCGAACCATTCCAGCATCTGCACGTCGAGGTCGGTGAAGGGACGGCGCGAATCCATGATCAGCACCAGCGCGGCCAGCTGTTCGCGCCGCTGCACATAGTCGCCCAGCAGTTTTTGCCAGTGCAGCTTGGCATTGCCCGACACCTCCGCGTAGCCATAGCCCGGCAAGTCCACCAGCAGGGCGCGGATTTCCTCGACGATGGTCGGGTCCTTGCGGTGCTGGCCGACGTGGGCGCCGCCGATCGAAAAATAATTGATGTGCTGGGTGCGGCCAGGGGTCTTGGACGCGAACGCCAGGCCCTTCTGGTTCGTCAAAATATTAATCGCGGTCGACTTGCCCGCGTTGGAACGGCCGGCGAAGGCGATCTCGGGCACCACGGTGTTGGGGAGATCGCGCAGCTGGTTGACGGTCGTGAAGAAGCGGGCTTGCCAGAGTTTGGACATGGGGAAGAGGTGAAAAAGGCAATGAAATGAAGCAATAGGGAAACAAAGCTATTGTACAATAAGGGGTTATCAAGTGTTGCGAGGTCCTCCCGGAGACCTGTTATACCAGCTGTATTTACAATAATTTGTTGTCGACTTTTTCAGGGTGCTCGAATGAATCGTGTGTCTGTATCGACCGCTAGCGCGGTGTTCGTGAAATCGTTGTTGGTTGCAACCCTGGCCTTGTCCACTGCCGCCGGCGCCGCCGAAGCGCAGCGTCCCGCCAAACCCGATCCCGCCAAAGGCGCCACCCTGTACGAAGGCGGCGACACCGCCCGTGGCCTGCCGGCCTGCCTGTCCTGCCACGGCGCCAACGGCAACTCGACCATCGCGGCAAACCCCAAGCTGTCGAACCAGATCGAAGCCTACACCCACAAGCAACTGGTCGACTTCACGACGCCGCAACGCGTCAACCCGGTCATGACCACCTACGCCAAGATGCTCACCGACGAGGAAAAGCGCAACGTCGCCGCCTACCTCGCCGTGCAGAAGGTCAAGCCGGGCGCGGCGAAGAACAAGGACACGGTCGAACTGGGCCGCAAGATCTACCGCGGCGGCATCGCCGAGAAGGGCGTCGCCGCCTGCGCCAGCTGCCACGGCGCCAACGGCAGCGGCATTCCGGTACAGTATCCGCGCCTGGCAGGCCAGCTGCAGGACTATACTGTGGCCCAGCTGGTCGCCTTCCGCACCGGCGCACGCAACAACAGCCCGCAAATGACGACCCTGTCCCAGCGCCTGTCGGATGCCGAGATGAAGGCCGTGGCCGACTACATCGCCGGCTTGCGCTGACAAAGCCACATGGCTGCGTTGCTTTCGTCTCGCCGTACTAGCGTACTGTCTTCGACGAAGCGCCTTGCCCTGTGGCTTTGTCAGAGGCTAACGAGTCATTGAAGAACAAAGAAAGGGCGGCAGCGGAAGCTGGCGCCCTTTTTGCTGCAAGCCTGCGGCGCACCCCGCCGCACGAGGAAGTTGCCAGAGAAATGAGCACCACCGGAATTGAATTGAACACGCGCCGCCGCTGGGTGGCCGAAGCGGTCGAGCTGGTGTCGTCGATGCGGTTCGCCATCAGCCTGCTGGTGCTGCTGTCGATTGCCGCCATCATCGGCACCGTGGTGCGCCAGAGCGACATCATGCCGAACTACGTGAACCAGTTCGGACCCTTCTGGTACGAAACCTTCCGCAAGTTCGGCGTCTACACGGTCTACACCAGTTGGTGGTTCCTCGCCATCCTGCTGGTGCTGATCATCTCGACCGCCCTGTGCGTGATCCGCAACGCCCCGAAGATGGTGCGCGACATGCGCAGCTGGCGCGACCACGTGCGCGAAGACTCGCTGCGCAATTTCCACCACAAGAACGAATGGACGGCCCCGATAGACGCGGCGGCCTTGGCAGCGCAGAGCGCGGCACGCCTGGGCCACGCCGGCTACAAGGTCAAAATCGTCGAGAAGGAACACGGCATCCTGGTGGCGGCGAAGAAGGGCGCCGGCAACAAGTTCGGCTATATCTTCGCGCACACGGCCATCATCGTGATCCTGCTGGGCGGCATGCTCGATTCCGAGCTGCCCATCCGCGTGCAGCAATGGTTCTTCGGCAAGACGCCCTACATGGGCGGCGGCCTGATCAGCGAAGTGCCGGCCCAGCACCGCCTGAGCGTGGCCAACCCCACCTATCGCGGCAACATCCTGCTGGCCGAAGGCCAGACCGGGCAGACCGCCACCATCGCGCAGGCCAGCGGCTCGCTGCTGCAGGAACTGCCGTTCGCGATCGAACTGAAAAAATTCCATATCGATTTCTACTCGACCGGCATGCCGAAGCTGTTTGCCAGCGACGTCATCGTGCACGACCGCGCGGAAAATAAAACCTTCCCGGCCACGATCAAGGTCAACCAGCCGCTGATCTACAAGGGCGTCGCCGTCTACCAGTCGAGCTTCGAGGACGGCGGCAGCCGGCTGAAACTGACCGGCTTCCCGATGGCCGGCAAGCTCGACGACGCGTTCGAGATCGCCGGCGAAGTCAACGGCGCCACCGAACTGAAGGCGGCGGGCACCACCTTCTCGGTCGAGTGGACGGGCTTCCGTCCCTTCAACGTCGAGAACACGGCCGGCAACGACCCGCGTGCCGTTACGAAAGGGCAGTCGTTCAACGAGCAGTTCGCCGCCACACTTGGTAAAGCGTCCGGCGCGGCCGCGAAACTGGACGCGAACAAGGACCTGAAAAACGTCGGCCCGAGCGTGCAATACAAGCTGCGCGACCAGACCGGCCAGGCGCGCGAATTCATGAACTACATGCAGCCTGTGCTGCTCGACGGTGCCCAGGTCTATCTCGCCGGCGTGCGCGATACCCCGGCCGAATCCTTCCGCTTCCTTCGCATTCCCGCCGACGATAAGCACGGCGTGCGCGAATGGATGCGCCTGCGCGCGGCGCTGGCCGACCCGCAACTGCGTGCCGAGGCGGCGCGCCGGTATGCGGCGCGCGCCGTGTCGCCCGGCCAGCAGGCCCAGCCGGGCTTTACCGACCAGCTGCGCGAGTCGGCCGAGCGCACCCTTGCCATGTTCGCCGGCGACGGCACCCCGGGCGGCTTCGTTGCGGTGGCACAGTTCCTGGAAAAGATCCCCGCGGCCGAGCAGGAAAAGGCGGCGGGCGTCTTCATCAAGATGCTCAACGGCGTCCTGTGGGACCTGTGGCAGGCCGCACGCGCACGCGACGGCGAGGCCCCGGTCGAAGGCAACGACACGCAAGCGCGCTTCCTGCAGCTGGCGACCAATGCGCTCTCGGACAGCTTCTTCTACGGCGCCCCGGTCTACCTGCAGTTGGAAGAATTCAACGAGATCAAGGCCTCGGTGCTGCAGGTGACACGCTCGCCGGGCAAGAAGATCGTCTACCTCGGCTGCGTGCTGCTGATCGCCGGCATCTTCGCGATGTTCTACATCCGCGAGCGGCGCCTGTGGGTCTGGGTGCGCAAGGAAGGCGAGGGCGCGCATGCCTTGATGGCGATGAGCACCCAGCGCAAGACGCTGGACTTCGAGAAAGAATTCGCCGAGCTGGCAGCCAAGCTGCCGCAATCGGCGTAAGCTGGCAGGCGCTGGCGCAACAAAAAAGTATTGGAGACGAGCATGGAAGCATCCCGACCGAACCCTGGGGCGATCTACAAGGAGACGCCCGGCTATTTCCGCCGCCTGAACGCGATCGACTGGATTTTTGGCGCCGGCCTGCTGGCCGCGGCGCTGTTCGCCCTGAACCGCTACGCCGCCTACATGGACGGCTACGAGCGCGCGATCCTGCTGCTCAGCGCGCCCACCTTCGCCGCCCTCGGCTGGCACTGGAAGCCGGTGCGCTGGCTGATGCCGCTCATTGCCGCGCTGTCGCTGTGGGCGGTGTCGCTCTACGACGGCTCGCTGGCCGCGGCCGAGCAGAAATTCGTCCTGAAGTACATGCTGTCGAGCCAGTCCGCCATCCTGTGGATGAGCGCGCTGTTCGTGTTCTCGACCGTGTTCTACTGGATCGGCCTGCTGTCCCGCTCGGGCACCGGCGGCGCGCTCGGCTCGCGCCTGTGCTGGGCCGCGGTCGTGATGGGCTTTACGGGGATGATGGTGCGATGGTTCGAGTCCTACCTGATCGGGCCGGACATCGGCCACATCCCGGTGTCGAACCTGTATGAGGTGTTCATCCTGTTTGCGCTGATCACGGCCCTGTTCTACCTGTATTACGAAGAGCACTACGCCACGCGCCAGCTGGGCGCCTTTGTCCTGCTGATCATCGGCGCGGCCGTCGCCTTCCTGCTCTGGTACACGGTCTCGCGCGACGCGGCCACCATCCAGCCGCTGGTGCCGGCCCTGCAAAGCTGGTGGATGAAGATCCACGTGCCGGCCAACTTCATCGGCTACGGCACCTTCGCGCTGGCCGCCATGGTCGGCACGGCCTACCTGCTGAAGTCCCACGGCATCCTGGCCGACCGCATCCCGAGCCTGGAAGTGCTGGACGACGTGATGTACAAGTCGATTTCCGTCGGCTTCGCCTTCTTCACGGTCGCCACCATTTTAGGGGCGCTGTGGGCGGCCGAAGCCTGGGGCGGCTACTGGTCATGGGACCCGAAGGAGACCTGGGCGCTGATCGTCTGGCTCAACTACGCGGCCTGGCTGCACATGCGCCTGATGTCCGGCCTGCGCGGCCGCGTGGCGGCCTGGTGGGCGGTGGTGGGCCTGCTGGTGACGACCTTCGCCTTCATCGGCGTGAACATGTTCCTGTCGGGCCTGCACTCCTACGGGGAGTTATAAGTATTGATTGGGCTTTCTCCCGGCGCGCTGTTGCGTGCCGGGAGACGCCTCTTTTCAGCGCTTGTCCCTGCTGATCGCCTGTACCAGCTTGAACGCTTCGTGCTCGACCATCGGTTCCGCCGCCGCCAGTTCCTTGCTCGCCAGGACATAGGCGGCGCGCTTGCGCTCTTTCTTCTCTTCCGGTGCGACGGCAGGCGTCGCGCCCGGCATCATCAGTTGCGGGCCGCTGTTGTACTTGTTGTGGATGACTTTCTTGCCGTACGGGGTGTTGTAGAAGCGGGTCATCTCGGTCGCCGTGTCGAAGGAAATGACGCGCGTCAGCGAGGGCGCCAGGCGCTGGTGCACCTCCGCAGGCGCAATCTTGTCGATCTTCGCGAACACCGCCTGGCGCTGCGCTGCGCTCGGATAGCGGCTGCGGCCGGCGACACCGCGCAAGACGTTTTCAGCCTTCATCGCGCCCAGCAGGTCCTGCACGGCTTTTACGTGCGCGGGACCGGATACCGCGGCCTGGGCCACGGTCGGCTGGGTTGCTGCATGGGCAGAGGCGGCGAAGGCCAGCGAGAGGCCGATGACGGCGTGGACTGCAAATTTCATAGATTTCCTTTTTATTAAGTAACATCCCGCTTCTGAGTATATCCGCTTGGCAATGGCGTGAATCTCACCAATTGTTCCGATGCGAGATCTATATGCTCGAGCCCGTGTCGGAATGTCAGACCTGACCGGCCTGTGCGCCAGCTCGTTTGGATAGGCGATATGATTTGATTAACTAAAATCACAATCGAGGGCCATTCCATGTCAACTTCCGTTACGGCCAACCCGGCCTATCGAACCGCGCCGGGTCCGCTCCACGCGATCCTGCTCGCCGGTACCGTGCCGCTCTTCCTGGGGGCATTGCTGAGCGATATCGCCTACTACCAGAGCTATCAAATCCAGTGGAGCAACTTCGCGTCCTGGCTGATTGCGGGCGCCTTGCTGTTTTGCGGGCTGGCGCTGTTGTTTGCGCTCGTGAACCTGATGCGTGCGCCGCGCAAGGCGGGGCAACCGCTGGTGTACTTCGTGCTGCTGTTGGCGACCTTTGTGCTGGGCTTGATCAACGCCTTTCAGCATGCGAAGGACGCCTGGGCCGTCATGCCCGCCGGCCTGGTGCTGTCAATCATCGTGACCCTGCTGGCCTGCGTAGCGGCATGGATGGGACTGGGCGCGCGTACGGGAGGTGTGAAATGAAACGCTTGAACTCACTGGCCCTGATCAGCCTGGCCTTGCTGGCCAGCGCCTGTTCCAACGAAGGCAACGGCACGATCGCTTACGGCGCGGACCCGAAACTGCCGGCGCCGGAACGCGGCCTGCTGCCCAAGATGAAGATTGCGGAACCGACTGCCTGGGGCGACCAGAAGCCGACCGTGCCCAAGGGATACGCCATTAGCGCGATCGCGACCGACCTGAAAATCCCGCGCCAGAGCCTGGTCCTGCCGAATGGCGACATCCTGGTGGCGGAAGGCCGTGGCGGCAGCGCGGCCAAGCTGAAACCGAAGGATGTGATCGCCGGCTACATCAAGGCCAAGGGCAATACCAAGGTCAAGGGCGGCAACCGCCTGATCTTGCTGCGCGATGCCGACGGCGACGGCGTCTACGAACTCAAAACCGTCTTCGCGGAAAACCTGAACGCTCCCTACGGCCTGGCCTTCGCCAACAATACGCTGTACGTCGCCAACCAGGACGAACTGGTCAGCTTCGCCTACCAGACCGGCCAGACCCGGGCCGGCGGCCCGCCGAAGAGCATCACCAAGTTGCCGTCCGAGATCAACCACCACTGGACCAAGGCCATGACGATCAGCCCCGACGGGCGCTTCGTCTACGTCGGCATCGGCTCCAACAGCAACATCACCGAGCGCGGCATGGAAGCGGAGGTCGACCGCGCCATGGTGTGGCAGATCGACGTCCAGACCGGCGCCTACAAGCCGTATGCGACCGGCCTGCGCAATCCGACGGCCCTGGCGATGCATCCTGAGACTGGGCAACTGTGGTCGGTCGTGAACGAGCGCGACGAACTGGGGCCGGACCTGGTGCCGGATTACCTGACCTCGGTGCGCGAAGGCGGCTTCTACGGCTGGCCCTACAGCTACTGGGGCCAGAACGTCGATCCGCGCGTCAAGCCGGGGGACCCGAAAAAGGTCGCCGCCGCCATCAAGCCGGACTATAGCCTGGGTTCGCACGTGGCCGCGCTGGGCCTGGACTTTTCCAAGCCCTCCATGGGCGCCGCCTTTGCCCAGGGCGCCTTCGTCGGCGAGCACGGCAGCTGGAACCGCGAGCAACCTGTCGGCTACAAGGTGATCTTCGTGCCTTTCGCGAACGGCCGTCCCTCTGGCGAACCGGTCGATTTCGTGACCGGCTTCCGCGATGGCGAGGGTAAAACCCGTGGCCGTCCGGTAGGCGTCACGGTCGACCCGCGCGGCGCGCTCATCGTCGCGGACGACCTGGCGAACACCGTGTGGCGGGTGACGCCGGCGCGCTGATGCCGGGCATCGCTCCAGGCTGCGCGGCAAGGCAATTTGACGAAATCGTGTATCGTAAGGCTTCAACAGCCTGGAGCCAGCAATGCTGATCAAACCCTCCCGCGACGGCGTGAACCCGCCGTCGCCTTCCGAAATCACGCCGCGCGAGGTATACGAAGAGCGGCGCAAGTTCATCGCCAAAATGGCGGCCGGCGCCGCCGTCGGCAGCGCGCTGTGGGAGATGGCCAACCGCGAAGCCTTCGCCCAAGCCCCGGCGGGCGGCCAGAAGCTGGCCGCGCGCGCCAACCCGGCCCTGTCCACGACCGAGCCGCGCACCCCCTTCAAGGACGCGACCAACTACAACAACTACTATGAATTCGGGCTCGACAAGGGCGACCCGGCCGACAACGCGCACACGCTGAAAACGCGTCCCTGGACCGTGCTGGTCGACGGCGAAGTCAAAAAGCCAGTGCGCCTCGATATCGACAGCCTGATCAAGCTGGCGCCGCTCGAGGAGCGCGTCTACCGCCTGCGCTGCGTCGAGGGCTGGTCGATGGTGATTCCCTGGGTCGGCTATTCTCTGTCGAACCTGATCAAACATGTCGAACCGACGGGCAATGCCAAATTTGTCGAATTCACGACCCTGGCCGACCCGAAGCAGATGCCGGGCCTGCGCTCGGGCGTACTCGACTGGCCCTACGTGGAAGGCCTGCGCATCGACGAAGCCATGCATCCGCTGGCCCTGCTCACCGTCGGCATGTACGGCCAGGTGCTGCCGAACCAGAACGGCGCGCCGGTGCGCCTGGTCGTGCCCTGGAAGTACGGCTTCAAGTCGGCCAAGTCGATCGTGCGCATCCGTTTTACGAGCCAGCAGCCGAAAACGGCCTGGAACGTGTCGGCGCCCTCGGAGTACGGTTTTTACTCGAACGTGAACCCGAAGGTCGACCACCCGCGCTGGTCGCAGGCGACCGAACGCCGCATCGGCGAGGACGGTTTCTTCAAGCGCAAGCGCGACACGCTGATGTTCAACGGCTATCCCGAAGTCGCCTCGCTGTACGCGGGTATGGACCTGAAAAAGTTCTTCTGATCGATGGCGTTCAATCCCGCACCGAAGCAGCTCTCGCTCATCAAGACCGCCGTGTTCGTCGCGGCGCTGTTGCCCTTCCTGTGGGGCGCCTGGCTGGTCGTGCAGCAGGTGCCGGTCGACCCGCTCGAATACATCACCCACGAGACCGGCGACTGGGCTTTATACCTGCTCTGCATCACGCTGGCGGTGACGCCGCTGCGCCGGCTGAGCGGCTGGAACTGGCTGGTCAAACTGCGGCGCATGCTGGGGTTGTTCACCTTCTTCTACGCGCTGCTGCACTTCATCGCCTTCTTCTGGTTCGACCATTTCTTCGACGTCGCCGGCATGCTGCGCGATGTGGCGAAACGGCCCTTCATCTTGGTCGGCTTCACGGCCTTCGTGCTGCTGATTCCGCTGGCCGCCACCAGCACCAACGGCATGATCAAGCGCCTCGGCGGCAAGCGCTGGCAGTGGCTGCACCGCTTGATCTACCTGATCGCGCCGCTCGCGGTACTGCACTTCTGGTGGATGAAGGCGGCCAAGAACAACCTGGCGCAGCCGATGCTGTTCGCGGCGATCGTCGCTGTGCTGCTGCTGGCGCGGGTGGTCTGGAGCCGGGCCAAGGCGCAGGCACAAAAGAAAAATGCCCCGGTCGTGTGACGGGGGCATTTTTTTCATCTCACTTCATTCGCTTACTTCAGCATCGATTCCAGCGCAAACAGCTCGGCCGGATTCTCGCGCTGGCGAATCACATGCACCTGGTCGCCGTCGACGATGACTTCGGCGGCGCGGCCGCGTGTGTTGTAGTTCGAGGCCATGGTCATGCCGTAGGCGCCGGCGCTCATCATCGCCAGCAGGTCGCCCGGCTCGACGGCCAGCTCGCGGTCCTTCGCCAGCCAGTCGCCCGATTCGCAGACCGGGCCGACCACGTCGTAGACGGCCGGTGCGACGCCCGCGCGCGGGGCAACGGCCTTCATGTCCATCCAGGCGCCGTACAGGGTCGGACGCATCATGTCGTTCATGGCGGCGTCGATGATGCAGAAGTTCTTTTCCACGCCAGGCTTGAGGAACTCGACGCTGGTGAGCAGCACGCCGGTGCTGGCCACGATCGAGCGGCCCGGCTCGAAGATCACCTTGACCGGACGGCCATCGTGGCGCTCGGCGCGCCAGGCGTCGATGCGGGCGAACAGGCGTTGTAAATAGTCGCCGACCGGCACCGGCGGCTTGTCGCCGGCCACGCCGTAGTCGACGCCGAGACCGCCGCCGATGTCGAGGTGGTGGATGTGGATGCCCTCGGCGTCGAGGGTGTCGATCAGTTCGATCAGTTTGTCGAGCGCTTCGAGCAGCGGCGCGTCGTCGAGCAACTGCGAGCCGATGTGGCAGTCGATGCCGACCACGTCCAGGTTCGGCAGCGAGCTTGCTGCGCGGTAGGTGGCCAGCGCATCGTCGAAGGCGACGCCGAATTTATTGGCCTTCAGGCCGGTCGCGATATACGGGTGGGTCTTCGCATCCACGTTCGGGTTCACGCGCAGCGAGACCGGGGCGCGCTTGCCCATGCTGGCGGCCACGTCGTTCAGGCGGTGCAGCTCGGGGATCGACTCGACGTTGAAGCACAGGATGTCCTTTTCCAGTGCCAGGCGCATCTCGGCCACGGTCTTGCCGACGCCCGAGAAGATGACCTTGCCCGGGTCGCCGCCGGCGGCGATCACGCGCAGCAGCTCGCCGCCCGAGACGATGTCGAAGCCGGCGCCTTCGCGCGCCAGCAGGTCGAGGATCGCCAGGTTCGAGTTGGCCTTCATCGCATAGCAGACGAGGGCGTCGCGGCCTGCGCAGGCGTCGGCGTACGCTGCGAAGTTCTCGAGCAGGGCCGATTTCGAATACACGTAGGTCGGCGTGCCGAAGGCGTCGGCGATGTTCGGCAAAGGGGTACGCTCGGCGTGCAGGACGCCGTCTTGGTACGAAAAATGGGACATGGATCTTAGTTGGTGGGGGTAGTGCGTTCGACCGGTGGCGCTGCCGGAACCGTGGTGGACGTTGGCGTCGGCGCCTGCTCCTGCGCCGGGACGGCGTGGGCCTGCGCGGCAGGCCTGGCGGGCGGCTTCGGCATGTAGAGCGGACCGGTCTGGCCGCAGCCGGCGAGGGCGCTGGCTGCGAGCACGGCAACGAAGAGAAGCGCGTTAGGTGACTTCACGATTAGAATCAGGGTTTGATCAAGACCTTGGAGTGTAGCATGACCGAAACCGAATTTTTGGACCTGGCCGAATCGACGCTGGACCGCATCGAAGCCTGCTTTGACGAGCTCAACGACAAGGACGTGGTCGACGTCGAGTGCAAGCGCAACGGCAACGTGCTCGAGATCGAGTTCATCGCCAACGGTTCGAAGATCATCGTCAACAGCCAGGCGCCGCTGCAGGAAATGTGGATGGCGGCGCGCGCCGGCGGTTACCACTACAAGCGGGTAGGCGACGAGTGGCGCAATACGCGCGACGATACGGAGTTCTTCACGGCGCTGTCGGACATCGCCACGCAGCAGGGCGGGGCGCCGGTCAAGCTGGGGTGATTTAGTAGGGTGGGCACTCCGTGCCCACGCGGTACGGCGCCAGCATTACGCCGGCGCCGCTGCATCTTGTGTCGTTCGCCTTTCGAAACGGTATCGATCGGCGGTCCGTTGGCCCAGGTGCTCCTGGAGCCACGTGTTGGATAACGGCACGGCGCCAGCCAACAGGAGGCGCCCGTACCGCGTGGGCACGGGGTGCCCACCCTACTTAAAACAACTCATTCCTCACCGCGTCCTGCGCCTTCTGCTGCGCCGGCGGCGGTGTCGTTCCCACATCCAGCGACTGCACCCCGGTGCCCGGCGGGTTCTCGGCGTAGTAGTACTCGCCGTTGGCCATGATCAGCCCCGGCGGCACCGTGCGTTCCTCGGTCGGCATGGTTTTCAGCACCGTCTGCATGTAGCCGATCCAGATCGGCAGGGCCAGGCCGCCGCCGGTTTCCTTGTTGCCCAGGTTCTTGGGCTGGTCGTAGCCCATCCAGGCGATGCCGACCAGTTTCGGCTGGTAGCCGGCGAACCAGGCGTCGATCGAGTCGTTGGTGGTGCCGGTTTTGCCGGCGATGTCGGTGCGCTTGAGGATTTGCGAGGCCTTGGCCGCGGTGCCGTAGCGCGCCACGTCGCGCAGCATGCTGTCCATCAGGAAGGCGTTGCGCGCGTCGATCACGCGGTTGGCCTCGACGCCGGCGCGCTCCGGACGCGCTTCGGAGAGCACCTTGCCCGAGCTGTCCGTCACCTTCGAGATCAGGTAGGGGCTGACGCGGTAGCCGCCGTTGGCGAACACGGCGTAGGCGCCGGCCATCTGCAGCGGCGTGGTCGCGCCCGCGCCCAGCGCCAGGGTCAGGTAGGGCGGATTGCGCTCGGCGTCGAAGCCGAAGCGGGTCGCGTATTCCTGGCCGTAGCGTGCGCCGATGCGGTTCAGGATGCGGATCGAGACCATGTTCTTCGACTTGGTCAGGCCGCGCCGCATCGTCATCGGGCCTTCGTACTTGGCGTCGTAGTTCTTCGGCTCCCAGGCCTGGCCGCCGGTCTGGCCGGCGTCGAAGGAAATCGGCGCGTCGTTGACCAGGGTCGCCGGCGACAGGCCGCGCTCGAGCGAGGCCGAATAGATGAACGGTTTAAAGGAGGAACCCGGCTGGCGCCAGGCCTGCGTCACGTGGTTGAATTTATTCCGGTTGTAGTCGAAGCCGCCCACCAAGGCCTTGATCGCGCCGTCCTCGGTGCTGGCCGACACGAAGGCCGATTCGACCAGCGGCATCTGCGTGATCTTCCAGTCGGCGCCGCCGTCCTGCATCACGCGGATCAGGGCGCCGCGACGGATGCGGCGGTTCGGCTGTGCCTTGCTCGACAGCCAGTTCGAGGCAAACGACAGGCCGGGACCGGTGATCTTGATCTCTTCGCCCGAGGCCAGCACGGCGGTGACGCTCGACGGCGATGCCGCCAGCACCACGGCGGCGACGATGTCGTCGCTGTCGGGCTTCTCGGCCAGTTCCGCCTCGATGGCTTCATCGGCTTCGGTCTTGTCCTTCGGGATGTCGATATACGACTCCGGGCCACGGTAGGGGTGGCGGCGCTCGTAATCCATCACGCCTCGGCGCACGGCGAGGTAGGCCGCGTCCTGGTCGGCCTTGGTGATCGTGGTGAACACGTTCAGGCCGCGCGTATAGGTGTCTTCCTTGAACTGTTCATAGACCAGCTGGCGCGCCATCTCGGCCACGTACTCGGCATGCACGCCGAAGGCGGTGCTGTCGGTCTTGATGGTCAGTTCCTCGTTCTTTGCGGTCTCGAACTGGGCGTCGGTGATGTAGCCCAGCGAATGCATGCGCTGCAGGATGTACTGCTGGCGCGTGCGGGCGCGGGTCGGGTTCACGACCGGGTTGTAGGCGGAAGGCGCCTTCGGCAGGCCGGCCAGCATCGCCGCTTCGGCCACGCTGATGTCACGCAGATCCTTGCCGAAGTAGATCTGGGCCGCCGACTGGAAGCCGAAGGCGCGCTGGCCCAGGTAGATCTGGTTCATGTAGACCTCGAGGATCTGGTCCTTGGTCAGGTTCTTTTCGATCTTCCAGGCCAGCAGTGCCTCGTAGGCCTTGCGCTTGAGCGTTTGCTCGCTCGACAGGAAGAAGTTGCGCGCCACCTGCTGGGTGATGGTCGAGGCGCCCTGGCGCGAGCCGCTGGTGGCATTGTGCAGCATCGCGCGCAGCACGCCCCAGTAGTCGACGCCGCCGTGTTCGTAGAAGCGGTCGTCCTCGATCGACAGCACCGCCTTTTTCATGACGTCCGGGATCTCCTTGAAGCGCACCAGGGTCCGGCGCTCCTCGCCGAACTCGCCGATGAGGACGTTATCGGCCGTGAAGATCCGCAGCGGCATCTTCGGGCGGTAATCGGTGATGGTGTCGAGCGCAGGCAGGTTCGGGTAGGCCATGGCCAGCGCGAACACGACCAGCAGCACGCCGACCAGGGCCAGGCCGGTGAGGCCGGCAAAGGCGAGCAGGATGAGCCGTTTCGGGCTGTATTTATTCGGCGCCGACGATTTTGATGATTGGGAAGATTTCATGCTTGGCTTCACTGTGTTGATCCGCCTCATTATAAGGCACCCCATCTTCAAGCGGCGCGGGCTCAGCCGGACAACTGCTTTGTGGTATGGCTGACAAGGGGTATTAACAAGGGAATATCGGATTGTGGCATCCCCGCCGGATTGTAATGTTCCAGTGTAGAAATATCTTGTCGCCACGCACTATTATCGCTACGATTTGATGCAGTGCCTCATAAATGTGCACTAAGTTACTGTATCTCAACAAGACATTTCCCCCGCGCGGGCGTTGAAACATTGGTCTGCCAGGCAGACAGCAGCTGAGGGAGTACGCTCGTGATCAATCTAGGTTCCTTGTTCGGAAAGTCGAGCCAGCCGCTTGCCGGCCTCGACATCAGCACGTCGGGCTTGCGCCTGGTCGAGCTGGCCGATGCCGGCAAGGGCGTGCTGCGGCTCGAGCGCCATGCGTTCGAAGCGCTGCCGCGCGGCGCCGTCGTGGACGGCAATATCGAAAACTTCGACCAGGTCGCCGAGGCCGTGCGCCGGGTCTGGAAGAAAAGCGGCACCAAGGCCCGCCTGGTCGCCCTCGGCATGCCGCCGGCGGCCGTCATCACCAAGAAAATCATCCTGCCGGCCGGCATGGCCGAAGACCAGCTCGAAGTGCAGGTCGAATCCGAAGCCAGCCAGTACATCCCCTTCGCGCTCGACGAGGTCAGCCTCGACTTCGACGTGGTCGGCCCGGCCGCCAATTCGCCGGAAGACATGGAAGTGATGCTGGCCGCCGCGCGCCGCGAAAAGGTCGAGGACCGGGTCGCCGTCGCCGAGGCCGCGGGCATCACCGCCACCGTGATGGACATCGAATCCTACGCCGCGCGTGCCGCCCTCGAACGCGCTGCGCCGGGTGGACCGGAAAAGATCGTTGCCCTGTTCCAGATCGGCGCCGGCATGACCCACGTCTCGATGCTGCAGAACGGCGACACCATCTATGAGCGCGAGCAGCCTTTCGGCGGCAACGCGCTGACCCAGGAAATCGTGCGCGCCTACGGCATGTCCTACGAGGATGCCGAGGCACGCAAGAAATCGGGCGACCTGCCGGAGAACTTCCGCGCCGACCTGCTTACTCCCTTTCTGGAAAACGCCGCGATGGAAGTCACGCGCGCGATCCAGTTCTTCTTCACCTCGACCCCGTACACCCGCATCGACCAGATCTGGCTCGCCGGCGGCAGCGCCCAGCTGCCCGGGCTGGCCGAACTGATCGGCGGACGCACCCGCATCCCGACGGCCGCCGTGGCGCCCTTCGACGGCATGCTGCTCAGTGCCGGCATGCGCGAGCAGCAGCTGCGCCAGGAGGGGCCGTCGTATCTCGTTGCCTGCGGCCTGGCGCTGCGGAGGTTTGGCTGATGATCCGGATTAACCTGCTCCCGCACCGGGAAGCGAAACGCAAACAGAAGCAGGCGGCCTTCATCGCCATGCTGGTGCTCGGCGGCCTGCTGGGCGCGGCCGTGGTGCTGCTGGTGGGCGGCTGGAACGCCAGCCGCATCGCCATCCAGGAAGAGCGCAACAACGTCCTGCGCACCGAGAACGCGGAACTCGACAAGAAGATCAAGGCCATCGCCACCCTGAAGGAAGAGATCAACGCGCTGAAATCGCGCCAGCAGGCCGTCGAAGACCTGCAGGGCGACCGCAACCAGCCGGTCTACCTGTTCGACGAGCTGGTGCGCCAGGCGCCGGACGGCGTCTACCTGAAGGGCTTCGAGCAGAAAGGCCAGCGCGTGGTCCTGAACGGCTATGCCCAGTCGCAGGAACGCGTGGCCGAGCTGCTGCGCAACCTCTCGAGCAATTCGCCCTGGCTCGAGCGTCCCGAGCTGAGCGAGGTGAAGGCGGCCGTGCTCACCCAGGACAAGATCGCGCGCAAGGCGGTCGAGTTCACGCTGGCCGTGGCGATCAAGCGCGCCCGCGAGGCCGACGAGACCGAAGCACCAGGCAAGGCGCCGGGCGCCGGCGCCGCCGGAGGAAGCACCCCATGAACATCGATGTCAAACAACTGGGCGCCGAGCTGGCGTCCCAATTCCAGGGCCTGGAAGGCCGCCCGCCCGGCCTGTGGCCGCTGGCGCCGCGCCTGCTGTGCGCGGCCGGCGTGCTCGCCGCCGTCGTCGGCCTCGGCCACTTCCTGTACTGGAGCGGCCAGTTCGAAACCCAGGAGGCGCTCGCCAGCGAGGAAACCACGCTGCGCGAGGAATACCGCATGAAGATCGCGCAGGCCGCCAACCTGGAAGCGCTGCAGGCGCAGAAGCTGCAGGTCGACCAGTCGGTCGAGCGCCTGGAGAAGCAGTTGCCAAGCAAGGCCGAGATGGCCGCGCTGCTGTCGGACATTAACCAGGCCGGCGTCGGCCGTGGCCTGCAGTTCGAGCTGTTCCGCCCCGACCAGATCGTCGTGCGTGACTACTACGCCGAGCTGCCGATCGCCATCAAGATCAGCGGCAGCTACCACGACCTGGGCGCGTTTGCCGCCGACATGGCCCACCTGCCGCGCATCGTCACGCTCAACAACATGGCGCTGAAGGCGGACAAGGACGGCAAGCTGACCCTGGACGCGATCGCCAAGACCTTCCGCTACCTCGACGCCGACGAACTGGCGACGCAGAAGGCGGCACGCCTGAAGGCGAAGAAGAACACGCAAGCAGGGGGCACGCCATGACGACCTTACACAAGGCATCCAGCCCGATGCTGGCCCTGACGCTGGCCCTGCTGCTGGCCGGCTGCGGCGACAGCGACGTGCGCGAAGTGCGCACCTGGATGGAAGAAACGAAGGCGCAGACCCAGCCGATGGTCAAGCCGCTGCCGGCGCCCAAGGAATTCGTGCCCTACGCCTACGACCAGCAGGGCGCGGTCGATCCGTTCAACCCGGACAAGCTGGCCGGGCCGGGCGGCATGCCGCAAGAGCCGAGCGCCGGGCAGCCGGACATGAACCGCCCGCGCGAAGCGCTGGAAAATTATCCGCTCGACACCATGCGGATGGTCGGTATGATGCAGAAGGACGGTGTCGGGTTTGCCCTGGTGCAAATCGAACGCAGCGTCTACCGAATCAAGGCAGGACAGCGCCTGGGCCAGAACTTCGGCCAGGTGGTGCGCGTGACGCCCGTCGCGGTCGAGATTCGGGAAGTGGTACAGGACGCGGGCGGCGATTGGGTCGAGCGGATATCGAAGCTGGAATTGCAGGAAAGTAAGGAGATCGGGAAATGACCCCATTCGCAATGAAATGCGTGGCGCTGGTGCTGGCCGTCGGCGCCGGTATCGGTTCGGCCTGGGCACAGGAGAATGCGATCGAATCGATCACGGCCAACCAGCAGGGCGCCAATGTGGTGGTCAACATCGCCATGAAGAACGCCCCCGCCAGGCTGCCGCTCGGTTTCGCGATCACCAACCCGGCGCGCATCGCCCTCGACTTCGGCGCCACCAGCAATGCCACCGGCAAGAACACGCAAGAGATCAACCTCGGTGAAGTGCGCGGCGTGAACGTGGTGCAGGCCGGCGAGCGCACCCGCCTCGTGATGAACCTGAAGCGCCCGGTCGCGTATGCGACGGCGATCGACGGCAAGTCGGTGCTGGTCACCGTCGAAGGCGCGGGCGCTCAGGCAGCTGCTCCGGCGCCCGCCGCCACCACGTCGGCCTCGGCAGCTCCCGCCGCCGCGCCCCGTCAACAACTGCGCAACCTCGACTTCCGCCGCGGCAGCGACGGCGAAGGCCGCGTCGTGGTCGACCTCCCGCACGGGAACGTCGCGGTCGACGTGCGCCAGCTCGGCAACCGGGTGCAGGTCGATTTCTTCAACACCGGCCTGCCGGAGACCCTGCGCCGCCGCCTCGACGTGACCGATTTCGGCACCCCGGTCTCGCGCGTGACGACCAGCGCCAACGGTGCCAACACGCGCATGATCATCGAAGCCCAGGGTAACTGGGAGCAGTCGGTGTTCCAGAGCGACACCCAGCTGGTGGTCGCCGTGCGCCCGGTGAAGGAAGACCCGAACAAGCTGGCGCAGGGCGTCCAGGGCTTCCGCGGCGAGAAGATCAGCTTCGATTTCCAGAACATCGAAGTGCGCGCCGCGCTGCAGGCGGTGGCCGACATCTCGGGCCTGAACATCATCGCCAGCGATTCGGTCGCCGGCAGCCTGACCCTGCGTCTGAAGGACGTGCCCTGGGACCAGGCGCTCGACGTCATCCTGCAATCGAAGGGCCTCGACATGCGCAAGAACGGCACGGTCATCTGGATCGCGCCGAAGGAAGAGCTGCTGACCAAGGAAAAGCTGGAACTCGAGCAGCGTGCCCAGATTTCCGACCTCGAGCCGCTGAAATCCGAAATCTTCCAGCTGAACTACCAGAAGGCCGAGTCCTTCCGCACCGTGTTCGGCCTCGACGCCGGCGGCGGCGCCAGCGCCGACACCCGCAACCGCGTGCTGTCGCGCCGCGGCAGCGCCATCATCGACCCGCGCACGAACCAGCTGTTCGTGACCGACATCGCGTCGAAGATCGAAGACATCCGCATGCTGATCCAGAAGACCGACGTCGCCTCCAAGCAGGTGCTGATCGAAGCGCGCCTGGTCGAAGCGAACGACGGCTTCTCGCGCAACCTGGGCGCCAAGATCGGCTTCAACGACATGCGCGGCCTGCGCGGCGGCGACGCCGGCTACGGCATCGGCGGCAACAACCGCGTCGCCATCGGCGGCAACCTGGCCGACGTCGGCACGATCACCGGCCAGACGGGAGAGGGCACCAACGGTTTCGGCAACACGACGATGGTCAACCTGCCGGCAGCGGCGATCGGCGGCATCTCGCCTTCGACCCTGGCGTTCTCGCTGTTCTCGTCGGCCGACAACCGCTTCCTGAACCTGGAACTGTCGGCGCTGGAAGCGGACGGCAAGGGCAAGATCATCTCCAGCCCGCGCGTGGTCACCGAAGACAAGATGGTGGCCGTGATCGAGCAGGGCATCGAACTGCCGTACCAGGTCGCCTCCTCGAGCGGCGCCACCTCGATCGAATTCAAGAAGGCCAACCTGCGCCTGGAAGTGACGCCGCAGATCACCCCCGACGGCAACGTCGTGCTGGAAGTCGACGTCAGCAAGGATTCGAAGGGAGAAGAGACACGCGCCGGCTTTGCGATCAACACCCAGCACGTGAAGACCAAGGTCATGGTCGAGAACGGCGGGACGGTGGTGCTGGGCGGTATCTACCAGCAGACCGAGCGCAGCAACGAGTCAAAAGTGCCGCTGCTGGGCGATATCCCGGTGGTCGGTTACCTGTTCAAGACCCAGGGACGCGAGAACGCGAAGACGGAACTGCTGGTCTTCATCACGCCGAAGATCGTGGCCGACCGCGTGGCCGGCGCGCGCTGAGCGGCGTCCTGGCCTTTGACGAGGACACCGTTACCCGACCAGTTGTAAAGAAATAAAGCGTTACACCCACAGCGACACGCCACCGCGTGTCGCTGTGTCGTTTCAGGGACCGCAATGTATGCCGCTTGCATCGTCCGCCATATCGAACAATTAACAAGAACTGGAACCATCATGCAGGACATCCTGAAAAGCACCCCGGCCTCCCACGCACGCACGGCGGCCCTGACCCTGATCGCCGCGGCGGTCCTTTCCGCCTGCGGCGGCGGTGGCGGCGACCCCGGTGCGGTCGCGCCGCCGGCCAGCAGCGGCGGCACGGCGCCGACCACCCCGACCACCCCGGTGGCGTCGGCCGCCCCGACGGTGACCCTGAGCACCCTGTCGAGCGGCGGCCAGGCCAGCAACTCGCTCACCGGCGCGACGCCGCTGACGGTGCAGGCCGTGATCAAGGATGCCGCCGGCAAGCCGGTGCCGAACGCGCTGGTGACCTTCGCGACCGACGCTTCGCTGGCCGTGTTTTCGCCCTCGGCCGGCACCGCGCTGACCGACGCCAACGGCGTGGCCCGCGTCACCCTGCGCGCCGCCAGCCTGGCCGCGGGCGGCGCCGCCAAGCTGACCGTGACGAGCAGCGTCGCCGGCACCACCGCCACCAGCGAGACCAACTACATGGTCGGCGCCACCACGCTCACCTTCGGTACGCTCAAGGCGGAGTCGGACAGCATCGCCGCTTACGGCACGACCAACCTGTCGGTCGACCTGCTCGCCGGCGGCGCGCGCTACACGGCGCAGCCGGTCAACGTGCACTTCAGCTCGGCCTGCGTCGCCGCCGGCAAGGCCTCGCTGGCCGCCACCGTCGCGACCAACGGCGGCGTCGCAACCACCGTGTACCGCGACCTCGGCTGCGCCAACAACGACGTCATCACGGTCACTTCCGATGGCGTCTCGGTCCCGGCCAGCGCCCCCCTGAAGATCTCGCTGCCCGATGCGGCCTCGGTGCAGTTCGTCTCGGCCTCGCCGACCGACAAGTCGATCGTGATCCGCGGCCAGGGCGGCCTCAATCGCACCGAGACGGCCACCCTGAAGTTCCGCGTGTTCGACAAGTTCGGCAATCCGCTGCCGCGCCGTCTCGTCGAGTTCAGGCCATCGACCAACCTGGTCAGCCTCAACAAGCTAAGCGACAGCACCGACGAGAACGGCGAGGTGATCACCACCGTCAACTCGGGCACGGTACCGACCTCGTTCCGCATCTTCGCCACGCTGCCCGGGACCGCCACCACGACCAGTCCCGACATTTCGACCACCTCCGACTCGATCGTGGTGACCACCGGCTTGCCGGTCCAGCGCGCGTTCTCGCTCAGCGCCCCCAAGTTCAACCTCGAGGGCTGGAACTACGACAGCAGCCCGACCGAACCGGCCACCCGGATCCAGGTCATGATCGCCGACAGCTCCGGCAACCCCGTGCCGGACGGTACCCCGGTGGTCTTCCAGACGAATATGGGCTCGGTCGGCTCGTCGGACAAAGGCGGCTGCAACACGGTCAACGGCGGCTGCTCGGTCGACTTCCGCACCCAGGCGCCGCGCATCCCGACGCCGGGCCTGCCGGCGACCCCCTGCAACACCGGCAGCGGCGCCGGCGTCAGCCCGGACAGCACCCGTGCCGGCCTGGCGACGATCTGCGCCAGCAGCACCGACGGCAGCAACACGATCTTCGCCAAGCTCGGCCTGTTCTTCGGCGGCGGCGGTGCGGCCAACGTCTTCCTCGACGGCGTCAAGCTGGCTCCGCCGGCCGTGACGGACCTGGGCACCGTGCGTGCGACCGAGTCCAAGGTCTTCGTGCTGCAGCTGAACGACGTCAACCTGAACCCGATGCCCTTCGGTACCAAGGTCGAGGTGACCAATGTGGTCAACGGCTCCGCCGCTCCGGTGGTGCCGGCCACGGTGCCGAACATCTACCCGCATACGTCCAGCGGTGACGACATCACCGGCAACAACGTCTCGGGTGCGCAGGGTTCCTCGCATACTTTCTCGATTTCCAACCCGGGCGGAAAGGACTGCACGGCCCCGGTCACGTCGACCTTTAACGTCACCGTCACCTCGCCAACCACGGTGGTGACGACGATTCCGTTTAAACTGGCGTTCAGCTGCCCGTAATCGAAGTGACCAACGGGGGACCGTAACAACAGGCGGCCAGGCTCGTACTGGCCGTTTGTCTTTTTGAGCGACGTCGATATCGTGCCCGAGGAAAAACAACACAACATCTTTCTGGTCGGCCTGATGGGGTCTGGCAAGACCACCATCGGCCGCCAGCTCGCACGCCGGCTGGGCAAGCGCTTCGTCGATTCCGATCACGCGATCGAGGCGCGTACCGGCGCCACCATCCCCTGGATCTTCGAGATCGAAGGGGAGGCCAGCTTTCGCCGGCGCGAAGCGGACATGATCCGCGAGCTGACGGGCCAGCGCGGCATCGTGCTGGCCACCGGCGGCGGCGCCGTGCTCGACGCCGCCAGCCGCGCCTACCTGGCCGAGCGCGGCACCGTGATCTACCTGCGCGCCGGCATCGGCAGCATCCTGCAGCGCACCTCGCACGACAAGAACCGCCCGCTGCTGCAGACCGCCGACCCGCGCAAGAAACTCGAGGAGCTGCTGGCCCAGCGCGAGCCGCTCTACCGCGAGATCGCGGACCTCGTCATCGATACCGGCCGACCTAACGTACAATCGATGGTTCAGACAATTTTGGACCAGCTGGACGCGCTCGAAGCAGGACGCGCCCGGCGCGCAAGGGCGGCCTCGATGAACGAACAAGCACACATCAACCTCAACGTCGACCTGGGCGAGCGCAGCTACCCGATCGCCATCGGCTCCGGCGTCATCCGGGACAGCGCGCTGCTGGCGCGCCACGTCGGCGGCAACAAGGTCGCCATCGTCACCAACACCACCGTGGCGCCGCTCTACCTGGAAACCGTGGCGGCGCCGCTGCGCGCGGCCGGGCGCGACGTGGTGGAAATCATCCTGCCCGACGGCGAGGAACACAAGCACTGGGGCTCGCTGATGCAGGTGTTCGACGCCCTGCTGGCCAACAAGTGCGACCGCAAGACCACCCTGGTCGCCCTCGGCGGCGGCGTGATCGGCGACCTCACCGGCTTTGCCGCCGCCAGCTACATGCGCGGCGTGCCCTTCGTGCAGATCCCAACCACGCTGCTGGCGCAAGTCGACTCCTCGGTGGGCGGCAAGACCGGCATCAACCACCCGCTCGGGAAGAACATGATCGGCGCCTTCTACCAGCCGCGCGCGGTACTGGCCGACACCAGTACGCTGTCGACCCTGCCGCCGCGCGAGCTGTCGGCGGGCCTGGCCGAAGTCATCAAGCACGGCGCCATCCTCGACGCGGACTTCTTCGACTGGATCGAAGCGAACATCGGCGCGCTGATGGCGCGCGACGCGCAGGCGCTGTCGCACGCGATCGCGCGTTCCTGCGAGATCAAGGCCGACGTCGTGCGCCGGGACGAGCGCGAAGGCGGCCTGCGCGCCGTCCTCAATTTCGGCCACACCTTCGGCCACGCGATCGAGGCGGGCCTGGGCTATGGCGCATGGCTGCACGGCGAAGCGGTCGGCTGCGGCATGGTGATGGCGGCCGACCTGTCGCAGCGCCTGGGCTTCATCGACGCGGCCGCGGTCGAACGCGTGCGCGCGCTGGTGAAGGCTGCGGGGCTGCCGACGGCTGCCCCCGACCTCGGCGAGGCACGCTGGATCGAGCTGATGGAAGTGGACAAGAAGAACGAGGGCGGGGCGATCAAGTTCATCCTCCTCAAACCCCTGGGCAGCCCGAGCATCACCAGCGTGCCGCAGGAGCTGCTGCTGGCCACCCTGGACGCCTGCATACAACGATAAGGACAGCCGCATGATCGACTTCGACGCCCACCTGGCCCCGTATGCCGCGCACTCGTCGAAGTCGCGCGGCCGCCGCTATCCGGAACCGGCGCCGGGCTCGCGCAGCCAGTTCCAGCGCGACCGCGACCGCATCATCCATTCCACCGCCTTCCGCCGCCTCGAATACAAGACGCAGGTCTTCCTGAACCACGAGGGAGATTTGTTCCGCACGCGCCTGACGCATTCGATCGAAGTGGCGCAGATCGGCCGCACGCTGGCGCGCAGCCTGCGCCTGAACGAAGACCTGGTCGAGGCCACCGCGCTTGCGCACGACCTCGGCCACACGCCCTTCGGCCACGTCGGCCAGGACGTGCTCAACGAATGCATGAAGGACTACGGCGGCTTCGAGCACAACCTGCAGAGCCTGCGCGTGGTCGACCACCTGGAAGAGCACTACGGCGCCTTCGACGGCCTGAACCTGAGCTTCGAGACGCGCGAGGGCATCCTCAAGCACTGCTCGCCGAACAATGCGCGCCTGCTGGGAGAGCTGGGCCAGCGCTTCCTCGACAAGACCCAGCCGAGCCTGGAAGCGCAGTTGACCAACCTGGCCGACGAAATCGCCTACAACAACCACGACATCGACGACGGCCTGCGTTCCGGCCTGCTCACGATGGAGCAGATGATGGAAGTCGAGCTGTTCGCGCGCCACCGCAATACGGTCGAGGCGCAGTACCCGGGCCTGCCGGGACGGCGCGCCCTGTACGAGACGATCCGCCTGATGATCACGGCGATGACGGCCGACCTGGTCGAGACCTCGGCCGCGCGCCTCGTCGAGGCCGCGCCGCAGAGCATCGACGACGTGCGCGCCGCGCCGCCCCTGATCCGCTTCTCGGACCAGATGCGCGCCGAGACCACGGCCCTGAAACGCTTCCTGTACGCGAACCTGTACCGCCACTTCAAGGTCAACCGCATGCGCGTCAAAGCCAGCCGCATCGTGCGCGAACTGTTCGACGCCTTCATGACCGACCCGGTGCTGCTGCCGCCGGATTACCAGGTGGCGGCGGGGGACACGCACAAGCAGGCGAGGAAGATTGCGGATTACATTGCGGGGATGACGGACCGGTATGCGATCCGCGAGCACAGGCGGATTTTTTCGCTGGATGAGTTGTAGGGTGGAGTCCTGACTCCACGCGGTACCACGGTGGCATGTCGAAACGTTTCGATATGCCGGGGCCGCACACGCGTGGAGTCGGGACTCCGGTGAAGCCGTGGGGGGGGGGGCGGGGGGGCGCCCCCCCGCCCCCACCCACCCCCCAACAACCCGCCGGGCGCCGGGCCCCCGCCATATATTTATTGTGCGCG
>NZ_JBSIPX010000023.1:0-85116 GCF_053668055.1 Massilia sp. SYSU DXS3249 | reverse complement strand
GTCAAGCCTGATGACCATAGCAAGTCGGTCCCACCCCTTCCCATCCCGAACAGGACCGTGAAACGACTTTGCGCCGATGATAGTGCTGCAACCAGTGTGAAAGTAGGTTATCGTCAGGCTAGTTATAAGCAAAACCCCGCAGAGTGATCTCTGCGGGGTTTTTTGCATTTGGGCGGCCGATTTGTCTTATGAACGATTTGATGTACACGCCGCCGGATGATCAAGCGGTGAAACGCGTGGAGTCGGGACTCCACCCTACATTTATGCGGCGGCATGCTTGGGACAGAAAACAAAAAGCCCGCCAGGATCGCGGCGGGCTTTTCATTTGCTGTTTAACTGATCAGCTCATCGGTCGCAAGGACTTATACACCCCAAAGGATATCGGTCTGGTGGTCACGTGCGGAGCGCAGCATTTCGAGCATGGGATACGCGCGGGTGGAGAAGCTGACCATTTCGACCTGTTCGTGCTCGGGATCGTCGTCGTCGCCGGTGTGGGCCTTGATGTCCTGTTCGACATCGTCCGTGGACGGGTGCTTGCGGCTTTCTTCGATTTCCTGTTCCAGCAGCTCGACGGCGCGGCCGGCTTCGGCCGAGGTGATGACGCCCATCTCCGGTTCCTTGTTGAGGAGGTCGAGAATCCGTTTGGCGTGCTCTTGGTACATCATGACGTCAGGGTAGGATTTGCTTTTGAATGTAATTAACATGGTGCAGTCTCGTTGTGTTTTCGTCGTAACTAAACGATAACACGCTTGCTGTTTGCGGTCATCCCGCGCACGACCTTCAGCGCGAACGCTGGCGCAGCAACCAGGCCAGCAGCAGGACGCCTGCGATGACGCCGCCCGCCGCCCCTATGGCAGCGTACCTGATCTCGATCCGCACGCTGCCCAGCAGCAGCCAGGCCAGCGCCGCCCAGCCCAGCAGGCTGCACACGTCCAGCAGGCCGGTAGCGATATTGCGTTTGCCGCGCATTTTGAATTCGCTGCGTGCCGCCGGCCGTCCCGTCCACAGCGTGATGAGGGAGGAACTCGCCGCCGCACCGGCGACCGTCATCGCCGTGGACACCCCGGCCTGTGCAGCCTGCAGCGTCAGCCAGAGGAGGGGAGCGGCCACGAGCAGCAGCACCGGAAGCACGGCGGCCGTGAGTTTCGCGAGGCGCAGCGTCCGTGCATTCGCCTGCGAGGTCTGCAGCAGGTCGGGCGCGTCCTCGGCCAGCAGAACGATCCAGGCCAGCGCCGAGCTCAGCGATCCACACAGCATCGTCAGGCCTGCACCGGTCGCCGCGATGTGCGGCGCGTCCCGGTTGAAGATCACGAAACACAGGGGCAGCAGGTACAGCAGTTGCAGCAATACCTGGGAGATCAGGTGCGGGTCGCGCCAGATCAGCCGCCATTCCTTGATCACGACGGTGCCGAACAGGCTGCGGTCGAAGCGATACCGGAGCGATCCCGGCCGTTTCGCGATGGGGCTGCTGCCCGCAGCCTGTTGCAGGCCATGCACGAAGAAGCGATGGGTCAGGCCGACGGTCGCCCATGCTGCCGCCAGGCCTGCGACGGCAAGCAGCGCGGCTGCAGTGGCGTCGCCGAGCGCTGCCCGTGCCGGCAGCCACAGCGGGCTGGCGGCGTCGATCGACCCGCCCGCGTCGACCAGCTGCGCCAGGACGGATGGCGTCGCTTCAACATCATGCGAGACGAAACTGCCCGCCTGCGACAGCAGGAACAGGAAGGCGCCCGCCACTGCCCCGAGCACCTGCGCCACCACGCGTGTACGCCGCGCGCCAAGCAGGCGTACCAGCGCCAGGGTGAGCAGCATTGCCGCGGAGGCCGCGACCGCCGCCATGGCGAGCAGCACCGGATACAGCGCCAGCCAGCCCGGCTGACCCAGCAGCAGCCCGGCGTGCGCAACGGGCGCCAGGAAGAACAGGTACAAGGCCGCGATGCCGAACACGATGCCGGCCAGCCTGACGCTGAAGACGCTGCGCGATGGCAGTGGGGACGAGAGCAGCAGGTCCATGTCGCCGCGGTCGAACAAGGCCTCGACGCTGGCCTTCAACCCACTGGACAGCATGAACAACAGGGTCGCCAGCAAGATCGCACCGACAAGCACCACCATCTGCTGCGGTGGCGCAGCCAAAGCCGCACCGGTCGAGCGCAGCAGGAAGAACGCGCCCACATGCAGCGCCAGCCACACCAGCAGGCCGATCCCGATGCCGCGCCAGCGCCCACGCTGCTTGCCGCCCGCTTCGCTCGAGGAGAATGCGGTACGCCAGAACAGCCGCAGCTCATGGCGCAGCAGCCAGGACGCCGTGCCGGGCCGCGGGTTCACGCCGCGCCTGTCAGCTGCAGGAACAGGTCTTCGAGCGTCGCGCCCGGCGCCTGGCCGCGCAGCTCATCCAACGTGCCCTGTGCGATCAAACGGCCGTGCTGGATGATGCCGATGCGCTGCGCGAGCCGTTCCGCGATCTCCAGGATATGCGTCGTCAGGATCACCGTGCCGCCGCCCGCCACGTGAGAGAGCAATAGATCCTTTACCTGGCGCGCCGCCCCCGCATCCAGCCCGGTCAGCGGTTCGTCGAGGATGAGCAACTCGGGGGCGTGGATCAGGGCACCGGCCAGCGCCAGTTTCTGCTCCATGCCGCGCGAGAATCCTTCGGTCAGCTCGTGCGCGTGCTTGCTCAGGTCCAGCCAGTCCAGCAGTTCGCGCGCACGCGTTTCGGCGGCACCGGCTTCGACACCCCACAGGCCGGCGACGAACTCGAGGTATTCGATGGGCTTCAATTTCCCGTACAGCATCGGATCGTCGGGCAGGTAGGCCATCCGGCGCTTGGCCCCTGCCGCATCCTGCGCCAGGTCGATGCCGAGTACCTCGACGCGGCCCGCATCCGGGGCCAGCAGGCCGGCCACCATGCGCAGGGTTGTCGTCTTGCCGGCCCCGTTCGGACCCAGCAGCGCATACAGCTCGCCGCGCCCGACGGTGAGGTCGAGTCCGTCCACGGCAGGCCGCCCGAACTCCTTGCGCAGCCCGGTCAGCGCCAGGGCAGGTGAGGGCGTCATCACAGCAGCTTGAACGAGGAAATGAACTGGTCGACCTGTTCGGTCGACACCGCCTTCTCGCGGCCCATCACGATGACCTGGTAGAAGCGGGTGTCTTTCGCGGCGAAATGCCCGCGCAGCAGCATCGGCTGGTCCCTGGCCTGGCCGACGGCCTCGATGTCGATGCTCGATGCCGTCCCCTGGCTTTCCCGCTTCACCGTCGCCCCGAGGTTGCGCACCAGCGCCGTCTTCATTTCCCCGAGCGCGGCCTGGGCACGCGCCGGGTCGGGCGCCACCCCGGTGCCGACCGCAAAGGTGACGCCGTCGACTTCGGCCGCCGTCATCGTCATGTCCACCTTCAGCCCATTCAGGTCGACGCCGCGGGTATGGGTCGCCGGCTTGGCAGGGAACATCACGCGGTAGGGCGCGTCGGGACTGCTGTAGTCGCGCCAGTTATAGGTCGGGTTGCAGGCCGCCAGGAGGGCGCTGCCCGCGATGGCTGCCAGCAGGTGGAAAGTGTGGAGTCGTGTTCGCATCCGCCGATGGTAGCAGGGCGGGTGCGGCGGCGCTACCGCGGGCGCACGGGCCGTCAGCGCTCCTGCAGGCCGCGCCGGTAGCCGATCGCCTCGGCCATGTGGGCGGCGTCGATGGCCGGCGCGCCGCCCAGGTCGGCGATCGTGCGCGCCACCTTCAGCACGCGGTGATAAGCCCGTGCCGACCAGTTCATCATCGACATCGCCGAACGCAGGAGTTTATCGCCGGCCGCGTCGGGTACGCACAGGCGGTCGATCTCGTGCGTGCTCAGGCGCTGGTTCGGCTTGCCCTGGCGCGCCAGCTGCGCGGCGTGCGCGGCTGCGACCCGTTCGGCGATGGCGGCGCTGCTCTCGCCGTCGGCTTGCGCGCTCATGGCGCCGGGCGACATGGCGCTGACCTCGATCTGCATGTCGATGCGGTCGAGCAGCGGGCCGGAAATGCGGTCGCGATAGCGCTGGGCGCTCTCGTTGGTGCAGCGGCACTTGCCCGACGGGTGACCCTGCCATCCGCAGGGGCAGGGATTCATCGCGGCGATCAGCTGGAAGCGCGCCGGAAAGTCGGCCTGGTGCGCCGCCCGCGAAATCGTGATCACGCCGGATTCGAGCGGCTGGCGCAGCACCTCGAGCACCTTGCGGTCGAATTCGGGCAGCTCGTCGAGGAACAAAACGCCGCAATGCGCCAGCGACACCTCGCCCGGACGCGGTACATTGCCGCCGCCGACCAGGGCCACGCCGGAACTGGTGTGATGCGGACTGCGAAACGGCCGCGAACGCCAGCGCTCGGCCGAAAAACTCCCGGTGAGCGATTGCACCGCGGCCGCTTCCAGCGCTTCCTCATCCGTCATGGGCGGCAGCAAACCGGGAAAGCGCGACGCCAGCATGCTTTTGCCGGCACCGGGCGGACCGACGAGCAGGATCGAGTGATTGCCGGCCGCGGCGATCTCGAGCGCGCGCTTGGTATGGCGCTGGCCCTTCACGTCGGAAAAGTCGGGATAGCGCGGCGGCAGCAAGGGACGGCTGGTGCGATAGCGCGGCAGGCGCGCGCCCTCGTCCAGCGCCGCGAAGTGGGCGCACACCTCGAGCAGGGTATCGGCCGGATGGATGCTGGCGTCGGCCACCAGGGCCGCCTCGTCGGCATTGCTCTTCGGGAGGATGAAGGCACGCCGTGCCTGCTCGGGCCGGGTATCAGGCCGGGCGCCGCGTCCGATCGCAAAGGTCATCGCCAGTGCCCCGCGTACCGGCCGCAACTGGCCCGACAGGGACAGCTCGCCGGCGAATTCGTAGCGGTCGAGTTCGTTAGAGGGGATCTGCCCCGAGGCGGCCAGGATGCCCAGGGCGATCGGCAGGTCGAAGCGCCCGGATTCCTTCGGCAGGTCGGCCGGCGCCAGGTTGATGGTGATGCGGCGCGAGGGGATCTCGAAACCGACGTTCTGCAGGGCCGCGCGTACCCGGTCTTTCGCCTCGCGCACTTCGGCATCGGGCAGGCCGACGATGGTCAGAGAAGGCAAGCCGTTGGCCAGGTGGACTTCGACGCTGACGGCGGGGGCTTCCATGCCGGCGAGCGCGCGGCTGCGTAAGACGGCGAGGCTCATGGGGTTCCTGGCGAGTGAGGACTCGCAGGATGGTGGCACCGCTTTGCAGCCTGCTTGTTGAGCGTACCCAAGCGTGCACGGTCTCCAGGATCAGGTGCCTGCAGGGGAGTTCAGACCTCGCGCAAGGTCACGACCGGCATCGTCAGCGTGCGCTTGTCCTTGAAGAAACCAATATCGAACAGGGCCGCCGCACCGACGACCTCTTTACCGAGTTGGCGCAGTAGGGACGCAGCCGCTTCTATCGTGCCGCCGGTGGCCAGCACGTCATCGACGATCAGTACACGCTGGCCCTTGATGCGCTCTGGCTGGATCTCGATGGTCGCGCTGCCGTATTCGCGCTGGTAGTCGATGCTGATCGCCTTGCCTGGCAATTTGCCCGCCTTGCGCGCCATGGCGAAGCCGACCTTGCGCTCGTAGGCGAGGGCACCGGCGATCATGAACCCACGCGCGTCCATGGCAAGAATGAAGTCGAAGTGCAAATCTTCAGTTTCCGCGTGCAAGGTGTCGATGGCGAGGCGCCAATGGTCGGGATGATCGAAAATGCAGCCGACGTCGATAAAATTGACGCCCGGTTCCGGGTAGTCCTGAAAAAATTCCAGCGGAACGCTGTCGAAATCATGTAGGTGGGGCATATCGTCGTGTGTGGGTGAAGCGAAGTCGGAGTGTACGACGATTATCGGTGGTGCGCGCAAAGGCGGCCTGGCGAATGCCGGACCGGCCGGATGATGCGCTACCGGGCCGTCGCTTCGTCGCGCGCTGCCAATCGGGCACATGCATAGGCGATTGCGCGTGGCTTGAAAAGCGTTTTATTCCCAATCGATGATGAATCGTGATTTTCCGTGAGATATCGCCATTCCGATATATGCACGTATTTTCCCTCTATTTCATCTCGTCTGAATAATGTGGTGTTTTTCGCGGTATTTTTCCTTTGAAACTTTACTCGGTATTGACTTCGAGCAATCTGGGCTGCATTGTTTCAGTTCCAAATAGGGATTTGCAATGAAGCGCGTCAAGCCGCTCGACGCCCTTCCTTGCTCTATCCGGAATAAATGGTAATGAACCATTTTTCTTCGTTCAGATAATTAGATTGGGACACAAACAAGTGAAAGTTCTCGTTGCGTTGATGGTAAGTGCCGGCATCCTGTCGCCGGTGTTCGCTGCAGGTCCTGCGGCCGCGGCCGCGCCGGTCCAGGCCAGGTCGGGTGCGCAAGCCGCGCCGGCCAAGGTCACCTCGGTGGAAGGCATTACGGAATACCGCCTGGCGAACGGCCTGCGCGTGCTGCTGTTCCCGGATGCGTCCAAGCCGACGCTGACGACGAACATGGTCTACATGGTCGGCTCGCGCCACGAAAACTACGGCGAGACCGGCATGGCACACCTGCTGGAACACCTGCTGTTCAAGCCGACCGCCAACTTCGGGGTCAAGAAGGGCACGAAAAGCCCGGTCGAAGTGCTCAATGGCCTGGGCGCCGACTTCAACGGCACGACCTATTACGACCGCACCAATTACTACGCCACCTTCCCGGCGAACGACGACAACCTGCGCACCATGCTGGCGCTGGAAGCCGACCGCATGACCAACGCCCCGATTTCCCAGGACGACCTGTGGAACACCAAGACCAACAAGGGCGAGATGACGGTCGTGCGCAACGAGTTCGAGATCGGCGAGAGCAACCCGATCCGCGTGACGACCCAGCGCCTGCAGGCCGTTGCCTTCGACTGGCACAACTACGGCAAGTCGACCATCGGCGCCCGTTCCGATATCGAGCAGGTGAACATCCCGCGCCTGCGCGCCTTCTATAAGCAGTACTACCAGCCGGACAACGCGGTGTTGATCGTGGCCGGCCGCTTCGACGAAGCCAAGGTGCTGGCGCAGGTCAACACCCTGTTCGGCAAGATCGCGAAACCCTCGCGCGTGATCCAGCCGACCTATACGCTCGAACCGACCCAGGACGGCGAACGTTCGGTCACCGTGCGCCGTTCAGGCGGCACCCAGTACGTCGGCGCCGGCTACCACGTGGCGCCGAGCGGACACCCGGACGCCGCGGCGCTGCAGGTACTGGCCCGCGTGCTGACCGACGCGCCATCGGGCCGCCTGCACAAGGCCCTGGTGGAAACCAAGCTGGCGACCGGCGTCCATGTCATGGCCGCCAGCAACCTCGAGCCTGGCTACCGCATCTTCGGCGCGGTGGTACCGAAGGGCCAGCCGCTGGCGCCGGTCCAGGACACCATGCTCAAGGTACTGGAAGACCTGAAGTCGAATCCCGTCACCGACGAGGAAGTGGCGCGTGCGCGCCAGGCGATTTCCAAGAACATCGAGCTGGCGATGAACGACAGCGCCGGGCTGACGATCGGCCTGACCGAAGCCATGGCGGCCGGCGACTGGCGCCTGTTCTTCGTGAACCGCGACCTGGTCGAAAAAGTCGACGCCAAGGCAGTGCAGGCGGCCGCCCAGAAATACCTCAAGGCCTCCAACCGCACGCTCGCATCGTTCATTCCGACCGATGCCCCAGACCGTACCGAGGTGCCGGGCAAGACCGACATCGCGGCCGTCGTCAACGACTACAAGGGCCGCGCCGTGGTGGCGCAGGGCGAAGTATTCGACCCGAGCCCGGCCAACATCGAATCGCGCACCCAGCGCTTCACGCTGGCCAATGGCCTGAAGGGCGCGCTGCTGCCGAAGAAGACCAAGGGCAACCTCGTGACCACGACGATCCGCCTGCGCTTCGGTACCGAAGAAGCCCTGCGCAACAAGGCGACCACCGGCAGCTTCACGGCCGGCCTGCTGACCTACGGGACCCAGGAGAAAACGCGCCAGCAGCTGAAGGACGCCTTCGACAAGCTCAAGGCCCAGCACCGCATCGGCGGCGGCGCCGAAGGGTTGACGGCGACGGTGACGACCACGCGCGAGAACCTGCCGGCCGTGATGGACCTGGTGGCCGAGGTGCTGAAGAAGCCGGCATTTGCGGCTACCGAATTCGGCGAGTTCCAGCGCGCGAACGTCAATGCAACCGAGCAGGCGATTCCGGAACCGAATCCACAGGCCAGCGTCGCGCTCAGCCGCATGCTCGACACCACGCCCGACGGCCACGTCAAGCATGTGCTGACGCTGCAGGAGCGGCTGGCGGCGCAGAAGGCAACCACGGTGGAAGAGGTCAAGGCCTTCCACAGCGCCTTCTACGGCGCCAACAACGCCACCTTCGCCGCCGTCGGCGACTTCGATCCGGCCGCCCTCAAGACCCAGGTCGAGCGCCTGTACGGCAACTGGAACGCGCAGCAGAAATACGTGCGCGTGCCGTCCGCGGTCAAGTCGGTCGCCAGCCAGAACGTGGCGCTCGAGACCCCGGACAAGGCCAGCAGCATGCTGTTCGCGGTGTATCCGGTACCGATGAAGGACGACGCGAAAGCCTATCCGGCGCTGGTGATGGCGAACTACATGCTGGGCGGCGGCGCACTGCGTTCGCGCCTGGCGGACCGCATCCGCCAGAAGGAAGGCCTGTCCTACGGCGTCGGCTCGCAGCTGAGCGTCCCGACCCGCGACCCGGCCGGCATGTGGATGGCCTACGCGATGAGCGCCCCGCAGAATGCGTCGAAGGTGGAAACGGTGCTGCGCGATGAGCTCGAGCGTGCGGTCAAGGAAGGCTTCACCGAGGCGGAACTGGCGGAGGCCAAGAAAGGCTGGCTGCAGGGCGAGGAAGTCTCGCGCACCTCCGACGAGTCGCTCGCCGGTGCGCTGTCCGAGTACCTGTCGCTGGACCGCACGATGACCTTCGACGCCACGGTCGAAGACCAGGTGCGCAAGCTGACGCTGGCCCAGGTCAACGAAGCGATGCGCGAGTTCATCAAGCCGGGCGCGATCTCGATCGTGAAGGCGGGCGACTTCGCGAAAGCCGGCAAGGAAGCGGTGGGCGGCGCCAAGTAACGCCAGCGCAGTCCTGTCGTACGAACGCCCGGGATCGATCGACGATCCCGGGCGTTTTTTCATGCTTGCAGGGTGAGGGGATGATCGGGCACGTCGGATACGGTCATAGGCCTCGCTCGAAACCGGATTCATCGGCGTCCTGTGCAGTCGATGCAAACGAAGGCCCCGCCAGCGCCAGCAGGTGCTCCCGGATCCCGGCCGGCCACAGCGCGACCAGGTCGGCGAAGCGCGCCCCGTCGCCCGCGAACAGGGCCCGCGACGCTTCCTCGAAGCCGGGCTCGTCGCCGGCCAGTTCGTGCATGAAGCGGTAGGCGGAGTCGCGCGCCTCGCGCTGGCTGTCGGCGCCGCGCGCATCGCGCGACGCGTGTTCGACCAGCTTGCGCAGCGCCACCGAGGCGCCGCCCGGCTGCGAGGACAGCCACTCCCAGTGGCGGGGCAGCAGGGTCACCTCGCGCGCGACCACGCCCAGTTTCGGGCGGCCGGCGCTGCGCGCAGGCAGGCGCGGTATGCGTTGCAGCACTTCTTCTTCCGTTCCCGCGAAATTGATCTCGACCGGGCGGCTGGTCACCGCGTCGAGGAGCGCGACCGAACGGTCGGTACCCCGGTCGAGCACGGCCTTGGCGGCCTTGACGACGTCGATCAACGGTCCCTTGGCCAGGAGCTCGCTTCCGGCAAAGGCGATGCAATGGGTCGGCAGCATGGCAATTCCTCTCATATTGGACGCGCCCGCACATTGGACGCATGACAGGATATTACCCGGGCAAAATTGGTTTGACAATTATACCCGGGTGAAATGTGGGCAAAAGCAGACAGGGCGCCGCAGCTTACTTGTCGAGCATGGCGTCCACTTTGTCCGTCACGTCGATAGCCGGCCGATGCCAGATCGTCCGCGTCAGCACCAGGTCCACGCCGAGCTGGCTGGGCAGCACCAGTACGATGTCGTGGATGCGCCGGGCGAGGGCAGCGCGTTCGGCCTCGTTGCGTTCGGCGAGGTCTTCGCCGATGCGGGCCTGGGTGCGCCGCACCTCCCGTTCGAGTTCGCCGACGGCGCGCTCGCGCATCAGGTATTCGCGGTCGCTCAGCCTGGGGGCGTCCTTTGCCAGTTTGTCCGACATCTCGCGCAGCTGGCGCAGCTGGGCCTGGACGCGCTGGCGGCGCGGGGCGAATTCCTTGTCGATTTTCGCAGCCGCCGCACGGGCATGCGCCGAGTCCACCAGCAAGCGCTCCACATTGACGACGGCAACACGCACCTCGACGGCGCCCAGGGGGGCGGTCGCAGGCGGCCTGCCGGCGCAAGCGGTCAACCCCAGCGACAGGCAAAGCGCCGCCGCCATCGCCGGCCAGGACGACGTGCTGCGGGAGGCGCCCGGCGTGGCGCGCCTGGTCAGGCAATGAAACGGCATCATGTTCGGTCTTTCCGGGAAAGGTCTGGCAGGAGCGCCGTCCAGATGACGGCCGAGGCGTCGTCGGCGCTTTTGACGGCCGCGCTGTTTACCATGGAACCGTCCCCCGTACGCGCCCCCTCGAACCGGCGCAGTTCGCGCATCAGCGGTGCGAGTCCCTCCTGGCGGCAGCGCCGCCCGAGGTCCTCGAGGGTCATTAAACCGTAGGGATCGGCCAGCCGGTAAAAACCGTCGGTCATCGCCAGCACGGCGCTGTCCAGGGGCAGGCGCAGCGCATATTCGCGCGCGCTGAATTCGCCCTGCGGCGCCAGGCAGAGCACGTTCGGCGCCGGAGCGCCGTGCTGGGCCTCGCGCCGTGCACGCAGCATCGGCAGCAGCCGCGCGCGGCGCAGGTCCGGGTCAAGGACGCCCTCGCGCGTCAGGGCCGCCAAGGCTTCCTGCAGCACGTCCTCGTACGGATTCACGTACGGATCGAGGTCGGCCACGGCGCCGTCGGCCTGCACGGCGAAGACCTTGCAGTCGCCGAGGCAGTAGAGCGAGAGGCTCGCATGATCGCCGAGGTGGCGGATGCGGATCCAGGTCATGGCTGCCAGCGGATGGGCGTACAGGGGAACGGCGCGCCCGCCGGCGGCGGCCAGCCAGGACTGGCGCACCGTCTCGATGGCGCGGTGCACAGCCTGGGCCTGGGCCACATCCGGGGCGATTTCCTGCGCCAGCGCGTCGGCGAAGGCGTGGGTGAACCAGGCAACGTCGCCCTGCTGGCAGTCGATATAGTCCGCGTCCGCCACCGAGGTGGCACCGTCGAGCACGAGGAGGTCGGTCAGCCCGTCCTGCCGGAACACCCGGATGAGGTCTTCGTTGATGCCGTCGCCGGGTGCGCAGGAGAGGTGTGCGGTCGTCATTCGTGTCGTGCCCTGTTACCGGATGTGCATGATGTTATCACTGCACGGGCACCGTGGATCGACGCGTCAGCCGCATTCCCCTACATATTGGCAGTTGTCGCAGCGCGTACAGCCTTCGGCCTTGCGCAGCGCCCGCGCGCCGCATTCGGGGCACTTGGCGGCCGAGGCGACAGTGCTGGCTACCAGCGGGGCGGCCTGAGGCATGGCCGGGTCGAGGGCGGGTGCGGTGTCCATGGCCGCGGCGCGGGCCGCCAGCTGGCGCGCCAGTTGCGGCACCGGCACCCCATTGCCCTGGGCGTCGAGGAAGCCGCGGTTGATGAGGATACGCTGCAGCATGAAGCCGACGGCGGCCGCTTCCGAGTCGTGGAAGACCGGCACCCGCACGCCGTCCTCGCGCGTCAAGTGGCCGCAGCGCACCGGGCCTTTTTCCCAGACCACGTCGCGCATGTCGGCCAGGGCCTTGGCGATCGGCCCGCCGGCGCGCGCCAGCATCGACAGCAGGCGCATCGACGAGGTGATCCATTGCTGGCCTTCGGTGCGCTGGCCGGCGGGCATGAAGAACTCGAACGGGCGCTCGATCGTCACCGGCACGCCCTCGTGCACGCCTTCGACGCGGATGAAGCTGACCGTCAGATAAAAGGTGCGGCGGCCTTCCTGGGTCGAGTACTCGACCTTCGAGGTGACCGATTCGAGTTCGCCCAGCGGACGGCCCTCGAAGCGCTTGCGCAGCGGGTCGTCGTCCGGGGTGGATGGGCTGTCAGGGACGGGCGTCGCGCCCAGCACGCTGCCCAGCACCGTGTTCGGGCGATAGGTCGCCAGCCCCTTCAGGCCGGCGCGCCAGGCTTCCAAATACAGGCCGCGGAAATCGTCGTAGGGATAGTCGGCCGGCACGTTGACCGTTTTCGAGATCGAGGTGTCGATGAAGGGCTGCACCGCCTCCAGCATGCGCAAATGGTCGTCGGCGCGCATCTGCAGGGCCGTGACGAAATGCGGCGGCAGGGCGTCCAGGCTGGCGTCCGGATGCTGCCTGCGGTACAGGCGCCAGGCGTGGTCCTCGACCTCGTAGGCGCGCATCGAGTCGTCGGGCATGCGCTTCCTGCGCTGGTAGGTCCAGGAGTAGGCCGGTTCGATGCCGTTCGAGGCATTGTCGGCAAAGGCCAGCGAGATGGTGCCGGTCGGCGCGATCGACAGCAGGTGCGAGTTGCGGATGCCGTGCAGGCGGATTGCTTCGCGCAGGCTGTCGGGCAGGCGCGCCACGAAGCGGCCCTCCAGGTAGCGCGCCGCATCGAACAGGGGGAAGGGACCTTTTTCGCGCGCCAGTTCGATCGAGGCCGCATAGGCCGCATCGCGCAGGGTTTCGGCGATGCGCGCGGCCAGCGCCCGGCCTTCGCCGGCGTCGTAGCGCAGCCCGAGCATGACGAGGGTGCTGCCCAGGCCCAGGAAGCCGAGCCCGATGCGGCGCTTGGCGCGCGCCTCGGCGGCCTGTTGCGGCAAGGGCCATTCGGTTGCATCGAGCACGAGGTCGAGCATGCGCACCGCGACCGCCGCCACCTCGCGCATGCGCTCGAAGTTGAAGCGCGCACCTGCGCCGAACGGGTTGTCGACGAAGGCGGTCAGGTTGAGGGAACCCAGGTCGCAGCAGCCGTAGGCGGGCAGCGGCTGCTCGCCGCAGGGATTGGTCGCGCGCAGCTGCTCGCAATACCAGAGGTTGTTCTCGCCGTTCATGCGGTCGATGAAGAGCACGCCCGGCTCGGCGTGGTCGTAGGTCGAGGCCATGATGCGGTCCCACAGCGCACGGGCGCGCACGCTGCGGTAGACCCACAGGCCGTCCTCGCGCTGGTGGGCGCCGGCAGCGATGTGCTCTTCGCCGGGCTCGGCGCGGTGCACCAGCTCGAAGGGCGCGTCGTCCTCGAGCGCGTGCATGAAGGCGTCGCTGACGCCGACCGAGATATTGAAGTTCGACAGGCCGCCGGCGTCCTTGGCGGCGATGAAGCGTTCGATATCGGGATGGTCGATGCGCAGCACCCCCATTTGGGCCCCGCGCCGCGCGCCGGCCGATTCCACCGTCTTGCACGAGGCGTCGAACAGTTCCATGTACGAGACCGGGCCGGACGCGCGCGAGCGGGTGCCGCGCACCACGGCGCCCATCGGCCGGATGGCGGAAAAATCGTAGCCGACGCCGCCGCCGCGGCGCATCGTTTCGGCCGCTTCCGCGAGTGCCGTGTAGATGCCGGGCAGGCCGTCGTCGCAACCGGTGACGGAATCGCCGACCGGCTGCACGAAACAGTTGATGAGGGTGGCCTTGATGTTCAGGCCGGCGGCGGAGTTGATGCGCCCGCCGGCTACAAAACCCTGTTCCTGGGCCCAGAGGAAGCGCGCGGCGAGTTCCTCGCGGCGCTCGAGCGGTTCCAGCGCGGCCAGCGCGTTCGCCACACGGCGGCGCACGTCGGCAATGGAGGTTTCATCGCCTTTCGCATACTTCTCGCGCAGGACGTCGAGCGAGACCGCCTGCGGTGGCGGCATTCTCGTCAGTTGGTCGGCTGCATTCATGGTTCGCGTCTCCCGTGCATGCATGCCGTTTTCGGGTCAGGGCTTGTCGATGATGACGTGCGGCGCGGCCGGGTCGGTGGCGCCCGGCAGCGGGCTGTCGGACCTGGCCTGGCTTGCCGCAGGAGGATGTGCGGTCAGCCGCGCCTCCAGCTCGGCCACGCGCAGTTCGAGCGCTTCCAGCTTGGCGCGGGTCTTGGCCAGCACCTGGGCCTGGATGTCGAATTCTTCGCGGGTCACCAGGTCGAGCTTGGAAAAGCCCTGGGTCATCATCGCCTTGACGTTGCGTTCGATGTCCTTGGCGGGCCCGCTTTCCATCGCCTGATTGATTTTGCCCTGCAAGTCGTTGAAGAAATTATTCATACCGTTCGTCCTGGTGATGCCGGTCGGCGCACCAGGGTGGTGCGCGATGGGCAGGTTTGGTGCGCTTCCCCGCGTGGAGCGGCCGGCGCGCACGTATTTGTGGTGTTTGAAACCAGAAATGGGGCAAATGCGCCGGAAATCAAGCACATGGATGGTCCCGTTGCGCTGGCACGCATCCTGCTAAAAGGAAGATAAACGCCTTAACAAGATTGTAAACCATCCGTCCATCTGTTCCATTTCGAAGGGATTCACCATGAAGAGCAAGACAGCAGGCAAGGTAGCAGGCAAGGCTGCAGCGTTCGCGCTGGCAATGATGGGCAGCGGGGTGGCAATGGCGCAGGAGGCGCCGGTCGAAGAGCATGCGCTCGCGTACAACGCGGCGCTGACCAGCGAGTACCGCTACCGCGGCCTCTCGCAGACTCGCTTCGACCCGGCGCTGCAGGGCGGGGCCGACTATACCCACAACCCCAGCGGTTTCTATGCCGGTACCTGGCTCTCGACCATCAAGTGGACGAAAGACCTGGGCGGCGACGGCAACGTGGAAGTCGACCTGTACGCGGGCAAGCGCGGCCAGCTGAGCGAAGCGATCAGCTACGACGTCGGCGGCCTGTACTACTGGTATCCGTCGAACGACCTCAATCCCAACGCGAACACCTTCGAGCTGTACGGCCAGGTCGGCATCGGCCCGGCCTACCTGAAGTATTCGCATTCGACCACGAACCTGTTCGGCACGGTCGACAGCAAGCAGAGCGGCTACCTGGACCTGGGCGCGAACCTGCCCGTAATGGAAGGCCTGGTGCTGAACCTGCACGTCGGCCGCCAGCGCGTGAAGAACAACGGCGCGCTCTCGTACACCGACTACAAGGTCGGGCTGACGAAGGACCTCGGCTTTGCCAGCGTCTCGCTGGCCTGGATCCGGGCCGACACCGACGCCTACCTGAGCCCGCAGGGCCGCAACCTGGGCAAGTCGGCGGCCGTGGTGTCCGTATCAAAAACTTTCTGAAAGAGGCAATGCGATGAAACTGATTACCGCCATTATCAAGCCCTTCAAGCTCGATGAAGTGCGCGAGGCGCTGTCCGACATTAACGTGCAGGGCATGACGGTGACCGAAGTCAAGGGCTTCGGCCGCCAGAAGGGCCATACCGAGCTCTACCGCGGAGCCGAGTATGTGGTCGACTTCCTTCCGAAAATCCGGATCGAGGCGGCGGTCGACGATGCCATCGTCGACCAGGTCATCGACGCCATCCAGGGCGCCGCCCGCACCGGCAAGATCGGCGACGGCAAGATCTTCGTGTCCGACCTCATCCAGGTCATCCGTATCCGTACCGGCGAGACCGGCAACGACGCACTGTAAGGGGAGCGCAATGAATCGAACCATCACCAAAATCCTCGGCGCCGTCCTGGCGCTTGGACTGTCGCTGCCCGCACTGGCCGCGCCCGCCATCAACAAGGGCGACACCGCCTGGATGTTCGTCGCCACGCTGCTCGTGATCATGATGTCGATCCCGGGCCTGGCGCTGTTCTACGGCGGCCTGGTGCGCGCCAAGAATATGCTGTCGGTGCTGCTGCAGATCTTCATGATCTTCTCGGTCGTCATCGTGCTGTGGTGCCTGTACGGCTATTCGCTGGCCTTCACCGGCGGCAGCCCCTTCATCGGCGGCTTCGACCGTGCCTTCCTGAACGGGATCTACGATCCGGCCGCCGGCGTCTTCAGCATGGCCGCCACCTTCAGCAAGGAGACGATGATTCCGGAGTTCATCTTCGTCGCCTTCCAGGGCACCTTCGCCGCCATTACCTGCAGCCTGATCGTCGGCGCCTTCGCCGAGCGCGCCAAGTTCTCGGCCGTGCTGGTGTTCATCGTGCTGTGGTTCACCTTCGGCTACCTGCCGGTGGCGCACATGGTCTGGTTCTGGGCCGGCCCGGATGCGATCACCGACGCGGCCACGCTGGCCACCGTCACGGCCGATGCCGGCTGGTTGTGGCAGAAGGGCGCGCTCGACTTCGCGGGCGGCACCGTGGTGCACATCAACGCCGCCGTGGCCGGCCTGGTCGGCGCCTATGTGATCGGCAAGCGCGTCGGCTACGGCCGCGAATCGATGGCGCCGCACTCGATGACGATGACCATGATCGGCGCTTCGCTGCTGTGGGTGGGCTGGTTCGGCTTCAATGCCGGCTCGGCCCTGGAAGCGGGCGACATCGCCGCGCTCGCCTTCATCAACACCCTGCTGGCTACCGCCGGCGCCACCGTCGCCTGGACCTTGGGCGAGTGGGTTACCAAGGGCAAGCCGTCGATGCTGGGCGGCGCCTCGGGTGCGGTGTCGGGCCTGGTCGCGATCACCCCGGCCGCCGGCTTCGTCGGCCCGATGGGCGGGCTCGTCATCGGCCTGGTGGGCGGCATCGTCTGCCTGTGGGGCGTGAACGGCCTCAAGCGCATGCTGCGCGTGGACGATTCGCTCGATGTGTTCGGTGTGCACGGCGTCGGCGGCATCGTCGGCGCGCTGCTGACGGGCGTGTTCGCGGCGCCCCAGCTGGGCGGGCAGGGCATCTGGGACTACGTGACGAACAAGCCTTCCGCCGACGTGTATTCGATCGGCCATCAGGTCTGGGTGCAGGCCCAGGCGGTGGGCGTGACGATCGTCTGGTCGGCCCTGATCGCGTATGTCGTCTTCAAGCTGGTCGACATCACCATCGGCCTGCGCGTGCCGGAAGAGCAGGAACGCGAGGGCTTGGACCTGACCAGCCACGGCGAAAGGGCGTACCACGCTTGAGCGCTCCCTGCTGGGGCATGAATGCAAAAAGGCGCCTGCGGGCGCCTTTTTGTTTTACCTTATCGGCATAATGTTTCTTCCATTTTCCTTGCACTGCAACATAAGCCTTTAAAATGGAGAGTATTGCCCCAAGATAAGGGGCCTCATTGACAAGAAGTCCGCTTCAAAGAGCTTAACAAGGACACCCACTTTCATGGTTCCGCACCTCGCTACCGCCCTGACCGGCCCGCTGCTCGACTTAGAAAAGAAAATCCTCGACGCCACCCCGGCCATCGAGCGCTGGTTCCGCCTCGAGTGGCAGGAACACACGCCGCCCTTCTATTGCTCGGTCGACCTGCGCAATGCCGGCTACAAGCTGGCGCCGGTAGATACCAACCTGTTCCCGGGCGGCTTCAACAACCTGGGGACCGAAATGCTGCCGCTGACCGTGCAGGCAGCCATGGCCGCCATCGACAAGTACTGCCCGGACGCGCGCAACCTGCTCCTGATTCCGGAAACGCAGCCGCGCAACCCGCAATACCTGCAGAACGTGGCGCGCCTGATGCAGATCTTCCGCCAGACTGGCCTGCACGTGCGCCTCGGTTCGCTGTCGCCGGAGGTCACCCAGCCGACCCCGCTGGCGCTGCCGGACGGGAACATGCTGGTCGTCGAGCCGCTGGTGCGCTCGCCGAACGGACGCCGCCTCGGCCTGGCCGACTTCGATCCATGCACGATCCTGCTGAACAACGACCTGTCGGCCGGCATCCCGTCCATCCTGGAAAACATCCACGAGCAGTCGCTGTTGCCGCCGGTCCACGCCGGCTGGGCGCTGCGCCGCAAGAGCAACCACTTCAAGGCGTTCGACGAGGTGGCGAAGAAGTTCGGCAAGCTGATCGACATCGACCCGTGGATGGTGAACCCGCTGCACGCCAAGGTCAGCGAGGTCGACCTGGCCCACGACCAGGGCACCGAGGCGCTGGCCGACGCCGTCTCGGCACTGCTCTCGAAGATCAAGAAGAAGTACAAGGAATACGGCATGAAGGATCAAAAACCCTTCGTGATCGTGAAACCGGATGCCGGTACCTACGGCATGGGCATCATGACGATCAAGGACGCGAGCGAAGTGCGCGACCTGACGCTCAAGCAGCGCGAAAAGATGTCGGTCGTGAAGGACGGTCTTGCCGTGACCGACCTCATCGTGCAGGAAGGCGTGCCGACGTTCGAGAACATCGACGACGCGGTGGCGGAACCGGTGGTGTACATGATCGACCGCTATGTGGTCGGCGGCTTCTACCGCGTGCATGCCGAGCGCGGCGTCGACCAGAACCTGAATGCGCCGGGCTCGCAATACGTGCCGCTCGCTTTTGCGCAGCAGCATGCGGTGCCGGATTTGAAGGCCAAGCCGGGAACGGCGGCGCCGAACCGGTTCTATGTCTACGGCGTCGTGGCGCGCCTGGGGCTGCTGGCGGCCTCGCTCGAGATGGAACGGACTGACCCGAACCCAGAAGTGTATTGAGAGTGCGGCCATGTCCCGGCCGTGCGGCTGGGCGGCTGCCTGAAACGCGTGGAGTCCTGACTCCACGCGTTTTGTACATGTGCGATTCCCGGAAAGAAGCGCTCAGCGTTCCTTTTGCACCATGTAGAGAAAATGCGAGCGCAGCGGGGGCGCCAGGGCTGCCAGGAGCTCGCTGACCAAGGCGGGCAGGGCCGCCAGGGCGCGGCCCACGGGCGGGGCCAGCAGCAGGGTCTGGTACTGCTGGCGGTGCCCGGGCCAGAAGCCGTCGAGCTCGCTGCGGGTGACTTTGCGCACATGGGGATTGCGCGGGTTGTTGTAGCGGAAGTCGAATACCAGGCACCAGCCGCCCGGCTTGAGCACGCGCCACATGTCGGCCGCCAGTTGCTGGCGGAGGTCGGGGTCGAGGATCGAGGACAGCACCGTGTGCGCGCTGACGAGGTCGGCGCTGGCGGTCGGCAGGGCGGTGAGCTGCCCGCAATGCCACTGCACGCCGGACGCCGTACGCAGGCTGGCCAGTTCAAGCCGGTCCTGCTGGAGTTCGGTACCCGTGAGGTGAGAGGGCGTGGCGCCCCAGTCGATGAGCTGGCGCAGGAAGCCGCCGCTGCCGCAACCCACATCGATGACGCGCAGGCGGCCGAGGTCGGTGCCGACGGTCTTGGCGAGCATGCGCGACAGGTTGCGCGTGTACATCGCGTCCTGCACCACGATTTCGGGCCGGTGCCATGCATAGCGCGCCAGCGCGGCGCCGCCGTGCCAGCCGCGGTACACGCGGGCAATGCGCTCCCGTTCCGCTTCCTGGTTAAGTTGAGCATCCATGGCGCCATGGTCGCCCGTCCGAACACGCGCGGATTTGCGCGCGCTCATGCCTGCGCACGATCCGCCGCAATTTGCTCCCAAGCATTATGTGCCCAGTGGAATTCTTCCCGCCGGGCCGCCAGCCCCAGGGGGCTGCCCCGCGTCGATTCGGGATTCCGGCTAAAATCGAGGGCATTACCTTCACTGGACCCACCATGAAAATCGCTTTCCTCGCCGATCCGCTCTCAGGCTTCAAGATCTACAAGGACTCGACCTTTGCAATGATGCGCGAGGCGGCGCGGCGCGGCCACGAGATCTACGCCTTCGAGCAGCGCGACATGGCGCTGGAGCAGGGCGTGGTCAGCGCCGAGGTGGCGCGCATCCACCTGACCGGCGACGCCGACGAATGGTACCGCGCCGAGCCCGCGCACGATGTACGCCTGTCGAGCTTCGACGCGATCATCGAGCGCAAGGATCCGCCCTTCGACATGGAATACGTGTACGGCACCTATCTGCTGGAACTGGCGGAAAAGCAGGGCGCGCGCGTCTTCAACCGGCCGTCGGCGATCCGCGACCACAACGAGAAGCTGGCCATCGGCCAGTTCAGCCAGTTCACTTCGCCGACCCTCGTCACCTCGTCGGAAAAACGCCTGCGCGCCTTCCACGCCCAGCATGGCGACGTCATCTTCAAGCCGCTCGACGGCATGGGCGGCACCGGCATCTTCCGCGTCAAGCAGGACGCGATGAACCTGGGCGCGATCATCGAAACGCTGAGCGACAACGGCAAACGCACCATCATGGTGCAGAAGTACATCCCGGACATCGTCAAGGGCGACAAGCGCATCCTCGTCATCGGCGGCAAGCCGGTGCCGTTCGCGCTGGCCCGCATCCCCCAGGGGAGCGAGGTGCGCGGCAACCTGGCGGCGGGCGGCATCGGCGTGGCCCAGCCGATCACCGAGCGCGACCGTGAAATCGCCGAGGCCCTCGGCCCATTGCTGGCCGAGCGTGGCCTGTTGCTGGTAGGATTAGACGTGATCGGCGATTTCCTGACCGAAGTAAATGTCACCAGCCCGACCTGCTTCCAGGAGATCACCGACCAGACCGGTTTCGACGTGGCGGCGATGTTCATCGACGCCGTCGAGCATGCAGTTGGCCAATAAGTTGGCAAACAAGTTGGAAAGTAAACGATGGTAGGAATTCTGCTCCTGACCCACGCACCGCTGGGCCAGGCATTCATCGCGGCGGTCGCCCACGTGTTTCGCGGGCCGACCGAACGCTTCGAGGCGATCGACGTCGTCGCCGACGAGGACACGCACACCGTCCACGAACGCGCGCGCGAGGCGATCGCACGCCTGGACGAGGGCGACGGCGTGCTCGTCATCACCGACATCAAGGGCGGCACGCCGGCCAACTGCTGCAATTCGCTGGCCTCGGACGGCCACGTCGAGGTGATCGCCGGGATCAGCCTGCCGATGCTGCTGCGCGCGATCACCTATCGCCGCGACACCCTCGACGTGGTGGTGGAGATGGCGCTGGCGGGCGCCCAGAATGGGGCGGTGCGGGTCGATAACCGGATCCGCGTAGGATAAGACAGTCCCGGTCGAACCGGGTTTTTACAATGGCAGGCTGGACGCGCAGTTCTGACGAACAGAAAACGAGAACATGATTCAACAAGAACTTGAGATCATCAACAAACTGGGCCTGCATGCCCGCGCATCCGCCAAATTCACCCAGCTCGCCGCCAAGTACAAGAGCGACGTCTGGCTCACCCGCAACGGCCGCCGCATCAACGCCAAGTCGATCATGGGCGTCATGATGCTGGCCGCCGGCAAGGGCGCGAAAGTCACGCTGGAAGCGGATGGGCCGGACGAGGCCGACGCGATGGTCGCCCTCGCAGGCCTCGTCAACGACCGGTTCGGCGAAGGCGAGTAATGCCGGACTCCGGCCGCTACCGTTCGGGACCTTCGATGGCTTCGTTCACCCTCCATGGCATCCCGGTGTCGCGCGGGATCGCGATCGGCCGTGCGCACCTGCTCACGCCGGCGGCGCTGGACGTCAAGCATTACCTGGTGCCGGTGGAGCAGGTCGAAGCCGAAGTCAAACGCCTGCAGGACGCGATCGCCGAAGTGCACCGCAACCTGCAGGAGCTGTGGACCGACCTGCCGAAGGACGCGCCCACCGAACTGGGCGCCTTCATCGACGTCCACGCGCTGATCCTGTCGGACCCGATGATCTCCGAAGCGCCGCTCGACATCATTCGTTCGCGCCACTACAACGCCGAATGGGCGCTGGTGACCCAGATCGACGAACTCTCGGCCCAGTTCGACGAGATCGAGGACGAGTACCTGCGCGAGCGCAAGCACGACATCCAGCAGGTGGCCGAGCGCGTGCTGAAGGTCCTGATGGGCACGGCGCTGTCGGTGCCGCCGGTGCTGGCCGGCGACGACGGCTACCAGCCGCAGATGATCGTCGTCGCCCACGACATCTCGCCGGCCGACATGCTGGCCTTCCGCGACCGTTCCTTCATCGGCTTCGTCACCGACGTCGGCGGCCAGAACTCGCACACGGCCATCGTCGCGCGCTCGCTCGACATCCCGGCCGCGGTCGGCATGAGCCAGGCCTCGCGCCTGGTCGAGCAGGACGACTGGCTGATCGTCGACGGCGACGCCGGCGTCGTGATCTGCAATCCGAGCCCGCTGGTGCTGGAGCAGTACCGCGCGCGCCAGGCCGCACTGATCAAGGCCAGGAAGCGCCTGCTGAAGCTGAAGAAGACGCCCGCGGTCACGAAGGACGGCACCGCGATCCGCCTGATGGCCAACATCGAGCTGCCCGACGACTGCCCGCACGCGCTCGACGCCGGCGCGACCGGCATCGGCCTGTTCCGCTCCGAGTTCCTGTTCATGGGACGCGGCGCCCAGGGCCTGCGCGTGCCCGACGAGGACGAGCAGTTCGAGCAGTACCGGCGCGCCGTGGTGGCCATGAAGGGCCGCCCGGTGACGATCCGCACGCTCGACGTAGGCGCCGACAAGCCGCTCGACCCGACCGAGCACACGGCCCTGAACCCGGCGCTCGGCCTGCGCGCGATCCGCTACTGCCTGGCCGAGCCGCAGCTGTTCCTGACCCAGCTGCGCGCCATCCTGCGCGCCTCCTGCTACGGCAAGGTGCGCATCCTAATCCCGATGCTGGCGCATGCCTTCGAGATCGACCAGACCCTCAGCATGATCGAGCAGGCGAAGCAGCAACTGCGCGAACAGAACATCAAGTACGACCCGGAAGTCGAAGTCGGGGCCATGATCGAGATCCCGGCCGCTGCGCTGGCGCTGCCGATGTTCGTGCGCCGCATGGACTTCCTCTCGATCGGCACCAACGACCTGATCCAGTACACGCTGGCGATCGACCGCGTCGACTACGAGGTGGCGCACCTGTACAACCCGTTGCACCCGGCCATCCTGCAGCTGATCGGCATGACGATCGCGGCCGGGCAGAAGGCCGGCATCGACGTCGCCGTCTGCGGAGAAATGGCGGGCGACATCAAGCTGACGCGCCTGCTGCTGGGCATGGGCCTGCGCGAGTTCTCGATGCACCCGGCCCAGCTGCTGTCGGTGAAACAGGAAATCCTGAATGCCGACCTGGCGCAGATCGCGCCACGAATGCGGCGCATCATGCGCTCGATGGAGCCCGGCGAGATCGCGGAGGCGGTCGACGAGCTGCAGCTCACCTGAGTTCACCCAAGTCTTCCAGTCATACCCGAGGCGGCCGTAGTGTCGCCCGCACATAAAAGTAAAGAAAGCCTCATGGGATCCATTGGAACCGTCACCCCGTCAGCGATGCATTTCGCCGAACCGCTGCGCCTGCAAAGCGGCGCGCAGCTCGGCGACTACACGCTCATGTATGAAACCTACGGCACGCTCAACGCCGACCGCTCGAACGCGGTGCTGATCTGCCACGCCCTGAACGCCTCGCACCACGTGGCCGGCACCTACGCCAACGAGCCGAAAAGCGCCGGCTGGTGGGACAACATGGTGGGACCGGGCAAGCCCGTCGACACGGACCGCTTCTTCGTCATCGGCGTCAACAACCTCGGCTCCTGCTTCGGTTCCACGGGCCCGATGCACACCAACCCGGCCACCGGCAAGCCGTATGGCGCGGCCTTCCCGCTGCTGACCGTCGAGGACTGGGTCACGGCCCAGGCACGCCTGGCCGACCGCCTCGGCATCGGGCAGTTTGCCGCCGTGATGGGCGGCTCGCTGGGCGGCATGCAGGCCCTCTCGTGGAGCATCATGTTCCCGGAGCGCCTGCGCCACTGCATCGTGATCGCCTCCACGCCCAAGCTCTCGGCCCAGAACATCGCCTTCAACGACGTCGCGCGCCAGGCCATCCTGACCGACCCGGACTACCGCGGCGGCGACTTCTACGAGTACGGCGTGGTGCCGAAGAACGGCCTGAAAGTGGCGCGCATGGTGGGCCACATCACGTATTTGTCGAACGACGACATGGCGGAGAAATTCGGCCGCAAGCTGCGCAACGCCGCCGAGACCGGGGACTACAAGTTCGACTTCGGCATCGACTTCGAGATCGAGTCCTACCTGCGCTACCAGGGCGACAAGTTCTCCGAATACTTCGACGCGAATACCTACCTCCTGATCACCAAGGCGCTGGATTACTTCGACCCCGCGCGCGAGCACGGCGGCGACCTGACCCGCGCCCTGGCCACGACCCGGGCCCAGTTCCTGGTCGCGTCCTTCACCACCGACTGGCGCTTCTCGCCCGAGCGCAGCCGGGAAATCGTCGAGGCCCTCATTTCGAACCGGCGCAAGGTGACCTACGCCGAGATCGACGCGCCGCACGGGCACGACGCCTTCCTGCTGGAAGACTCGCGCTACATGGGCGTGGTGCGGGCCTATTACGACCGCATCTGGGAAGAGTCGGCGCAGTCGATGGACAAGGAGGCGGCATGAAATTCGAAGACCTGAGCACGCTGCGCCCCGACCTCGCCTTCATCGCGCACTGGGTGGGCGAAGGCTCCCACGTGCTGGACGTCGGCTGCGGCGACGGCGCCATGCTGCGCTACCTGGAAAAGGGCAAGCGCTGCACCGGCTACGGCATCGAGATCGCCGACGACAAGGTGCTCGAGAGCACCCGGCGCGGCATCAGCGTCATCCAGCACGACATGGAGCAGGGCCTGGGCCTGTTCGGCGACAATTCCTTCGACACGGTGCTCTGCCTGTCCTCGCTGCAGATGATGCTGCACGTGGAAGCGCGCCTGCGCGACATCGTCCGCGTGGGGAGCGAGGCCATCGTCTCCTTCCCGAACTTCGCCTACTGGCCGCACCGCGTTGCCTTGCTCAAGGGCCGCATGCCGGTCTCGCGCACGCTGCCCTACCAGTGGTTCGACACGCCGAACGTGCGTTACGCAACGATCTACGACTTCAAGGAGCTGGCGGAGGAATGCGGGCTGGAAGTGCTGGACTATGTGGCGCTGGCGGATGGGAAGCCGGTCAGTTTCCTGCCGAATTTGCGGGGGAGTCTGGCGGTGTTCAGGTTGAGGAAGCGGGTGAAATAGGGTTAGGGCTGGTCCAGGGCCGGTTGAACGCGTGGACGGGAGACCCGTCCACCCTACGTCCCTCCGGCAATGTAGGGTGGACGGCTTTGCCGTCCACGCGTTCAACCACCGCCCGAACAATCGCGCCGCGCTTGGAATCCCGCTCCCGCGCCCCCATCATTCCCCTTATCGTGCGTACCCATCAGCAGTTTTCTGCGACGATGCTGTTGACAAAACCAGCACATTGGCAACCAACATGAAAAAATTCAAACACTTAGCCGTCTGCATCGCGCTGCTCTCCAGCCTCGGCACGGCGCAGGCCCAAAAAGAGCAGGTCATCCAGGACGGCATCGCCGTCAAACCCCTGTCGCGCGTGCGCGTGCTCGTTCCGGAAGAGCAGATGAACGAGGCGGCGGCCCAGCAATACCAGGCCATGATTTCGCAGGCGAACCAGAAGGGCGCCCTGGTGCCGGCCACCGATCCGCAGGTCAAGCGCCTGCGCGGCGTGGCCCAGCGCATCATCCCGCACACGCCGCGCTGGAACCAGTCCGCGAAGAACTGGGACTGGCAGGTCAACCTGTTCGACCAGCCTCAAGTCAACGCCTTCTGCATGCCGGGCGGCCGCATCGGCTTCTTCACCGGCATCATCAACCAGCTGAAACTGACCGACGACGAGATGGCGGCGATCATGGGCCACGAGATCGCGCACGCCCTGCGCGAGCATGGCCGCGAGCGCACCGCCAAGTCGGGCATCACCTCGATGGTCGCGCGCGGCGCCGGCGCCCTCGGCTCGGCCATCTTCGGCATCGACCCGAGCATCACGAATACCGTCACCGGCATGATCGGCCAGGGCGTGGTGCTGAAGTTCTCGCGCGACGAGGAACGCGAAGCCGACCTGGTCGGCCTGGACATCGCCGCCCGCGCCGGCTACGACCCGCGTGCCGGTGTCGCCCTGTGGCGCAAGATGGGCATGCTGAACAAGGGCGCGCCGCCGGAATTCCTGTCGACCCACCCGGGCGGCGAAACCCGCATCGGCGACATGGAAAAGCACATGAACGTGCTGCTGCCGCTGTACGCGCGCAGCAAGGGCACCACGGTCAACCGCCTGCCGCCGTACCGCACCAACGTCGCACTGAAGTAACGGATCGCTGATGGGCCGCCAGGCAGAAGCCAATTCCTACGTTCCCCTGCCGGTCCGCAAGGGCGTCGCGCCCAGCTACCTGTGGCTGACCGAGACGCTGGCGGGCGGCATGCTGCGCTTCCTGGCCGAGCGTTTTCCCGACGTGACACCCGAGTCCTGGGCGGCCCGGCTCGAGCGCGCCGAAGTGGTCGATGCCCAGGGCACGCCCCTGCAAGCGGACAGCCATGTCCGCAAGGGCATGCGCATCTGGTACTACCGCGAGCTCGACGAAGACGAAACGCCCATCCCCTTCAAGGAACGCATCCTGTTCCAGGACGAGCACTTGCTGATCGTCGACAAGCCGCATTTTCTGCCGATGATCCCGACCGGGCGCTTCCTGCACGAGACCCTGCTGGTGCGCCTGAAAGCCCAGCTGGAACTGCCGCACCTGGTGCCCATCCACCGCCTGGACCGCGAAACGGCAGGCGTGGTCATCTTCTCGCATAACATCGACACGCGCGGCAAGTACCAGTCGATGTTCCAGAAGCGGGTGGTCAAGAAGGTGTACGAGGCGCTGGCCGGGCCGATCGAGGGACGCGAATTCCCTTTTACTTACCGCAGCCGCATGCAGGACGCGGAGCAGTTTTTCGTCAGCGAAGAGGTGCCGGGCGAGCCGAATTCGGAGACCCTGATCGAAGTCGTCGAGCGCCGCGGCGAGGTCGTGCGCTACCGCCTGCATCCGCATACCGGCCGCAAGCACCAGCTGCGCCTGCACCTGTCGTCCTTGGGTGCGCCGATCCTAAACGACGCCTTCTATCCGGTGGCGCTGCCTTGCAAGGGCGACGATTTTTCGGCGCCGCTGCAACTGCTGGCGCGTTCGATCAGTTTCGAGGATCCGCTGACGGGCCAGCCGCGCACGTTCAACAGCGAACGCACGCTCGACTGGCCCACGTAACGATTACAGGTGGTAATCGATGATGAGGGGAGCGTGGTCCGAGAATCGCTCGTCCTTGTAGACCGACACCGCATGCGCCTTGGCCGCGATGCCCGGGGTGGCGACGTGGTAATCGATGCGCCAGCCGACGTTCTTGGCCCAGGCCTGGCCGCGGTTGCTCCACCAGGTGTAGTCGGCCGCTTCCGGCGCCACCACGCGGTGCACGTCCACCAGTCCCAGCTCGTCGAACAGGCGCGTCATCCACGCGCGTTCTTCCGGCAGGAAGCCCGAGTTCTTCTGGTTGCTCTTCCAGTTTTTCAGGTCGATTTCCTTGTGCGCGATGTTCCAGTCGCCGCAAATGACGACCTCGCGGCCCTCGGCCTTGAGTTCCTGCAGGTGCGGCAGGAAGGCTTCCATGAAACGGAACTTGGCCAGCTGGCGCTCGGGCGAGGACGAGCCGGACGGGGCATACAGCGAGATCACCGTCAGGTTGCCGAAGTCGCAGCGCGTATAGCGGCCTTCGGCGTCGAACTCGGCGCAGCCGAAGCCGATGCGCTTGCTGTCCGGTGCGCAGCGGCTATACACGCCGGTGCCCGAGTAGCCCTTCTTCTCGGCGTAATGGAAATGGCTGTGGTAGCCGTGCGGACGCAGGAAGTCCTCGGTCATGTCGGCTTCCTGGGCCTTCAGTTCCTGTACGCAGATGAAGTCGGCGTCGATGTTGGCGAGCCAGTTGAAAAAGCCTTTTTTGTGGGCCGAACGGATGCCGTTCAGGTTGGCGGAGATAATTCTTGGCATGGGAGCGAAAGGAGAGAAGCGCGGCGGCGTGGCGTCTGCCGGGCACGGGGATTAAAATACAGCCACTTTTTTATTTTGGGGTCATCGTGAACAATTTGCGCCAACAGTTTATCGCTTTTTCGGTCTCGACGGGAGTGCTCAAGTTCGGCGAGTTCACCACCAAGGCAGGGCGCCAGTCGCCGTATTTCTTCAACGCCGGCCTGTTCCACGACGGCGCCACGCTCGGCCAGCTGGCGCAGTTCTACGCCCAGACGCTGCTCGATTCCGGCGCCGAGTTCGACATGCTGTTCGGCCCGGCCTACAAGGGCATCACCCTGGCTTCCGCCACGGCCGTCGCGCTGGCCGGCAAGGGCCATAACACCTCCTACGCCTACAACCGCAAGGAAGCCAAGGACCACGGCGAAGGCGGCACCATCGTCGGCGCCGGCCTGAAGGGTAAAGTGGTTATCGTCGACGACGTGATCTCGGCCGGCACCTCGGTGCGCGAGTCGGTCACCATGATCCGCGCGGCCGGCGCCGAACCGGCCGCCGTGCTGATCGCGCTGGACCGCATGGAACGCTCGGGCAAGGATGGGGCGTTGTCGGAAGGCTCGGCGGTGCAGCAGGTGGCGCAGGAGTTCGGGATTCCGGTGATTTCGATCGCCAACCTGGATGACCTGTTCACCTACCTGTCGGGCGAAGGGGCGGGCGCCGAGCTGGGGCAGCACAAGGAAGCGGTGGCGGCCTACCGCGCGCGTTACGGCGTGTAATCGTAGGGTGGACGGCTGCACCGCCGTGGTTCGCGATCACGCTGCCTGGGCGCCGTCCACGCGTTCAACCGGCCGATGATCAGTCTCCCCGGTATCTCAACCGTGCGTTGAACGCGTGGACGGCGCATCGGGCGCGTGAATGCCCGTTACCGGGTATAGCCGTCCACCCTACACAGGCATAAAAAAACCGGAGCATTGCTCCGGTTTTTTTGTAGTCAGCGGTAGTAAATTAACCCGCCAGCTTCTTCTTCAACAGCTCCGTCACCTGCGCCGGATTCGCCTTGCCCTTCGAGGCCTTCATGGTCTGGCCGATCAGCGCGTTGATCGCCGCTTCCTTGCCGGCGCGGTACTGCTCGACCGATTTCGCATTCGCCGCCAGCACCTCGTCGACGATCGCTTCCAGCGCGCCCGTGTCCGAAATCTGCTTCAGGCCCTTCTGCTCGATGACGACGTCGGCCAGGTTCTCGTCCGTCGATTTGGCTTCCCACATGGCGGCGAACACTTCCTTGCCGGCCTTGTTCGAGATCGTGCCGTCGGCGATACGCTTGATGAGCAGGGCCAGCTGCGAGGCTTCGACCGGGGACTCGGTAATGTCGACGCCTTCGCGGTTCAGGGTCGAGGAGACGTCGCCCATCATCCAGTTGGCAATCGCCTTCGCGTTTTCCTTGCCGGCCTTCGCCACCACGGCTTCGTAGTAGGTCGCCATGCTCTGCGACGAGGTCAGGATCAGGCTGTCGTATTCCGGCAGGCCGTAGTCGCCGGTGAAGCGCTTGCGCATGGCTTCCGGCAGTTCCGGCATGTCGGCGCGCACGCGCTCGATCCATTCTTCGGAGATGGTCAGCGGCGGCAGGTCCGGGTCGGGGAAGTAGCGGTAGTCCTGCGCGTCTTCCTTCGAGCGCATGGCGCGGGTTTCCTTCTTGTCCGGATCCCATAGGCGGGTCGCCTGCTGGACTTTGCCGCCGTCTTCGATCAGTTCGATCTGGCGCCGCACTTCGTAGTGGATCGCCTCTTCCATGAAGCGGAAGGAGTTCAGGTTCTTGATCTCGCAGCGGGTGCCGAATTCCTGCTGGCCCATCGGGCGCACCGAGACGTTGACGTCGCAGCGGAAGGAACCTTCCTGCATGTTGCCGTCGCAGACGCCGAGCCACATCACCAGGCCGTGCAGGGCCTTGGCGTAGGCGACCGCTTCGGCGGCGCTGCGCATTTCCGGCTCGGAGACGATCTCGAGTAGCGGGGTGCCGGCGCGGTTCAGGTCGATGCCGGTCATGCCGGCATAGTCTTCGTGCAGCGATTTGCCGGCGTCTTCCTCGAGGTGGGCGCGGGTCAGGTTGACGGTCTTCGTCTCGAGCTTGCCGTCCTTCTCGTAGCCGAAGGTGATCGTGCCGCCCTGGACCACGGGGTCTTCGAACTGGCTGATCTGGTAGCCCTTCGGCAGGTCGGGGTAGAAGTAGTTCTTGCGGGCGAAAACCGACTGCGGGGCGATTTTCGCGCCGACCGCCAGGCCGAAGCGGATCGCGCGCTCGACGGCGCCCTTGTTCATCACGGGCAGCACGCCCGGCAGCGCCAGGTCCACGGGACTCGCTTGCGTGTTCGGCTCGGCGCCGAACTGGATCGAGCTGCCGCTGAAGATTTTCGAATTGGTCGTGAGCTGGACGTGATTCTCAAGACCGATGACGACTTCCCATTGCATGGTGTTCTCTCTTTTTCTGTTCGGTTCGCATGAGGCGCGGGCCGTTCATGCGTCACGCGTGGACGGCGGAGCCGTCCACCCTACGATTAGACCCCGGCAGGGGCGCGCTGGTGCCAGTCGGTGACTTGCTGGTACTGGTGCGCGATGTTCAGCAGCTTGGCTTCGGCAAAATAATTGCCGATGATTTGCAGGCCGACCGGGCGCTTGCCGTTCTTCTCGCCTTCGCCGAAGCCGCAAGGGATCGACATGCCGGGCAGGCCGGCCAGGCTGGTCGACAAAGTGAAAATGTCGGCCAGGTAGTTGGCGACCGGGTCGTTGGTTTTCGATCCCGCGTCCCAGGCGACCGTCGGCGCAACCGGGCCCATGATCACGTCGCACTTGTCGGCAAACGCGGCCTGGAAGTCGTCGGCGATCAGGCGGCGGATCTTCTGCGCCTGCACGTAGTAGGCGTCGTAGTAGCCATGGCACAGCACGTAGGTGCCGACCAGGATGCGGCGCTGGACTTCGCGGCCGAAACCTTCAGCGCGCGTTTTCTTGTACATGTCCTGCAGGTCCTTGTACTCGGCGGCGCGGTGGCCGTAGCGTACGCCGTCGAAGCGCGACAGGTTGGACGAGGCTTCGGCCGGGGCGATGATGTAGTAGGTCGGGATCGACAGCGCGGTCTTCGGCAGCGAGATGTCAACCAGGGTCGCACCGAGCTTGACGAACTGTTCCAGCGCGGCGCGCACGGCCGCTTCCACGTCGGCAGCCAGGCCTTCGCCGAAGTACTCCGAAGGCACGCCGATGCGCAGGCCGTTCAACGGCTTGTTCAGGTCGCGCGTGAAGTCTTCATGCCGGTTGCCCTGCTCGAGCGTGAGGCTGGTCGAGTCGCGCTCGTCGTGGCCGACCATGTCGTTGAGCAGCAGGGCGCAGTCCTCGGCGGTCTGCGCCATCGGGCCGCCCTGGTCGAGCGAGGAGGCGAAGGCGATCATGCCGAAGCGCGACACGCGGCCGTAGGTCGGCTTGATGCCGGAGACGCCGCAGAAGGCGGCCGGCTGGCGGATCGAGCCGCCGGTGTCGGTGGCGGTGGCGGCCGGGGCCAGGCGCGCGGCGATCGCGGCGGCCGAACCGCCCGAGGAGCCGCCCGGCACGGCGAGCGCGTCCCACGGGTTTTGCACGGGGCCGAAGGCCGAGTTCTCGTTGGCCGAACCCATCGCGAATTCGTCGCAATTGACCTTGCCCAGCGTGACCATGCCGGCCGCGTTGAAGCGGTCGACCACGGTGGCGTCGAAGGGGCTGACGTAGTTGGCCAGCATCTTCGAGCCGGCAGTCGTGCGCCAGCCGCGCGTGACGAAGATATCCTTGTGGGCGATCGGTACCCCGGTCAGCGGGCCGGCCGTGCCTTCGGCGATGCGCGCGTCGGCGGCAAGCGCCTGGGCCAGCGACAGCTCGCGGTCCACGTGCAGGAAGGCGTTGTGGCTGCTCGCCTCGATGCGGTCGAGGAAGTGGCGGGTCAGTTCCGTACTCGATACCTGCTTCGCGTGCAGCAGCGCCGACAGTTCTTTGATGGTTTTGTTGTGCATGGTGCCTAGTGTTCGTGAATGCGTTGTCGTGAAGGCAGGATTACTCGATTACTTTCGGCACCAGGTACAGGCCGTCCTGTGCCTTGGGCGCCGGCGCCTGGTAGTCGTCGCGGCGGTTTTCTTCGGTCACCACGTCTTCGCGCAGGCGCAGCGGCAGGGCCAGGATGGCGGCCAGCGGGTGCGACAGGGGAGCGACGCCGGCCGTGTCGACGGCCTGCATCTGTTCGGCGAGGGCGAAAATGCCGTTCAACTCGCCCAATGCGGTGTCGGCGTGGGCGTCGTCCAGGTCGAGCTGGGCCAGGTTGGCGATCCGTTTTACGTCTGAAAGAGTCAGGGACATGGCAAACAGCGCGGCCGGGGCCGCGTTCAAAATGTGGTTGGACGGATAACGGAATTGTTCTGTGCGGCTGTTGAACGCCTTGCTACAGTCGATAAAAGCTTGTTAATCCCGTCGATCTCGCTTCAGGAACTGGGGGCTAAAACCCCCTGTTTTCGGCGTTTAATCGGTAAATTATAAGGTAGAATGGCGGGCTAATGCGTGGTCTGCGCCGAATGAGCGCGACCCGCATTAGATAAGAGCGCCTAACAAAACTTCCAGGGCAAGGCGCGTCGCCGAAGACAGTACGACTGTACGGCGAGGCGGCGCAACGCAGCCATGGGAGTTTTGTTAGGTGCTCTAAAGACCGCCGGGCGCAGGCAGGGCCGACGCGGCAAGGACACCCGATTAATTTGCTTACGCGCGCCTTCGCGCATCAGGACACACATGTTTGGTTCTTTACGCAGTTACTTCTCGAACGACCTGGCCATCGACCTGGGTACCGCCAATACGCTGATCTATGTGCGCGGCCAGGGCATCGTGCTGGACGAGCCGTCGGTCGTGGCGATCCGCCAGCAGGGCGGCCCGAACGGCAAGAAAACGATCCAGGCGGTCGGCAAGAAGGCCAAGCAGATGCTGGGCAAGGTGCCGGGCAACATCGAGGCGATCCGCCCGATGAAGGACGGCGTCATCGCCGACTTCACCGTCACCGAAGAGATGCTCAAGCAGTTCATCCGCATGGTGCACGACTCGAAATTCTTCCGCCCGTCGCCGCGCATCATCATCTGCGTGCCCTGCGGTTCGACCCAGGTCGAGCGCCGCGCGATTCGCGAATCGGCCCTCGGCGCCGGCGCCTCGCAGGTGTTCCTGATCGAAGAACCGATGGCGGCTGCGCTCGGCGCCGGCCTGCCGGTATCGGACGCAACCGGCTCGATGGTGGTCGACATCGGCGGCGGCACCACCGAAGTGGGCATCATCTCGCTGGGCGGCATGGTCTATAAAGGTTCGGTGCGTGTCGGCGGCGACAAGTTCGACGAAGCCATCGTCAACTACATCCGCCGCAACTACGGCATGCTGATCGGCGAGCAGACCGCCGAAGCGATCAAGAAGGCCATCGGTTCGGCCTTCCCGGGTTCGGAAGTGAAGGAAATGGAAGTCAAGGGCCGCAACCTGTCCGAAGGCATCCCGCGCGCGTTCACCATCTCGAGCAACGAGATCCTGGAAGCGCTGACCGACCCGCTCAACAACATCGTCTCGGCCGTCAAGAACGCGCTCGAGCAGACCCCGCCGGAACTGGGCGCCGACATCGCCGAGAAGGGCATGATGCTGACCGGCGGCGGCGCGCTGCTGCGCGACCTGGATCGCCTGCTGATGGAAGAGACCGGCCTGCCGGTGCTGGTGGCCGAAGACCCGCTGACCTGCGTGGTGCGCGGCTCGGGCATGGCGCTGGAACACAACGACAAGCTGGGTTCGATCTTCTCGTACGAGTAAGCGAATGAAGCAGGGCTAGTGTGGGCGGGCGCAGGCGAGGAGCCGGCGCCTGCCCATGCGTTCATCCCGCCCCCTCATTCTGGCATTAGGCTCCGGCGGCTGCGCCGCCACTACTGATATTCATGGATTACAGTCCTCCGCCGCTTTTCAAACAGGGCGCCCCGGCACGGGTCAAGGTGACGGTGTTTGCTCTCCTGTCGCTGGTGCTGCTGGTGGTCGACGCGCGCATGCACGTCCTGAGCACCGTGCGCCAGGTGGCCGGCACCATCCTCTACCCATTGCAGATGGCCGCGCTGATGCCGCGCGACGCCCTCTCCAGCATGGGCGGCTATTTTTCCTCGCTCTCGAGCCTGCAGAATGAAGTGCGCGAGCTGAAGAACCAGCAGGTCGCGCAGGCCCAGGCCATGCAGCAGGCCCAGTTCCAGATGGCCGAGAACGCCCACCTGCGGCGCCTGCTCGAAGCGCGCGAATACCTGCCGACCGGCTCGATCATGGGCGAGATCCTGTACGATGCGCGCGATCCTTCGACGCGCCGCATCGTCCTCGACCGCGGCACCCGCAACGGCGTGGAGCTGGGCCTGCCGGTGATCGACAATGCCGGCGTGATCGGCCAGGTCACCCGCGTCTTCCCGTTCACCTCCGAAGTCACCCTGCTGACCGACCGCGACCAGGCCATCCCGGTACAGGTGCTGCGCTCGGGCCTGCGCAGCATCGCCTATGGCCGCGGGCACTCGGGCCTGCTCGACCTGCGCTTCGTAGCGCCCGATGCCGACGTCCAGGTCGGCGACGTGATCGTCACCTCGGGCCTGGACGGGATGTATCCGGCCGGGCTGGCAGTGGCGAAGGTGATGCAGGTCGAGAAGGTCGCGGCCGGCGCCTTCGGGCGCGTGGTCTGCCAGCCGCTCGGCGGCGTCGACCGCCACCGCCAGCTCCTGATCGTGAAATCGGGTGCCACGAAGGCGCCAAGACCCCTCGATCCGCCGGCGCCCGGCGCGCACGCCGCGCGCCGCAACCTGCCGAAGATGGAACCGGTGCCGCTGCCGCCGCTGGCGCCGGCGCCGCTGCCGGCCCAGGGTGTGCCGGCCCAGCCCGGAACCGGGCCGGGCGCCGTGGCCGGCGCTCCCGCATCGACTCCTGCATCGACGCCCGCTACGGTGCCTGCAACGGCGCCTGCGACGGCGCCTGCCGCTGCTGCGCCAGGCAAGGTGTCGCCGGCGCCGGCCGGCGCCGCGCCGAACACGGCCGTCCCTGCCGCAAGCCCGCGCCAGGCGCCGTCCACGAATGGCGCCCAGCCGGCCGCCGGCACGAACGCCGTCCCGCCGCCGGCCGCCAGCCGTCCGGCCGCCGTGCCGACTGCCGGCGTCACCACTTCGCCGCCGGCCCAGCCGGCCATCCGGAAGGAGGGCGCGTAATGCCCGGACACCGCGCCAACTACATCCTGCTGCCGGTCAGCCCGCTGTTCATCGCGTTCAGCCTGACCTGCGCCTTCATGCTCAACCTGCTGCCCTGGGGCCGCTGGACCGGCACGCCCGATTTCGTGGCGCTGGTGCTGGTCTTCTGGGGCATCCACCAGCCGCGCAAGGTCGGCATCGGCGTCGCCTTCGGCATGGGCCTGCTGATGGACGTGCACGACGCCACGCTGCTGGGCGAGAACGCATTAGCCTACACGCTGCTGTCCTACGTGGCGACCATGATCCATCGCCGCGTGCTGTGGTTCCCGGTGGGCACCCAGGCCATGCACGTGTTCCCGCTGCTGCTGCTGGCGCAGGCGATCCAGGTGCTGGTGCACTTCTTCGCCACCGGCCGCTTTACCGGCTGGCTGCATTTCATCGAAAGCGCGGTGGCCGTCGCCCTGTGGCCGGTCATCACCTGGCTGCTGCTGGCGCCGCAACGGCGCGCGGTCGACCGTGACCACACCCGCCCGATCTGATGTTCCTCGTCGACGACCGACACGGCAACTGACTGACGCAGTAAATGACTGAACGCAGTAATGACTGAAATCAAAGATAGCGACCGCGAGATCCACCACTTCCGAATGCGCCTCACCGTGCTGCTGGGACTGGTGTTCGTCTGCTTCGGCATCCTGGTCGCCCGTTTCGTGTGGCTGCAGGTCATCCAGCACGACAAATACCATGCCCAGGCCGAGGACAACCGCATCGCGCTGGTGCCGATCGTGCCCAACCGCGGCCTGATCGTCGACCGCAACGGCGTGGTCCTGGCGCGCAACTACTCGGCCTATACGCTCGAGATCACGCCCTCGAAACTGCAGGCGAACATGGAATCGGTGATCGACGAACTGGCCAAGCTGGTGTCGATCGAGCCGAAGGACCGCAAGCGCTTCAAGCGCCTGCTGGAAGAGTCGCGCAGCTTCGCCAGCGTGCCGATCCGCACCCGCCTGACCGACGACGAGGTGGCGCGCTTCACCGCCCAGCGCTTCCGCTTCCCGGGCGTCGAAGTGCAGGCGCGGCTGTTCCGCCAGTATCCGCTGGGCGAGGTCGCCTCGCACGTGGTCGGCTACATCGGCCGCATCAACCAGAAGGAATCGGATGCGCTGGCCGAGACCGACGACGCCGCCAACTACAACGGCACCGAACACATCGGCAAGGAAGGCCTCGAGAAGCGCTACGAGCGCTACCTCCACGGCACCACCGGCTACGAGCAGGTCGAGCGTTCGGCAGGCGGGCGCGCGATCCGCACGCTGTCGCGCCGGGCGCCGGTCCCGGGCAGCAACCTGATCCTGTCGATCGACATCGAACTGCAAAAGGTGGTCGAGGAAGCCTTCGGCGAGCAGCGCGGCGCGCTGGTGGCGATCGAGCCGGAGACCGGCGACGTGCTGGCCTATGTCTCGCGCCCGGGCTTCGACCCCAACCTGTTCGTCGACGGCATCGACACCCAGAGCTGGAACGAACTCAATACCTCGCTCGACCGGCCGCTGATGAACCGCCCGCTGTCGGGCACCTATCCGCCGGGTTCGACCTTCAAGCCCTTCATGTCGCTGGCCGCCCTCGAGCTGGGCCTGCGCCGGCCCTCGGACGGGATCCGCGACCCCGGCTTCTTCATGCTGGGCGGGCACCGCTTCAACGACGACAAGCCGGGCGGCCACGGCTACGTCGACATGTATAAATCGGTGGTCGAGTCCTGCGACACCTATTACTACCAGCTCGGCCACGAGATGGGCGTCGACCGGATGTCCGCCTTCATGCGTCCGTTCGGCTTCGGCGAGCCGACCGGCATCGACCTCGACCACGAAAAGACCGGCGTGCTGCCGTCCAAGGAGTGGAAGGCGCACCGTTTCCGCCGCAACCGCCAGGCCCAGAAATGGGTGGGCGGCGACACCATTTCGATCAGCATCGGCCAGGGCTTCAACAACTACACGATGATCCAGCTGGCGCACGCGGTGGCCAACCTGGCCAACAACGGCGTGGTCATGAAGCCGCACCTGGTCAAACTGATCGAGGATGGCGCGACGCGCCAGCGCACCCTGACCGTGCCGAAGGAAAGCCGCCGCATCCCGCTCAAGCAGGAGAACATCGACTTCATCAAGCAGACGATGGTGGGCGTGACCCAGGAGACCTACGGTACCGGCTACCGGGCCTTCAGGAACGCCGGCTATGTCTCGGCGGGCAAAACCGGTACCGCCCAGGTGATCGGCCTGAAAGGGCAGAAGTACAACGCCAACGCGATCGACGAACGCCACCGCGACAACGCGCTGTACGTCGCCTTCGCCCCGGCCGACAAGCCGCGCATCGCCTTGGCCCTGGTGGTCGAGAACGCCGGTTTCGGCGCGGCCTCGGCGGCGCCGATCGCGAGAAAAGCACTCGACTACTACCTGCTCGGCAAGCGCCCGGCGCCGCCGAAAACCCCCGACGGCGCCAAGCCGGCGCCGGTGGTTCCCGGCGCGGCCAAACCGAGCACGCCGGCGACGCCGGTCGTCACGGCGGCCGCCGCCGCGCCAACCCGCCACTAGGAGCAAACAGATGGCTTATTATCCGGAGCGGCGTTCTCTCGGCCGCCGCCTGAAGCCGTATTTCAACGTCTTCGACTGGCCGCTGGCCATGATCCTGTTCATGCTGGTCACCACCAGCATGATCACCATGTCCTCGGCCGGCACCGAATTCCCGGGGCGGGTCGAAGCGCAGATGCGTAACTTCATCCTGGCCTTCGCCGTCATGTGGGCGGCGTCGCTGCTGTCGCCGCAAATGCTGATGCGTATCGCGGTGCCCGTCTATACGGTCGGCGTCGCGCTGCTGGTGGCGGTGGCGATGTTCGGCATCATCAAGAAGGGCGCGCGGCGCTGGCTGCACCTGGGCGTCGACATCCAGCCCTCGGAGATCATGAAGATCGCCACGCCGCTGATGATCGCCTGGTATTTCCAGCAGCGCGCCAAGGTGGGGCAGTGGAAGTCCTTCGTGGTGGCGGCCGTGCTGCTCCTGATTCCCTTCGTGCTGATCGCCAAGCAGCCCGACCTCGGCACCGCGCTGCTGGTCGGCGCCTCGGGCTTCTACGTCATCTTCCTCGCCGGCCTGCCCTGGAAAGTGCTGATCGGCCTGGGCGTGGCGGCCGCCGCCAGCATGCCGGTGGCCTGGTCGATGCTGCACGACTACCAGCGCGAGCGGGTGATGACGCTGATCGACCCGACCTCCGACCCGCTCGGCAAGGGCTTCCACATCATCCAGTCGGTGATCGCCATCGGCTCGGGCGGCGTGACGGGCAAGGGCTACCATCAGGGCACGCAGGTGCAGCTCGAATTCGTGCCCGAACAGACCACCGACTTCGTGTTTTCGGTCTATTCGGAAGAATTTGGACTGGTCGGCAACCTATTTCTTTTGGTAATCTATCTGTTGCTGATCGGGCGCGGGGCGATGATTGCCGCCAACGCACCGAACATGTTCTCGCGCCTGCTGGCCGGCGCGATCACGATGATTTTCTTTACGTATGCCTTTGTCAACATGGGCATGGTGAGCGGGATCCTGCCGGTGGTGGGAGTTCCGCTGCCTTTCATGAGCTACGGCGGTACGGCGTTCATCACGCTGGGCCTCGGCGCTGGTATATTGATGAGCATACAACGGCACCGAAAGCTGGTGCAGACCTGAAATGGAGGAGGAGGCAATGACCGCTCCGAGACATCTCCCAGCGGTCATTGCCTTAGCGGCATTGATGACCGGTTGCGGATCGACTGGCGAACACAAAAGCCTGATTCCGCTCCCCTGGAAGCACAAAGCAACAAACCATGGCCCGGTGCTGCCGGCGGCGGGTTCCGGCCGCGGCGGCTACTACAAGGATGACGGCCCCGGCCGCAATATCCCGCCGGGCCTGGAACTGGTCCCCGACGCCGTCGTGCGCGCCGAGCCTTATCACAAGTGGGCAAACCGTCCGTACGAGGTCTTCGGCCGCACCTACACCCCCTTCCTGCACGAGGAACCGTTCACCCAGCGCGGCGTCGCTAGCTGGTACGGGGTCAAGTTCCACGGCCAGCGCACCTCCTCGGGCGAGCCCTACGACATGTACAAGATGACGGCCGCCCATCCGACGCTGCCGATTCCCTCGTACGCCCGCATCACCAGCGTGGCCAGCGGCAAATCGGTCGTGGTGCGGATCAACGACCGTGGGCCCTTCCACGCCAGCCGCGTGGTCGACGTCTCCTACACGGCGGCGTTGAAGCTGGGCCTGCTGGGCAAGGGCAGCCACGAAGTCCAGATCGAGCGCCTGTTCCCGAACGACCCGATCCGCCTGGCCCGCGAACGCCGCGCCGCTACTTCCGAGGCGCAGGCCTTGCCGGCGTCGCCGGAAATCGCCGCGCTGATGCTGGAAGACCGCGTGCAGACCGACAGCGCCGCCGTCGCGCAGGCGCTGCCCCAAGCGGCGTCGACCTCCGCCGCGGCGGCCGGGTTCTACCTGCAGCTGGGCGCCTACAGCCGTGCCGACAAGGCGCGGGAAATGGGCCGCCAGCTGGCTGCTGCGGGTATTGCGCTCGGCAACCTGGAGGTGGCGCCTGCCGGCTCGGTGCACCGCCTGTACGGCGGGCCGTTCGGCTCGCGTGCGGAAGCGCAGCAGGCGGCGAAGGCCTTGCCGTCGCAGTTGGGGTTGAAGCCGATTGTGGTGAGGCGGTAGGGGTTATTGCGGGCGGTGCGGCTGCTCTGGCGATGGCTGAACGCGTGGACGGGAGACCCGTCCACCCTACGTCCCTTCGGTTAGCTTTTGTAGGGTGGGCACTTGTGCCCACGCTGTGCCAACCCAAGCTCTGAACGAATCTCTTATCTGCAAACGTGCAGCACCGCCGCCGGCATCCCGCGTCCGGCGTCGACGATGCGCCGGCGCAGATCGGTATCGATGTCGCGGAAGCGGTAGGCGAAGCGCTGCGATTGCGGGCCGCGCGGCAGGATGCGCACGCCTTGCACGCCCTGTTTCGCCAGCGTCGCCGCATGCACGCGCGCGGCCGCTTCGGTCTTGAAGACGCCCAGCGAGATCGCCCAGCGCAGCGGCGATTCGCCCTGCATCACGAAAAAGCTCGCCACGCCCTGTGCGCGCAGTTCGGCGCTGCGGCGGTCCGCGCCTTCCTTGCCGTTTTGCGGGGGCAGGTAGACCAGGTGGCTGGTCACTTCCTGGAAGGGCACCGTCAGGCGGGTCTGGCGCGCGCCCAGGTCGAGCCGGGCCAGGCGGGTTTCGAAGCGGCGCGCGTCGCCCGGTGCGAACGCGTCGGTTTCGACGCAGGCGACAGGGGGGACGGCCGGCGCGGCCGGCGGCGCCTCGGGTGCGGCCTCGACGGGGGCTTCAGGCGCGGGGGCGGGGACGGCACTGGCCACGGACTGCGCCTGCTCGCCGCTGAGCAGCACCAGCTTGTCGGCGGCGAGCTGGTTGCGCAGGCGCGCCGGCTCGCGCACGCCGGCGTCGAAGCTGCCCAGGAAGCCCCGGCCATACGCGAACACGATCAGGTTCGCGCACAGCAAAGCCCAAAATACGAATCTCACCACGCTTTATTCTCCACTGAGTCCCACCGCGCCCGCTGGCGCCGCCCCGGACAGCAGCACCGCGTGCAGCCCGACCAGCACGATATTATCGGCCATCCGGTGCGCAAGCTTGAGGGCTGGCGCAACATAAGGCGCTGCGCCGCCCGAGACGACGCAGATGCAGTCGCCCCAGGTTGCGGCGTGGCTCGCCACCGCGCGTTCGATCGCCCCGGCCTGGGCCGACAGGCAGCCCGAGACGATGGCGTCGTTGGTGTTGTCCGCGAACAGGGGAGGGAGGGCTGTTCCCGGCGCCACCTGCGGCAGCTGGGCGGTATTTTTCGCCAGGGCGCCAGCCATCAGCGCCAGTCCCGGCAGGATCATGCCTCCCACGAAGCGGCCGTCGGGACTGACCGCGTCCACGGTGGTGGCAGTGCCGCAGGTCGCCACCACCAGCGCCTGGCCGGGCACCAGGGCGCGCGCGCCGATGGCGGCGGCAAAGCGGTCGCAGCCCAGGCGTTCCGGCTCGCGGTAGCCGTTGACCAGCCCGGCGCGCGCCGCGCTGGACGCGAACCATTCGGTGTCGACGGTACCGAGCAGGGCGGCCAGGCGTGCACGCATCTCCGGGCCGGCTACGTTCGAGACGATGGCGCGGGTCACCCCGGCCTGCCGCCAGCCGGCGCCGGCCGCATCCAGGTCGGCGTGCAGGGCCGCGCCCAGCGCGGTCCAGTCGCCCGGCGCGGCGCGCTCGCTTGCCAGCGCCCACTTCACGCGGGTATTGCCCGCATCGACCAGCAACAGCATCAAATCCCTTTCACGCGCAGCGAGACGTCGCCGGCCAGCACCGTGACGCGGCCGTCCGGCGTATCGAGCAGCAGACGGCCGGCATCGTCCACCCCGGCGGCCACGCCTTCCTGCAGCACCGTTCCCCGGTCCAGGATGGTAACGGTCTCGCCCTGCCAGGCATGGCGCAGGTTCCAGCGCGCCACGAAGGCGGGGAAGCCGCCGCGCTCGAATTCGCGCAGGGCCGCCGCCAGGCCGTCGAGCAGGGCGGCCATCAGCGAGTCGCGGTCCATGCGCGCCAGCCAGGGCAGCGAGGCCACGCTGCGGCCGATCTGCGCTTCCAGTTCGTCCGGCATCAGCAGGTTCAGGCCGATGCCGATGACGGCCCAGGTGCCGCCGCTCGGGGCGGCTTGGGTTTCGATCAGGATCCCGGCCAGTTTATCTCCATCGCGCAGCACGTCGTTCGGCCACTTCAGGCCGACCTGCACGCCGAGCCGCTCGAGCGCTTCGGCCAGCGCCACGCCGACCGCCAGCGGCAGACCCGCGAGGCGCGGCAGGCCGCCTTCGACATGCCAGGCCAGGGAAAAGGTGAGCGAGCCTTCGCTCGAGGACAGCCAGCTGCGTCCCGCGCGTCCGCGTCCGGCGGTCTGCCTGCGCGCCACCAGCAGCAGCGGCTCGCGCAGGCCGGCCGCGCGCGCCAGCAGGTCGGCGTTGGTCGAGCCGGTCTCCTCGACCACCTCGACTGCGACGCGCGCATTCGACAGCGCGGCAATCGTCCCGGCGTTCATGCGGCCTCCTTGCGTTCCTTGGTCGGCGCGCGCGAGAACAGCAGGTCGAACAGGGCGTTCGGCAGCACGGCCAGGAGGCGGGCGACCCAGCCCATCTGCCAGGGCAGCACGCGGTAGCTGTCGCCGCGCGCGATGGCTTTGGCGGCTGCGGCGGCGAAGCGTCCGGCGGACATCAGGAAGGGCATGGGAAAGCGGTTGTTGCGGGTCATGGGAGTATCGATGTAGCCGGGGGCGATGGTGACGACGCGGATGCCGGAGCGTTTGAGTTCCAGCCGCAGCGATTCGCAGTAGACGCGTACCGCCGCCTTGGAGGCGCAGTAGGCGCCGGCGCCGCGCATGCCGCGCACGCCGGCGACGCTGCCGATCGCCACCAGCCGGCGCGCGCCGGCCTGCTCCTTCATCGGCGCTATGAAAGGTGCGAAGGTGGCGGCCAGGGCGTTGACGTTGGTGGCGAAGACGGATTCGAAGACGGGCAGGTCGCCCGGCCGCTCGGTCAGGGTGCCGTAGGAGATGCCGGCGCTGGCGATGACGATGTCGGCGCCGCCCGCGGCCAGCAGGAAGTCCCTGGCCGCCGCAGCGAGTGCCGCATGGTCGAGGATGTCGACCGCGTAGGTGCGGTGGCGCTCGGGATGGGGCAGGGTGCGCACCAGCGCCTCCAGGGCTTCGCCACGCCGCGCGAGCAGGCCGAGGGTGGCGCCGCGCGCCGCATATTCGCGCGCCAGCGCCTCGCCTATGCCGCTCGAGGCGCCGGTGATGAAGACCCGTTCGGCGCGGGCCGCTGCCGTCATTTCTTGTCTGCGCTCTTGTCCGACTTCGCTTTCGCCACCAGCGCGTCCATCACCTGCAGCGCATTGGTCTGCAGTTCGGCCTCGTTATGGCCTTGCGAGTGGTCGTGCGACTGGCCCTCGCTCGCCATCGACGGCGAGGTGATGAAGCGGCCGTCGACGGCGACCAGCGGCCAGTGGTCGACCTTGTACTCGTTCATCATGACGGCCGCACGGCGCACCTTGGCCTGGACGCCGAAGGAGTTGTAGGCGTCGACGAAGCGGGCGCGGTCGATGCCGTTCTGGGCAGCCCAACCGATGACTTCTTCGTCCTCGACGAAGCGCAGGCGCTGCTGGTGCATCGCGGCGAAGGCCCTGGCGTGGTACTGGCCGAGGAGGCCAAGGGCGTCCAGCGTATAGAACAGGCGCTGCTGCGGCATGGCGCGCTGGCCGGCCGCGACGTGCACGCGCTTGAAGACGATGTTGGCGCCCTGTTTCTTGACCCAGGCTTCCAGCAGCGGCTCGAAGGCATTGCAGTGCGGGCAGGCGTACGAGAAGAATTCGATGACTTCGACCTGCTTGCCCTCGGGGGTGTCGGCCTTTTGCGGCAGTACCTGGTACTGCACGCCTTCCTTGGGCGCGGCGGCGGGGGCGGCGAAAGCGGCCGCCGACATGCTCAGCAGGGCGGCGGTACATAACAGGCGGCGAAGCGGTTGCATCAGGGTCTCCCTATGAGTTTATTTTTGGTTGCGAACGATTGCTACGTCTATACCGCTGTCGAGCAATTTTGCGCGTGCCTTGTTGACGGCTTCGACCTGGCTGAACGGACCGAGGCGCACGCGGTGCAGCGTGCCGCTGTCGCTGGCGCGGTCGCTGATGGCGGCCTCGAAGCCGAGCAGGGCCAGCTTGGCGCGGGTGGCTTCCGCGTCCGACATCTCGCGGAAGGCGCCGGCCTGCAGGTAATAGATGTACTTGTCGTCGGCGCCCGCTGCCGATGCAACTGCGGGCGCGGCCGGGGCACCGGCCGGCGCCGCAGCCGGGGCCGGGGCAGGGGCGCTGGTCGCCGCCGGTTTCGGGGCGGCCGCTTCGGTCATGCCGGCAATCGCCTGGCCGAGCGGGTCGGACTCGGTGGCGGCGGCCGGGGCAGGTGCCGGGGCGGCAGCAGCAGCCGCGGCGGCAGCGGCCTTGGCGGCTTCGCGGTCGGCGATCTGCTTGTTCGCTTCGCGCGCGGCTTCGCGGTTGCCGTACATCGGCTTGTTCGGGTCGCTCGCCAGGCTCGGCTCGAGGTCGGCCGGGCGGCCCATCTTGTTCGAGCGGTCGGTGAAGGGCGAGGCGCCCTTGGTGATCATCAGCGCGACCACGACCGCAATCCCGAGGCCGATGATCAGGCCGAGGATGAAGCCGGTCAGGGTGCTGCCGCGCTGGCGCAGGAGTGAAGGAGAACGAAGGATCGCGGTCATGGTTGCTTGTTTATGCTTGTGCTGCGTTTTGTGGTTCGGTAGGAGCGCGTTCCATCTTGGCCGGAGCCGACACGCCGATCAGGGCCAGGCCGTTGCGCAGCACCTGGCGGGTCGCCAGGGCCAGGGCCAGGCGCGCCAGCTTGAGCGGCTCGTCGTCGTCGAGCAGCCACTTGTGCGCGAAGTAGTAGCTGTGCAGCTCGCCGGCCAGTTCGCGCAGATAGAACGCGACCTGGTGCGGGCCGAGTTCGAGCTTGGCGCGTGCGAGCATTTCCGGGTAGGCCGCCAGCTTCGACAGCAGGCCTGCTTCGTGCGGCGTGGTCAGCGGCGACAGATCGACGTTCGCCAGCTGGGCTTCGTCGCCGCCCCAGTTCGCCAGCGCCGAGCAGATGCGCGCGTGGGCGTACTGCACGTAGTAGACCGGGTTTTCTTCGCTGGTGGCGAGCGCGACGTCGACGTCGAACACGAATTCGGTGTCGGCCTTGCGCGAGATGAGGAAGAAGCGCACGGCGTCGCGGCCGCGCGTGATGTCGCCGTTGCCCGACCATTCGATCAGGTCGCGCACGGTGACATACGAGCCGGCGCGCTTCGAGATCTTGACCTCTTCGCCGTTCTTCATGACGGTGACCATCTTGTGCAGCACGTAATCCGGGTAGCCCTGCGGGATGCCGATGTTCACGGCCTGTAGGCCGGCGCGCACGCGGGCGATGGTGCCGTGGTGGTCGCTGCCCTGGACGTTGATGGCCTGGTCGAAGCCGCGGCGGAACTTCTGGATGTGGTAAGCGACGTCCGGCACGAAATAGGTGTAGGTGCCGTCGGACTTGCGCATCACGCGGTCCTTGTCGTCGCCGTAGTCGGTGGTCTTGAGCCACAGCGCGCCGTCCTGCTCGTAGGTGACGCCGGCGTCGACCAGGGCCTGCACTGCCTGTTCCACCTTGCCGTCCGCGTACAGCGAGGACTCGAGATAATAGTTGTCGAACTTGACGCCAAATGCTTGCAAGTCCTGATCCTGCTCGTTGCGCAGGTAGGCGACCGCGAAGCGGCGGATCGATTCGAGATCATTGGCGTCGCCGCTGGCGGTGGCCGGCTCGCCGTCGCTGGCGGACACGGTTTTCCCGGCCAGGAAATCGGCCGCGATGTCGGCGATGTAGTCGCCGTTGTAGGCCGACTCGGGCCATTCGGCATCGCCCGGCTTGAAGCCGCGCGCGCGCGCCTGCACCGAGTTGGCGAGGGTGGCGATCTGCACGCCGGCGTCGTTGTAGTAGAACTCGCGGGTCACGTCGTGGCCCTGCGACTCGAACAGCGAGGACAGGGCGTCGCCCAGCGCGGCCTGGCGGCCGTGGCCGACGTGCAGCGGGCCGGTCGGGTTGGCCGAGACGAATTCGATGATCGCATGGTGCCCGGCGCCGGCCGTGCCGCGGCCGAAGGCATCGCCTTGTTCCAGCACCGTGCGCACCACCGACTGCCTGGCGCTCGCGGCCACGCGCAGGTTGATGAAGCCGGGGCCGGCGACGTCGGCCGACTCGACCAGGCCAGCGGCCTGCGGATCGGCCAGCAGGGCGGCGACCAGGCGCGTGGCCAGCTCGCGCGGGTTGGTTTTCAAAGGCTTGGCCAGCTGCATGGCGATGTTGCAGGCGACGTCGCCGTGGCTTGGATCGCGCGGGCGCTCCAGGAGGACGTTGGGGGCCAGGCCGGTGCCGGCAACGATCGGCGCGAGGGCGGCCTCGAAGAGGGCAACGATCTGCTGTTTTTGTTGGGCGAGCATAGGGTGCGTTCGGTAAGTTCGGTGAGGCGGTGGCGCGCGGCCACGGCAGACAGGAGGCCATTATACTGGTTTGCTGCAGCGCCGAATACGCCCCGGGCCGGCCTGCGCAGTCAGGGTTTAAGCCCGGCCAAAGGCGTTACCGTTACAATGTGCCCCTTTCCCGTATTGACCCGCCACCATGACCGACAAGCGCCGCACGCTCACCATCAAGCCCAAGGCCGCCAGCGCCGCCAAGACCCCGGCCAAGCCGGCGAATCCGGCTGCGCAGTATGCCAGGCCGGCAGCGCAGGGTGCCCAGGCGCGGCCGCAGCCGGCGGCCAGGCCGGAAGCGAAGCGCGCGCCGACGTTCGAGCAGAAGCCTGCCGCACCGCTGCCCGACCCGAAGCGCGAGCCGAATCGTGAGCCCAGGCCGGCCGCGCCGGCGCGGCCCAGCCATGAGGTCAAGCCCCACTTCCAGCACGACTACCGCCCGGACCTGCCGGGCGACTCGCTGGCGCTGGCGCTGGCGGGAGCGGCCGCCGCGGTGGCCGCCGTGCGGGCCGGCACCGCGCTGCCGCAGGCCTTGTCCAACGTGTTCTCGAGCTATGACGCCTCGCCCCAGACGCGCGGCGCGATCCAGGACCTGGCCTACCGCACGCTGCGCGGGCTGGGCCGGGCCGATACGCTGCTGGGCCTGATGACGACCAAGGCGCCGGACGTGCCGATGCTCGTCGGCCTGCTGTCCTGCGCGCTGGTACTGCTCGACACCCCTGAAGGCGAGCGGGCCGCCTACGAACCCTTCACCGTGGTCGACCAGGCCGTCACCGCGGCCAGCCGCCATCCCGACCTGGCGCACGCCAAGGCGATGGTGAACGCCGTGCTGCGCCGCTTCCTGCGCGAGCGCGAGGTCCTGGTGGCCGAGGCCCTGACGCAGCCGCTGGCGCAGTGGAACTACCCGCAGTGGTGGATCGACGCTACCCGCGCCGCCTATCCGCGCGACTGGCAAGCCATCCTCGCGGCCGGCAACGGCCACCCGCCGCTGACGCTGCGCGTGAATACCCGCAAGACCACGGTCGAGGACTACCTGCGCCGGCTGGAGGAAGAGGGCATCGGCGCCGACCGGCTCGGCCCCACGGCCCTGCGCCTGAAGCAGGCGGTCAACGTGTCCCAGGTGCCAGGCTTCCACGACGGCCTGGTGTCGGTGCAGGACGCCGGCGCCCAGCTGGCCGCGCCCCTGCTCGACCTGCGGGACGGCATGCGCGTGCTCGACGCCTGCGCCGCCCCGGGTGGCAAGAGCGGCCATATCCTGGAGACGGCCGATGTCGAGCTGACCTCGGTCGACGCCGAGCCGCAGCGCCTGGCGCGCGTGGGCGACAACCTGGGCCGCCTCGGCCTGTCGGCGACGCTGGTGGCGGCTGAAGCCCAGACGAAAGAATGGTGGGACGGCCGTCAATACGACCGCATCCTGGCCGATGTGCCGTGCACGGCGTCGGGCATCGTGCGCCGCCATCCGGACATCCGCTGGCTGCGCCGCAAGACCGACACGCGCCAACTTACAACACTTTCCGCGCAGATACTCGACAATCTTTGGCAGATGCTGCGGCCCGATGGTAAATTGTTGTTTGTGACATGTTCGCTCTGGCCCCAGGAATCCGAGGCGCAGGCGGCCGCGTTCGCGGCACGCCACGTCGACGCCATTCGCCTCGATGCGCCGGGCCAGCTGCTGCCGATGAGTGGCGCCGAGATCGACCATGACGGTCTGTTCTACGCCCTGTTCCAGAAGAAGAAAGGGGCCTGACGTTCCCGCACACCACGAGCTTGCGAAAAAATCCTCCATGGCTGCGTTGCATTCGTCTCGCCGTACAAGGGTACTGTCTTCGACGATGCGCCTTGCCCTGGAGTTTTTTTCACAAGCTCTACGCTCCATTAATTTAGGTTCCGGCCCACCTGTGACTTTACGATTTTTCCGCCTCCTCGCCTGCCAGTTGCTGCTGGTCTTCGCGTGCGCAACGGCGCAGGCGGCCGACGGGATCGACATCACGCTGGCGAAAATCGAAGCCACCGAGGAGGGCTACCGCCTCGCTGCGAACTATTCGTTCGACCTGAACCGCGACCTCGAGGAGGCCCTGCAGCACGGGGTCAAGCTCTACTTCACGACCGAGATCGAACTGGTGCGCCCGCGCTGGTACTGGCGCGACGACCGCGCCGTGGCCGCCAAGCGCACCGTCAGCATTTCCTACGACGTCCTGCTGCGCCAGTACTACGTGTCCGTCCAGGGCAGCGTGCAGCAGACCTACCAGACCCTCGACGAGGCGATGTTCCAGATCCGGCGCCCAAGCCGCTGGCTGATCGCGCCGCGCGGGGCGCTCAAGCATGGCGAGACCTATGAAGTGTCCCTGCGCATGTACATGAACCGCGAGCTGCTGCAAAAGCCGCTCCAGGTCAACGCCTTCAACAATTCGGACTGGCAGCTTGCCTCGAACCGGAAGACCTTCAATTACCGTGCGGAGTAAGGCGTGAACCAGGCCATGCGCTACGCGCTGGTAGTCGGCGGGGCGGTCGTCTCGATCCTGCTGTTCCTGCTCGCCGCAGCCTCCGACAACTCCGGTTTCTTCGACCGCTATTACTCCTGGCTGCTGGGGCTGAACGCGACGATCGCGTTCCTGCTGCTGATCCTGGTGCTGGTCGCCCTCGGGCGCCTGTATTCGCGCTACAAGGCAGGGCGCTTCGGCTCGCGCCTGATGGCGAGACTGGTGCTGCTGTTCGCCGGCATCGGCATCCTGCCCGGGCTGGTCATCTTCATGGTCTCGGTGCAGTTCGTGTCGCACTCGATCGAGTCCTGGTTCGACGTCAAGATCGAGTCCGCCCTGCAGTCGGGCCTGAACCTCGGCCACGCGGCGCTCGACGAATCGCTCGCGGAACTGAGCGCGCGCGGCCAGACCGTGGCGGCCACGCTCTCCGGCCAGGACGACATCGGCACCCGCATGGCGCTGTCGCAGCTGGTCAGCGAAACCGAGGGCATGCAAAGCGCGATGCTGCTCGACGCGAACGGCAGGCTGATGGCCAGCGCCAGCGAAGACCGCCGCGCCGACCTCACCGGCGACCTGCCGAACCAGCAGATGATGCGCCAGGCCGGCATGCCGGGCGGGTATGCGCGTGCCGAGGGAGGCATCGAACTCGACTTCCGCGAGGCGCCCGCCGGCCAGTCGAACGCGCTCGACGCCGTCACCGGCCTGCGCCTGCGCGTGGTGCTCGCCGTGCCCGAGCCGCCCGGGGCGTCGCCGCGCTACCTGCAGCTGATGCAGGCGGTGCCGGTCAACCTCGCCTCGAATGCCGAGGTGCTGCGCAGCGCCTTCTCCGAATACCAGCAGCGTTCCTGGGCGCGCGAGGGCCTGCAGCGCATGTACATCGAAACCCTGACCCTGACGCTGCTGCTGGCTATCTTCGGCGCCATCGGCAGCGCGGTCCTGATCGCGGGGAACCTGGCGCAGCCGTTGCTGGTGCTGGCCGAGGGCACGCAGGCGGTGGCCGAAGGCGATCTGTCGCCGCGCCCGATCGTCGAGACCAGCGACGAACTGGGCACGCTGACGCAATCGTTCAACGCCATGACCGGCCAGCTGTTCGAAGCCAGGAGCGCGGTCGAACGCAACCGCGCGGCCCTGCAAAGCGCCAAGGCCCACCTCGAATCGGTGCTGGCCAATATGTCGGCCGGCGTGCTGGTGCTCGACGCCGAAGGCACGGTCGTCAACTCGAACGAGGCCGCCTGCCGCATCCTGCAGATGGAGCAGTGCCACCTGACCGGGCCGCTCCCGAAGATCGAGGGCCTGGAAACCTTCGCCAACGCGATCACGCGCGCGTTCTCGACGCAAAGCGCGCAGTCGGCCGCCGGCACCTCGCGCCAGCGCACCCACTGGCAGCTCGAGATCGAGATCCCGCGCCGCAGCGGCGCCGCCGGCGCGGACGACCACGACACGACCCTGCTGGCGCGCGGCTCGCGCCTGCCGGTGGGGGTGGGCAGCGGCTTCATCGTGGTGTTCGACGATATCTCGGACGTGATCTCGGCCCAGCGCTCGGTGGCCTGGGGCGAGGTCGCCCGGCGCCTGGCGCACGAGATCAAGAACCCGCTGACGCCGATCCAGCTCTCCGCCGAACGGCTGCAGATGAAGCTCGAGGGAAGGCTCGAAGCAAGCGACGCGGCCCTGCTGGCGCGCGCCACGAGCACCATCGTCAACCAGGTCGACGCCATGAAGCGCATGGTCGACGACTTCCGTGACTACGCGCGCACGCCGCCGGCGGTGCTCGAACCGCTCGACCTGAATGCCCTGATCGAGGAAATCCTCAGCCTCTACCTGGCCGAGGACGCCTCGGACATCATCCACGCCGCGCTCGACCCCGCCTTGCCGCGGGTGATGGGCGACCCGACCCAGCTGCGCCAGGTGATCCACAACCTGCTGCAGAACGCCCAGGACGCGCTGGCCGACCGCGGCGCGGAAGGGGTGACGCCGCGCATCGACATCGCCACCGAGATCATCCACTACACGGGCGCCGACGGCAGGGCCGGCACGGCGGTGCGCCTGGCGATCCTCGATAACGGTCCCGGCTTCGCACCGAAAATCCTGGCGCGCGCCTTCGAACCCTACGTCACCTCGAAAGCGCGCGGCACCGGTCTGGGCCTGGCCATGGTGAAAAAGATCGTCGACGAGCACGGGGGACGCATCGATGTCCAGAACCGTCCGGACGGAAGTGGCGCATCAGTCTTCATTTTGCTGTTAAAGTTAGCACAAGAGGCGAACTTGGCCGAAGTGTAAATCAGGCATAGAATCACGGCTGAAAGCACACTGTGAATCACAACTGTTAAGTCGGGTGGAGACGGAAGGCAACGATGGCAAACATACTCGTAGTCGATGATGAAATGGGCATCCGCGAGCTGCTCTCGGAAATCTTGGGAGACGAAGGCCACGCAATCACGCTGGCAGAAAACGCGCAGCAGGCACGCGAAGCGCGCGCGGCCGGCGCCCCCGACCTGGTCCTGCTCGATATCTGGATGCCCGACACCGACGGCGTCACCCTGCTCAAGGAATGGCAGCGCGACGGCATGCTGACCATGCCGGTCATCATGATGTCGGGCCACGCCACCATCGATACCGCCGTCGAGGCGACCCGCATCGGCGCCCTGAACTTCCTCGAAAAGCCGATCGCCCTGCAAAAGCTGCTGAAGGCCGTGCAGCAGGGCCTGACCCGTGCGCAGGAAGTGGCGCGCGCCCCGAGCCCGCCGCCGCGGCCAAGCATGCCGCCGCCGAACGTCGAACCGGCGCCCGTCTCGAGCCCGATGTATGCGGCCCAGCCGATGCCGGCGCCGCTCAACGGCGCGCGCGTGGGCGTGGTCGGCCATGGCGAGACCCAGGGCTACACCCTCTCGTTCGACCTGCCGCTGCGCGAGGCGCGCGACGCCTTCGAGCGCATGTACTTCGAACACCACCTGGGCCGCGAAGGCGGCAGCATGACGCGCGTGGCCGAAAAGACGGGCCTCGAGCGCACCCACCTGTACCGCAAGCTCAAGCAACTCGGCGTCGAACCGGGCAAGCTCGGCAAGCGCGGCGGATAACACCATGAACGGGCAGGTTCCCCGCTCGCAGGCGGACGGGGAACTCGCCACTCCCGGCTCTTCTACATCTTTCTCATCCGGCTCTTCTTTGCGTCATCCGATTCCTACGACGCTCGTGACCGGCGCTCGCGCAGGCGCGCGCGAAACCGCCATCGCAGGCGCAATCGCAAGCCAGGTTTCCCCTGCTACGCCCCGTAGCGGGCCGGTTGCCGTCATCCTCGAAGGCCTTCCCGATGGCCATGTTGCACTGGAAAATTCCGCAAATCTCATGATCTCGCGCATCGCACCGGGTTGCCTGTGCTGCGCGGGAAATCTGGTGATGCGTGTTACATTGAATCGTCTGCTGCGCCAGCGGCCCACACGCCTGTTCATCGGCGTTGCCGACACGGCGCATCTGGATCAGTTGCGATCATGGTTAAGCAGTGCGCCATACGATCAGCTGTTGGCTCTTACGCCCGACCTCGGTACTTGAAATCGGTCCGGCGAGCCCCACCTCTTCACTGAAGTCGAAGCCAGTCGCCCGCCGCCGCGCGGCTGTCCCGACACTTGATCAAGAGAAGGAGTCATCATGAACATGATCTACAACAGCGAGCAGTACAGCGTGGTCGAATTTGGCGTCGATCGCGACCTCGAAGCCCTGCGCTTCGGCGGTTACGAGATCGTCGACAAGGCCGGCCGTCGCGAAGCATTCATCGGCGGCAAACTGGCACAATCGTTCCGTCGCGACGTCAACAACCTCATTGCGAGCGAGCCGACCATGGAAGAAATCGACGATTTCCTCGGCTCCTACGACACGCTGATGAGCCAGCCGGTGGTGCTGCACTAAGCCCACCCCAGTCAGGCTGGAGGATCACGCTCACGAGCGCCAGGGACGACAACGGGATGCAGGCACCAGCATAGGCCGGTGCCGCGTCCGCCCTGCGCCTCACCCGCTTTACCGCATTACCGCATCTTCGCTTTACCCCTGCATCCATCTCCCTTCCTCTCGCGGCTGCGTTCCATCCGATCGGCATGGTAAGCTGCGCGCCATGTGCCAACTTCTTGCCATGAACTGCAATGTCCCGACCGACATTGTGTTTTCCTTTACCGGTTTCGCCCACCGCGGCGGCCGTACCGATACCCACCACGACGGCTGGGGCATCGCCTTCTTCGAGGGCGCCGGCGTGCGCCACTTCGTCGACCACCAGGCCGCGATCGTCTCGCCGATCGCCGAACTGATCAAGCGTTACCCGATCAAGTCCACCAACGTCATCGCCCACATCCGCAAGGCGACCCAGGGCCAGGTGGCGCTCGAGAACTGCCATCCCTTCGTGCGCGAACTGTGGGGCCGCTACTGGGTGTTCGCCCACAACGGCGATTTGAAGGAATTCCGTCCCCAGCTCGATGGCGCCTTCCGCCCGGTCGGCAACACCGACAGCGAAACGGCCTTTTGCTTCCTGCTGCAGGAATTGCGGCGCCGCTTCGGCGACACGCCGCCCGGCCTGCCGGCGCTGCGCGCAGCCCTGGACGAACTGGTGCAGGAGATTTCAAGCTACGGCACCTTCAACATGATGCTGTCGGACGGCACGGCCCTGTTCGCGCATTGCTCCACCAAGCTCTGCTATGTGGTGCGGCAATACCCGTTCACGGCCGCCTGCCTGTCCGACGAAGACCTGTCGGTCGATTTTTCGCAGGTCACCACGCCGAACGACCGGGTCGCCATCATCGTTACCGAACCGCTGACGACCAACGAAACTTGGACCCAGTTTGCACCCGGCCAGTTGATGCTGTTCGTCGACGGCAGCCCGGTTTCACAGTAGCCGTAACTTCCCGGCATCTTTTTTGTTTCAAAATGATGCCAGCAAGCCACTAATTGCCGGGAATGGGGTAGAGTGGGCGGCTCCACTGTGACTAGGGACCGCGATGACCGATACCGCCAGCCTCGACCAGGCATCCCAGCCTCTGCAACTGCGCAATTTCTACCTGGCGCGTCAGCCGCTGCTCGACCGCAACCAGGCACTGTTCGGCTACGAACTGCTGTTCCGTAACACGCCTGCCAACGCGGCCGAGATCGACTCCGGCCTGGCCGCCACGGCCGACGTGCTGGCCCACGCGGCCCAGCTGGGCCTGCCGCGCGCGATCGGCGACGCGACCGCCTTCGTCAACGTCGACACCGAGGTGTTGATGAGCGATATCTTCTCCTTCCTGCCGCGCGAGCGCACCGTGATCGAACTGGTCGGCTCGGTCGAGGCCAGCGAGCAGGTGATGTGGCGCCTGGCCGAGCTGAGCGGTCACGGCTTCCGCTTCGCCGCGGAGGCAGGGGCCCACGGCAGCCGCCTCGGGCGCCTGCTGCCGCTGCTCGACTTCGTCAAGGTCGACCTGCGCACGATGCCGGTGGTGACCCTGTTAGGTTTGGTGCCCCGCTTGCGCGGCACCGGGAAGCTCCTGATCGCCGAAAAGGTCGAAAGCCAGTCCGAATACAAGACCTGCCTCGACCTCGGCTTCGATTATTTCCAGGGCTTTTATTTTGCGCGGCCCTCGGTGATCGCCGGACGCAAGCTGTCGCCCTCGCAACTGGCGGTGGTCGAGCTGATGAACCTGGTGACCTCGGACGCCGACAACATCGAGGTCGAGCGCGCCATCAAGCGCGACGTGACCCTGTCGATCAACCTGCTGCGCATCGTGAACACCCCGGCGGCCGGCCTGCGCCAGCGCATCGACTCGCTCAGCCAGGCCCTGATCATCCTCGGCCGGCGCCAGTTGCAGCGCTGGCTGCAGATCATGCTGTACGCGGAACCCGGGACGCGCGGTCATGCGAACTCGCCGCTGCTGATGCTGGCCAGCACCCGTGCGCGCCTGCTGGAGATCCTGGCCGGGCGCCTGCGTCCGGCCCAGCCGCGCGTCGCGGACATCGCCTTCACGGTCGGCATCATGTCGCTGATGGACACGCTCTTCTGCGTGCCGATGGCCGACCTGGTCGAGCAGATCCCGGTGGGCGAAGAAGTGAGCAATGCGCTGCTGCACCGCACCGGCTTCTTCGGCGAACTGCTGCGCCTGGCCGAGTCGATCGAGCAGATGGAAGACGGCGCCAGCGCGATGCTGCCGGCCCTGCACGAACTGGCCGACAGCGGCGACGACCTGGTGGAACTCGAAATGGCCGCCTTCGAGTGGAGCGACAAGGTGGTGCGCTACGCGCTATAAATCGTAAGCCAGGCGCGTGAAGGCGCTCAGGCCAAACCCGCCCATTGCTGGTGCAGGTCGGGGTCCGAGCGCAGCTCCCACAGTGCGAACACGATGGTCGCGATGCCGACCACGAGCATGCTGGTGCTCATCGCGCGGTCCGCGACCACGTCCACCAGCCAGGGCGAGGCCGCCACCCAGGCGCCGAGGACGATATTCACGAGCACCGCCCATACATAGGTTTTATACAGGTCGAACACGGCGAGGACCGCGATGATGGTGCCGGCGATGAAGGCGTTGAGCGCCGGCGGCGAGTCGTTCGGGTAGCCCAGCGCCCAGGGCGACACGAAGAGCCAGATGCCCAGCAGCAGGATCGCCCCGTCCTGCCAGCGTTTGGACGATAGATGCCTTGCCATGATGTGTCCCTCCTCGTGCGGGCAGCCCCAGGAACTTGGACAGGCGCGCCAAGGCTTGGTTCAGGAAGTGGTGGCCAGCACCTTGCCTTCCTCCCTGCCGGTCGCGGTGCACGATGCGGCGGCGGACCCCTCGGCCGGGTGCGCCGGCTTGCGCGCAAAGATCCATCCGACCAGGCGGTTGCCCGCGGCGTTGAGCAGCATCGCACAAGGGACGATCAATGCCAGGCTGATCGCGAAATCAGCCAGCGACACACCGGTCGGGCGCACGAACAGGTAATTGTGGATCAGGTAGATCTCCAGCAGGCAGGCTTCCAGCGGTATCAGGAGGCGCAGGGCCACCAGCGGCTTGCCGGGGATGGTCAGGCGCAGCGACAGCGCCAGCGCGAAGACAACCAGCAGGGGCATGTTCAACACATCCAGGCCGGGGCTGAAGCGCGCCGCGACGAGCAGCAACGGCGCGGCCAGCAGCACCGCATTTACCGAGCGAGTGTGCAACGTCAGCTGGTTCACGCCGGCATGGATCCCGAGGACGAAGCCCAGCATGGTCACCCACAGCGCAAAGCTGATCCGGACAAATTCGTTCAGCAGCAGCATGCCGGCGAAGACCATCGCAAGCGCGGCCGTGGTGCGTTTCGACGCCACCAGCATCGGCGCCAATATCGGGTACAGCGCGTAGAAGAAGAGCAGCAGCGTGAAGAACCAGAGTCCGTTCCCGAGCGCGCTTCCGCTAGGACCGAGCAGGTTGAGGATGCCCGACATGCCGGCCACGTGCACCAGGGTATGCCAATGGAGGATGTCGCGGCCTTGTGCCACCAGGAGCAGGGCCAGCACGGCCAGGATGAACCAGTAGCGCACGCCCAGGCGCTGCAGCTTCTTCTTCCAGAAGGCGCGGATGTCCACACTTTCGCCGTAGATGCGCCCGGTGAAGAAGGAGGAGGAAAAGCCGAACAGGAAGAGCGCGACGGTCGCCGCTGGCCACAGGGGCACATCGACGAACCAGTGGCTCGTCACAACCGTGAAAATGGCGATGACCTTGGCTGCCGAAAAATGGAGGCTGACGGAGTTGTCCATGGATTAGGCGCGTAAGGTAGCACGGCATCCACAACCCGTGCGACTTATGCGATATTCATATTAATCAGCCGCTCATTCTCGCACCAGATCGCAGTGTAGTAACGAGCACATTGCTTTATTTCTACATATGTGTCCTTGTTGCAACGCTGGCTAATCGTAAAAAGCCCGGCAACGGGGAGGCCGGGCCGGGCGGACATTAGCATGCTCTTACGCTTACGACAGGTTCGGCGCCAGGTGGCGTTCCACCTCGGCCTTGTCCATGCCGCGGCGGTTGGCCATGTCCGTTACCTGGTCGTCGCCGATCTTGCCGACCACGAAATACTTTGATTCCGGATGGGCGAGATAGAAGCCCGACACCGCCGCGCCCGGATACATGGCATACGACTCGGTCAGCTGCATGCCGATTTCCTCGGCCTGCAGGGTCTCGAACAGCTCCGCCTTTACCGTATGCTCGGGGCAGGCCGGGTAGCCCGGCGCCGGGCGGATGCCGGCGTATTGCTCGGCGATGAGCTGGGCGTTGTCCAGGTCTTCGTTCGCCGCGTAGCCCCACAGGTCGGTGCGCACGCGCTCGTGCAGGTATTCGGCAAAGGCTTCGGCCAGGCGGTCGGCCAGGGCCTTGAGCATGATCGACGAGTAATCGTCGTTCGCCTCTTCGAAGCGCTGTTCGTACTTCTCGATGCCCAGGCCCGCGGTGACCGCGAACATGCCGATGTAGTCCGCCACGCCCGATTCCTTCGGGGCGATGAAATCGGACAGGCACTGGTTCGGGCGCTGCACGCCGTCGACCACCGGCTTCACGCCCTGCTGGCGCAGGCCATGCCAGGTGAAGGCGACCTTCTCGCGGGTTTCGTCGGTATAGATCTCGATGTCGTCGTCGTTCACGCTGTTGGCCGGCAGCAGGGCAATCGCGCCGTTCGCCGTCAGCCAGCGGCCTTCGATGATCTTCTTGAGCAGGGCCTGGCCTTCCTCGAACACCTTCGAGGCCGCCTCGCCCACGATTTCGTCGGTCAGGATGGCCGGGAAGGGACCGGCCAGGTCCCAGGTCTGGAAGAAGGGGCCCCAGTCGATGTAGCGCGCCAGGGTGGCGAGGTCGACGTTCTTGAATACGCGGCGGCCGATGAACTTCGGCTTGACCGGCGCATACTCCAGCCTGGCCTTGTTGGCGCGCGCGTCGCTCAGGGGCAGCATCGGCAGCGCCTTCTTGTTGGCGTGCTGCTCGCGGATGCGCTCGTAGTCCGCCTTGATCTCGGCCATGTACTGCTCGCGCGACTCGCCGGTGAGCAGCGACTGGCCGACCGACACCGAACGCGAGGCGTCCGGCACGTAGACCACCGGGCCGTCGTAGTGCGGCGCGATTTTCACGGCCGTGTGGGCGCGGCTGGTGGTGGCGCCGCCGATCAGGAGCGGGATGCCGCGCTCGCGGAACCACGGGTCGCGCTGCATCTCTTTCGCCACGTGCGCCATCTCTTCCAGCGAAGGCGTGATCAGGCCCGACAGGCCGACGATGTCCGCATTCTCGGCCTTGGCCTTGGCCAGGATGTCGGAGCAGGGCACCATCACGCCCATGTTCACGATCTCGAAGTTATTACACTGCAGGACCACCGAGACGATGTTCTTGCCGATGTCGTGCACGTCGCCCTTCACGGTGGCGATCACGATCTTGCCCTTCGGCTTGGCGACGACGCCCGTACGCTCTTCCTCCCGCGCCTTTTCCTCTTCGATGAAGGGGATCAGGTGGGCCACCGCCTGCTTCATGACGCGCGCCGATTTCACCACCTGCGGCAGGAACATCTTGCCCTGGCCGAAGAGGTCGCCGACGATGTCCATGCCGGCCATCAGCGGGCCTTCGATGACGTTGATCGGGCGCCCGCCCGCATTCAGCACGCCCAGGCGCGCTTCCTCGGTGTCCTCGACGATCCACTGCGTGATGCCGTGCACCAGCGCGTGCGCCAGGCGCTTTTCGACCGGCGCGTTGCGCCATTCCAGGTTCTGCTCCTGCTTGCCGCCGCCTGCCTTCAGGCTGCCGGCGAATTCGATCATGCGTTCGGTCGCGTCTTCGCGGCGGTTCAGCACCACGTCCTCGACGCGCTCGCGCAGCTCGGCCGGCAGGTCGTCGTAGACGCCGACCATGCCCGCGTTGACGATACCCATCGTCATGCCGGCCTGGATCGCGTGGTACAGGAAGACCGTGTGGATGGCTTCGCGCGCCGGGTCGTTGCCGCGGAAGCTGAACGAGACGTTCGAGACGCCGCCCGAGACTTTTGCGTGCGGCAGGTTCTGGCGGATCCAGTGCGTGGCGTTGATGAAGTCGACCGCGTAGTTGTTGTGCTCTTCGATGCCGGTAGCAATCGCGAAGATGTTCGGGTCGAAGATGATGTCTTCCGGCGGGAAGCCCACCTTTTGCACCAGGGTGTCGTAGGCGCGCTTGCAGATCTCGGTCTTGCGCTCGAAGGTGTCGGCCTGGCCCTGCTCGTCGAAGGCCATCACGATCACGGCGGCGCCGTAGCGGCGGCACAAGCCAGCCTGGCGCAGGAATTCCTCTTCGCCTTCCTTCAGCGAGATCGAATTGACGATGGCCTTGCCCTGCACGCATTTCAGGCCGGCCTCGATCACGCTCCATTTGGAGGAGTCGATCATGATCGGCACGCGCGAGATGTCGGGCTCGGAGGCGATCAGGTTCAGGAAGCGCGTCATGGCCGCCTGCGAGTCGAGCATCGCCTCGTCCATGTTGATGTCGATGACCTGGGCGCCGTTCTCGACCTGCTGGCGCGCGACCGACAGCGCCTCGTCGAACTGCTCGTTCAGGATCATGCGCGCAAAGGCTTTCGAACCGGTGACGTTGGTGCGCTCGCCGACGTTCACGAACAGCGAGGTCTCGTCGACCGTGAACGGCTCCAGGCCCGACAGGCGCAGGGCGACCGGCACTTCCGGCACGGCGCGCGGGGTGGCGGTCGAGAGCAGGTCGGCGATCGCCTTGATGTGCTCGGGCGTGGTGCCGCAGCAGCCGCCGGCGATGTTCACGAAGCCGGCGTCGGCGAATTCGCGCAGCAGGGCGGAGGTGTCGGCCGGCAGTTCGTCGAAGCCGGTGTCGCTCATCGGGTTGGGCAGGCCGGCGTTCGGGTAGATGCAGACAAAGGTATCGGCGATCTGCGACAGCTCTTCGGCGTAGGGGCGCATCAGGGCGGCGCCCAGTGCGCAGTTCAGGCCGATGGTGAGGGGCTTCGCGTGGCGCACCGAATTCCAGAAGGCGGCGACGGTCTGGCCCGACAGGATGCGGCCCGAAGCGTCGGTCACGGTGCCGGAGATCATGATCGGCTTGCGGGTCGTTTCCGGATGCGCGTCGAAATACTGGTCGATCGCGAACAGGGCCGCCTTGCAGTTCAGGGTGTCGAAGATGGTTTCGACCAGCAGCACGTCGACGCCGCCGTCGACCAGGCCGCTGACCTGTTCGTGGTAGCTGGCGACCAGCTGGTCGAAGGTGATGTTGCGCGCGGCCGGGTCGTTGACGTCCGGCGAGATCGAGGCGGTCTTCGGCGTCGGCCCGAGGGCGCCGGCCACGAAGCGCGGCTTGTCCGGCGTGCTGTACTTGTCGCAGGCGGCGCGCGCCAGTTTGGCGGACTCGACGTTCATTTCATAGGCCAGGTGGCCCATGTGGTAATCGTCCTGCGCGACGCTGGTGGCGCCGAAGGTGTTCGTCTCGATGAGGTCGGCGCCGGCGGCGAGGTAGCGCTCGTGGATCTCCTGGATCACCTGCGGCTGGGTCAGCGTCAGCAACTCATTGTTGCCCTTCACGAAAAGCTCACGGGTGCCGCTGCCTTCCGGCGCGGCAAAGCTGACAAAGCGCCCTTCGGGGCCGCCCCGGTAAGCGATCTCGTCCAATTTGTATTGCTGGATGATGGTGCCCATCGCTCCATCGAGGACCATGATGCGGCGCGACAGGATCTCGCGCAGCTGGGTTTCGATCGGGGAGAGGGAAGAGGTCGGGGCAGTCATCGGTAGCTTTCAAAGGCGTGCACGCTCGCATGGCAAAGCGGCGCTGCACGGTTGGGGCGGTCTGAAATTATACGTCAATGCAGGGAGTGCGCCCGGCGAGCCCCCGCATTGGCGGCAGATTGTATCGTTATGTGTTTATGCATTTAATTGTTACACGACGTTACAAATCACGCCGCTTTCGCAATCTTATGGATACATACAGCGACGACAATAAACACATGCCATGAACAAACATGGCACGGAATCAACACAGGATGGATAGCATGAACAAAGAGTACGAACCCGATTGGGACCAGCCTGCACTGCACAGCCATGTGCCGGACGCAGCACAGAAACATCAGATGGCCGGTGCAAAACAGATCGTGACGATCCGTCTCGACGTCGATATGCTGGATTGGTTCAAGGCAGCCGGTCCAGGTTACCAGACCCGCATCAACCAGGTCCTGCGCGAACATATGGCAGCGCATCGCGCCGCCGAGACGTTCGGTGAGTAAGCAAGCCTGAAACGAATACGCGCCCGTCGGGCGCGTTTTTTTATTTAGGCAGTGTAGAGCGTTGCACCTTGACCCCGTAGGGTGGACGGGTTCCCAGTCCACGCGTTCAAACAGTGCGGGATAAAAGTTGCGCGTTTATTCTTCTTGCAGTTGAACGCGTGGACGGGAGACCCGTCCACCCTACTTTACTCGAAGCTCATCCCCGCCAGCGGAAAGCTCTTCAAAAACTCCGCCGCCGCCAAACGCTTGCCACCAGGCTTTTGCAACTGCTGCAGGCGCAGGGCGCCCGTGCCGCAAGCCACGACAATCCCCGCCGCATCGGCCGCCAGCACCTGGCCAGGAGTGCCCTGGCCCTCGGCCAGTTCGGCCTGCCAGATCTTGACCGCCGTCCCGTTCACCGTGCCTTGCGCACCGGGGAAGGGATTGAAGGCGCGCACCTTGCGCCACAGTTCAATGGCGGGCAGGGCGAAGTCGAGCTTCGCCTCGTCCTTGCTGATCTTGGCCGCGTAGGTCACGCCTTCCTCGGGCTGTGGCGTGGCGGGCAGGTCGCCCCCTTCCATGCGGTGCAGGGCGTCGACGATCATCGTGGCGCCCAGCGCGGCCAGCTTGTCGTGCAGGCTGCCGGTGGTATCCGCGTCTTCAATCGGGACGCGTTCCATCAGCATCATCGGGCCGGTGTCCAGGCCTTCTTCCATGCCCATGATGGTGACCCCGGTGTCGACGTCTCCGCTTTCGATCGCGCGATGGATCGGCGCGGCGCCGCGCCAGCGCGGCAGCAGGGAACCATGGATATTGATGCAGGGTGCGATGTCGAGCGTGCTGCGCGGCAGGATCAGGCCATAGGCCGCCACCACCATCACGTCGTAGTCCAGTGCTTGCAGCCGCTCAAGGGCCGCCTGGGCCTCGGCGGCGCGCTGCGCGTCCTTGCTGTCGGTGCGCAGCGACAGCGGCTGCAGCACCTCGATGCCGTGCTCGAGCGCCACCTGCTTCACGCTGGAAGCCTGCAATTGCATGCCGCGCCCGGCCGGACGGTCGGGCTGGGTCAGTACCAGCGGGATCTCGAACCCGGCGCCGATGAGGGCGCGCAGGGCGACAGCGGCAAACTCCGGCGTGCCGGCGAAAACGACTTTCATGCGCGCCGCCTCAGTAGCGACGGCCGGCAGCTTTCAGGGCCGCTTCGCGTTCCATGCCGCGCTCTTCCTTCTGCAGCTTGGCCTTGATGCGGTTGCGTTTCAGGGGCGACAGGTATTCGACGAAAACCTTGCCCATCAGGTGGTCCATCTCGTGCTGGATGCACACGGCCAGCAGGCCTTCGCAGTCGAGTTCGAAGAACTCGCCCTTGGCGTTTTGCGCGCGCACTTTCACGCGTGCCGGACGCTCGACGCCGTCGTAGATGCCCGGCACCGACAGGCAGCCTTCGTCGTAGACCTGTTTTTCGTCGCTGGCCCAGGTGATCTCGGGATTGACGAAGACCAGCAGCTCGTCATGCGTCTCGCTGGTGTCGATCACGACCACGCGCTCGTGCACGTCCACCTGGGTGGCGGCCAGGCCGACGCCGGGTGCGTCGTACATGGTCTCGGCCATGTCCGCGACCAGCTTGGCGAGTCGCTCGCCGAATTCGGTGACCGGCTGGGCAACCTTGTGCAGGCGTGGATCGGGGTAGCGCAGGATCTTCAGGAGGGCCATATCGGGTGTTCAGTAATAGATTGATATAAGTATTGTCGCAAGCACAAACATGACCTTGGCGCGAGCAGGAATGCAACACATTGCCCCGTCAGCAGGACGCGGTTTGTCTTGCTAGTTCAAGGATTTGTGTGCAGAATTTGATTCAGTTGGGCAACCTTTTGATCCGCTGGTGCGGTAAGGGAGCTTCAGATCAAAGCTTCAACCCGTGCTGTCTCTTGCGCCGCGGCTGGCCGAGGTGATGAGCGCAGCCCGCAATTCCGTTGTCAATGCCGCACTTTACGGACGTCTTCAATGAAAAATTTTAGCACAGTCGTGACCCGCGCTGCTGCCGCAGCCCTCGTCGCGTGTGTCGTGGCCGGCCCCGTCCAGGCTGCCGAATGCAGCTTCAAGCCGAATGCCCCGGACCAGCATGTGGTTGTCAAGGGCGATACCCTGTGGGACATTTCCGGTACCTTCCTCCAGCATCCGTGGTGCTGGCCGCAAGTCTGGGGCCTGAACCGTGCCGAGATCCGCAACCCGCACTGGATCTATCCGGGCCAGATCGTCTACTTCGACCGCGCGCGCGGCCGCCTGTCCCTGAACCGTCCGGGTGGCGATGGCGCCGGCGACGCTCCATTACTTCGCCTGTCGCCGCAGGTGCGCAGCGAAGCGCTGGGCCGCCAGGCGATCGATGCGATTCCCGCCGGCGTCATCGAACCCTATCTGACCCAGCCGCTCGTGATCGAGAAGGACGCGCTGGCCGGCGCGCCGCGCATCGCCGCCTCGGAAGAGGGCCATTTGTACCTGGGCAACGGCGACCGCGTGTATGTGCGCGGCGACCTGCAGGGCGCGACCGAGTTCCAGGTGTTCCGCCCGGGCGGTCCATTGAGGGATCCGCAGACCGGCGCCGTGCTGGCCCATGAAGCCAGCTACCTCGGCACCGTCAAGCTGGCCAAGGCCGCCGCGCCCGGCGTCGACGTGCACACCTTTACCGTCTCGAGCTCGGTGCGCGAGATGGGCGTGGGCGACCGCCTGATGCCGACCCCGCCGGCCGCCGTGCGCAACTACGTGCCGCATGCGCCGGAGACCGCCATCGATGCGCGCGTGATGTCGATCTACTCGGGCGTGAGCTACGCCGGCCAGAGCCAGGTCGTCACTGTCAACCGTGGTTCGATTGACGGGCTCGATGTCGGCTCCGTTTTGCAGCTCTATCATCTCGGGAAGACGGTGGTCGATCCGGAAGCGAAGGGCTTCCTCGGCTTTGGCCGCGCAAAGATGAAACTTCCCGATGAGCAGTATGGCAGCCTGTTCATCTTCCGAGTGTTCGGGCGTGTTTCCTACGGCCTGATCATGCAAGTGACGGCGCCGGTGCAAGTCGGCGACGTGGCGAAATCACCGGAGTAATTTCACCGTGCAGGACACGGACCCTATCCCCACCAGACGCATCGACGAGCTCACCGACTGGCTGCGCCTGGAAAGCGCAAGCGGGGTAGGGCCGCGTAGCGCTCAGGCGCTGCTGGCCGCCTTCGGCTCGCCGCGCGCCATCTTCCAGGCCGGCTACGCGGCGCTCGCCGCCCACGTCAGGCCGGCCATCGCGCGCAGCCTGTGCGCGCCGCCCTCCGCCGAGATCCGGGCGCAGGCCGAGGCCACGCTGGCCTGGACCAGTATTCCTTCGCAGCACCTGCTGGCGCTGGGCGACCCCGCTTATCCCGAAGCGCTGGCCAACATTACCGATCCGCCGCTGCTGCTCTATATAAAAGGGCGCATCGACCTGCTGGCGCATCCCGGCCTCGCCATCGTTGGCAGCCGCAACGCCACCGCGCAGGGCAAGGCGAATGCGGCCGCCTTCGCGCAGGCGCTCTCAAGCCAGGGCGTGTGCGTGGTCTCCGGCCTCGCGCTCGGGATCGATGCCGCCGCCCACGAAGGCGCGCTGCGCGGCCCGGGTTCCACCATTGCCGTGGTCGGCACCGGTGCCGACCTGTCCTATCCGGCGCGCAACCGGGCGCTGTCCGAACGCATCGCCGTCGAGGGCGCCATCGTCAGCGAATACCCGCTGGGTACGCCGCCCAACGCCGGCAACTTCCCGCGCCGCAACCGGATCATCAGCGGCCTGGCGAGCGGCGTGCTGGTGGTCGAGGCGGCGGCGCAGTCGGGGTCCCTGATCACCGCGCGCGTCGCCGGCGAACAGGGGAGGGAAGTGTTCGCCTTGCCCGGTTCCATCCACGCGCCGCTGGCCAAGGGTTGCCACAAGCTCATCCGCGACGGCGCGCGCCTGGTCGAAACCGTGGACGAGGTACTCGAAGCGATGCGCATCTCGCCGCTGGCCGCGCTGCCCGCGCCCACGACGGCGGCCGTGCCCACCGAAACCGACTGCACCGGACTGCTGGCCCAGCTCGGGCACGATGCGCTCGAGGTCGACGCCCTGCTGGCACAGACCAACATGAGCGTCGGCCAGCTGAGCATGGGCTTGCTGGCGCTGGAAATGGCGGGGATGATCGAGAGACTTCCGGGCGGCAAAGTACAGCGCGTGATTGCTTGATGGAGCGATGCGCGATGCATATCGGGCAGGCCTTGAAAAAAGCACGTCACATCGATAATTACTTACCAGCCTATATGAACCGATAAGGCCGAAAAACGACGAAATCCGTTCGCCGGATGCGCACGCGCGCAGCAAGCTTGTACCAGTGCGAGCTTAGCTGCTACAGTAGCGTCACTATGTTCGACATCCTGGTCTACCTCTACGAGACGTACTATCGTCCCGAAGCCTGCCCCGAGCCGGCAGCACTGGCACGCAAGCTCTCCGCCGTCGGCTTCGACGACTTCGAGATCTGCGAGGCGATCGATTGGCTGACGGGCCTCACCGAAATGGCCGGCGAAGAGCTGGCCGACGTGACGGCCTCCACCGGCACCCGTTATTACGTGGACGAGGAATACAACGAGCTCGGTAGCGCCGCGATCGGTTTCATCCAGTTCCTGGAAAGCGCCAAGCTGCTCACGCCGGTGCAGCGTGAAATCGTCATCGAACGTGCGCTCGCGGTCGACGAGTCGCCTGTGACCCTCAGCAAGCTGAAGATCATCATCCTCATGCTGATGTGGAGCCAGAACAAGGAGCCGGATGCGCTCATCTTCGACGACCTGTTCGGGTCGGACGACGAGCAGATTCCCCGCTGCCTGCACTGAGATCAAGGACGAACCTCGCTTCGACAACCTGCCGCAATTGCGGCAGGTTGCATTTCAGGGGTAGGTCCTCCTCTGCTTAACTGAGACGGCCTGTTTCAGTTCCTATCCTCCCGACTTGCGCGACTTGTAGTCCGACGCCGGCTGTTCCGGATGGCCGCGTCCGCTCGAACCGGCTGCGCCCGACTGGCGCGCATTGCCGGCCAGTGGAGACGCTTCCGAACCGCCGTGCTGTCCCTGCTCGAGTCCGCCGTAACCGGACTGCTGCGACATGCCGAGCCGTTCCTGCTCGGCGCGCGCCCGCATGCGCTGGGCCTGCTGGCGCGCGCTGCGTCCGCCCAGCTGCGAACCCGGTCCGCCGCGCGAACCGGCGTCGCCGCCCTGGCGGGCACCCAGCGCCGCGGCACTGGCCTGGCGGTTGCCGTTGCCGTTGCCGGGTCCCGAGCCGGGCGCGCGGCCCTGCTGGCTGCCCGGGGCCACCGGCACCATTTTTTCGCGCGATACGCTGCGGCCGTGCTCGTTCACCATGCCCTTGTGTTTGTCGCTCATGTCATTGCTCCCGTAACGGCGCGTCAGCACGCGCCAACAGGGCGATCATGCGCGCCCCGCAGCCCGGCCTGTATCGGAATGCCGATGGTTGCGTTGTAGGAAAGCGCCCACTTTCAATGATGGGCCAAAGCGGGGCGCGGCTGGGGCAAACGCCCGGCAAACTTTCTTGCACTGCACAACAAAGGTGCAGAGGCTACTTGCGAACAGCGCGATAACGCGCTTATCATTGGCCGCTCATTCAGGACTGTTACCAACAAGACACTAAGCATCGTGAATTGCCGTCGCGCCATTCGACAGGAAGTCGACGGCTGATGCGATAACTTGCAATTCAGAACACGCCAGACCACGGTCCGGCCGCGAAGCCTGTATGATGCGCAGGCCTTACACCTAATATAAGTACGACGAGAATTTTTATGACCAAAACCCTCATCATCGCCGAGAAGCCCTCCGTCGCGAATGATATCGCCAAGACGCTGGGCGGCTTCACCAAGCACGATGAGTACTTCGAGAACGACGAATACGTCCTCTCGTCCGCCGTCGGCCACCTGCTGGAAATCGCGGTGCCGGAGGAATACGACGTCAAGCGCGGCAAATGGAGCTTCACCCACCTGCCGATGATTCCGCCTCACTTCGCGCTCAATCCGATCGCGAAGACCGAGTCGCGCCTGAAGGTGCTGAACAAGCTCATCAAGCGCAAGGACGTCACCACCCTGATCAACGCATGTGACGCCGGGCGCGAAGGGGAACTGATTTTCCGCCTGATCGCGCAACATGCGAAAGCGAAACAGCCGGTCAAGCGCCTGTGGCTGCAATCGATGACGGCCAACGCGATCCGCGAAGGTTTCAAGCAGCTGCGCAGCGATGAAGAGATGCTGCCGCTGGCCGACGCCGCGCGCTGCCGCTCGGAAGCGGACTGGCTGATCGGCATCAACGGCACCCGCGCGATGACCGCCTTCAACTCGAAGGAGGGCGGCTTCTACCTGACCACCGTGGGCCGGGTGCAGACGCCGACCCTGTCGATCGTGGTCGAGCGCGAAGAAAAGATCAAGAAATTCGTGCCGCGCGACTACTGGGAGGTGCGCGCCGAGTTCGTCTGCGCCGCCGGCGTCTACGAAGGCCGCTGGCTCGACCAGAATTTTAAAAAGGACGAGAACGACCCCGAGAAGCGCGCCGAGCGCCTGTGGAGCAAGACGGCCGCCGACTCGATCGCCGCCGCCTGCCGCGGCAAGCAGGGCGTCGTCACCGAGGAATCGAAGCCGACCACCTCGATGGCGCCGGCCCTGTTCGACCTGACCTCGCTGCAGCGCGAGGCCAACGGCCGCTTCGGCTTCTCGGCCAAGAATACGCTGGGCCTGGCCCAGGCGCTGTACGAAAAGCACAAGGTGCTGACCTACCCGCGTACCGATTCGCGCCACCTGCCGGAAGACTACATCGGCACCGTGAAGTCGACGATGGAGTCGCTGGCCGAGAACCACAACTACCACCAGTTCGCCAAGCAGGTCAGCAAGAACGGCTGGGTCAAGCCAAATAAACGCATCTTCGACAACACCAAGATCTCGGACCACTTCGCGATCATCCCGACCGGCGTCGCCCCGAAAAACCTGACCGAGCCGGAACAAAAGCTCTACGACCTGGTCACGCGCCGCTTCATGGCCGTCTTCTTCCCGCCGGCCGAGTTCCTGGTCACGACCCGCTTCACCGAAGTGTCGGGCCACCAGTTCAAGACCGAGGGCAAGGTCATGACGAATCCGGGCTGGCTGGCCGTCTACGGCAAGGACACGACGGGCGACGACAAGGATGGCGCCACCCTGGTCCCGGTTGCGAAGGGTGAGAAGGTCCTGACCGACAAGATCACGGCGAACGGCCTGGTCACGAAACCGCCCGCGCGCTATACCGAAGCGACGCTGCTGTCGGCAATGGAAGGCGCCGGCAAGCTGGTCGACTCCGACGAACTGCGCGACGCCATGGCCGGCAAGGGCCTCGGCACCCCGGCCACGCGCGCGGCCATCATCGAGGGCCTGCTGACCGAGAAATACCTGATTCGCGAAGGGCGCGAACTGATCCCCACCGCCAAGGCGTCGCAGCTGATGACGCTGCTGCGCGGCCTGGGCGTGAACGAGCTGACCGCGCCGGAACTGACCGGCGAGTGGGAATACAAGCTGTCGCAGATGGAGAAGGGCAAGATTTCGCGCGAAGAATTCATGCGCGAGATCGCCCAGATGACGCAGATCATCGTCAAGCGCGCCAAGGAATACAACAACGACACGATTCCCGGCGAGTACGCGACCCTGAAGGCGCCATGCCCGAATTGCGCCGGCGTGGTCAAGGAAAACTACCGCCGCTTCGCCTGTACCAAGTGCGACTTCTCGATGAGCAAGACGCCGGGCAGCCGCCAGTTCGAGATCGCCGAGGTCGAAGAGCTGCTGGAAAAGCGCACCATCGGTCCGCTACAGGGCTTCCGCTCGAAGATGGGCCGTCCGTTCGCGGCCATCCTGCGCATCGTACGCGATGAAGAGATCAGCAACTTCAAGCTCGAGTTCGACTTCGGCCAGGACCAGGAAGGCGGAGAAGACGGCGAGGGCGTCGACTTCACCGGCCAGACCGCACTCGGACCCTGCCCGAAATGCTACGGCGGCGTCTACGAGATGGGCCTGGCGTACGTGTGCGAGAAGAGCGTGGCCAAGCCGAAGACCTGCGACTTCCGCAGCGGCCGCATCATCCTGCAGCAGGAAATCCTGCCCGAGCAGATGGCCAAGCTCCTCAACGACGGCAAGACCGACCTGCTGCCGGGCTTCGTGTCGCAGCGCACGCGCCGCCCGTTCAAGGCCTTCCTGACCCGCGCCAAGGACGGCAAGATCAGCTTCGAGTTCGAGGAGCGCAAGGCCAAGCCGGGCGCCAAGACCAAGGCGGCCGCGAACGACGAGGGCGAGGGCGACGTCGCGGTGGCGGCCAAGGTGGCGAAGAAGCCGGCGGCGAAAGCGGCGGCGAAGACGGCTGCAAAACCGGCTGCCAGGAAGGCGCCCGCCAAGCGCGCGTCGGCGGCGAAGAAGTAAGCCGGCGAAGTCAGCCGGCGAAAAAAAAACCGCAGCCATCGCGCTGCGGTTTTTTTATGCTTTACTGAATATTCTGTTTATACGGTTAACGAAAAACCGTCGACGCCCTTACCCGGCAAGCATGGCCATCGTTGCGCCAGCGCGCAACGTATGGTGCGGCGGGAGATTATTCCTGCCAGTCCTGCAGCGCGCGGATCGCCGCTTCGCCGTTGCGGATCGCCTTCACGCGGCGGATGACTTCTTCGCGCCAGGCCTCGTCGGCATCCCGGCCGTCCGCATCCACATCCTTCAGCAGCATGCGCAGCACTTCGTGCTTTTCATCAGCGTTCAAGAGCTGAATTTTCTCGCAGACTTCGGCAAACAGGGTCGACATTATAAGCCTCACTGATAATAGTGTTTTGATGATATCGCGAGTTTTAACGATTGTCGACAATAACCATGTTATCAGTTGGTTTCTTGTCAATCAGCTTGTGATCGGGGTCGATCCCGGCGCGCGCCGGGCGGCCGTCGACGACGAAAGTCAGGCTCAGCTTCCCGTCGCGCACGATGCGGCGCTCGCGCAGCAGCGGCTTGCCATCGCGGTCGTCGACGCCGAATTCGATGCTGTCGGCCAGCGGCATCGGCTGTTCGACCGGGCCGCCGGCGCGCAGCTTGGCGGCGCTGGCGCGCAGCGTCACCTCGTATTTGCCGTCGGCGCGCAAGCGTGCGGCGGCGTAGTCGGCGCGGTTTTCGTAGAACACAATGGCATCGAACAGGTCGTCCACCAAGTAGGCCTGGGCCGGTGCGGCGACGGCGCGCAGGGCGGCCGCCAGCTCGGGCATGCCTGGCGCCCGGCCTCGCATGCTGTCGCGCAGCAGCCCGCGCAGCACCGCGTTCACCCGCTCCTCGCCCAGCACGTCCTGCAGCAGGTAGAGCGCCATGCCGCCCTTGCGCTGGCCCAGCCAGGCTTCGTCGGTGCGCGCCTGCGCCAGCGGCAGTTCGCGCCGGTTGGCCAGCGCGCGCCCCATCAGGTAGGCGTGCAGGTCGTGGCGCAGGTAGCGCCGCATGGCCGGCGCGCCGAGGCTGCGCCGTACCGCCATCAGCGCCGTGTACTCGGCCAGGCTGTCGGCCAGCACGCCGTCCGGCAGCTGCTGGCCCCACCACTGGCGCGCCGTGGTCCATGCGCCCATGTAGAAGGGATAGTCGATGCCGCGCTGGGAGGCCGCCTCGAAGCGCGCGATGAAGGCGCCGTCCTCGGGCAGCGCCAGCATGCCGGGGAAGGCGCGCGCCTCGCCGCTGGCGCGCGGCGTCTCGACCAGGCGCAGGTCGTGCAGGCCGTAGGGGCCGAACTGGCGCGTGCCGTAGTCGAGCACCGTGCTTGCGCCGCGCAGCATGCGGTCGACGTTGCGGTCGTGCCGGGGCTGGAAATAGGCGTCGATGGCGACGTCCTGCCAGCGCTCGTGGCGCACCGCATAGCGGCTGGAGGCGACCGCGTAGTCGCCCAGGATCGGGGCCTCGGCCCGGTAGCGGAAGTGGCGCCGCCCCTGCGCGATCCACTCGCGTTCGAGCGCGCCCGGGGCCACCGCGATCTGGTCGACCGCCGTGCTGATGGTGGCGGAGAAGGCCATGGGATAGGAGGACTGCTCCGGCACGCCCGCGTGGCCGCGGCCGTCCTGCGCAGTCGCTTGCGTGCCGAGCCGGTGGCGGCGGCGGTCGCGCGGGTCGCGCAGTTCGACCGCGCGCTGGTAGCCGATGCGCGGCAGCGCCTCGTGGGTGAACCAGGTGGCGTTGGCGCCGACCGGCGTGTCGCTGCCGATGCCGAGCAGCCCGCCGGGCGCGGCGCTGAGGTCGAAGTCGAGGACCAGGCGAGCGCCCGGCGCCAGCGGCGTGGCCAGCCGGTAGTGGAAGAAGCCGTGTACTCGGTCGGCGGTGACCAGTTGCGCGGGCGCCGACAGGCGGCTGGCGAGGTCGGCCCCCGGCGGCTGGTACAGGATCAGGTCGCGCATCGGCGCCTGGCTTCGGTTCACGAGTTCGTAGCGCCCCTTGATCGCCAGCGTGCGCGTGCGCGGATGGATGTCGACCTGCAGCGCCACCGCCGCCGGCAGCGGCTGGGGCAGGCCGGCAAAGCGCCGGTAGCGCGCCTCGTACTCGGCGCGCACTGCCTCGGCGCTGCGCGTCATGCGGTAGTTGCCGGCCACGTCGAGCTCATACCACAGCAGCGCGCCGCTGCCCGCGAACAGCAGCAGGCCGGCGCCGAAGGCGGCGAGGATGGGCAGCGTCAGCTGCTGGCGCGCCATGCGCAGGCGGCTGCGCAGCTCGGCGTTCACGCCGCGCGGCCACAGCACCACGCTCGCCACCAGCAGCATCAGGGCGGCGCCGCCCCAGTACAGCTGCAGCACGCGCTCGCGCAGCAGGTGGTGGCCGAAGCCGTTCATGCTCGAATAGTCGAGCTGCGGGAAGATGCCCAGCAGCGGGTGGTCGATGCCGCGGCCCTGGGCGGCGATGATGGCAATCTGGGTCGCTGCCAGCAGCGCGTAGCCCAGGTATTTGCGGCCGCACAGCGCCTGCAGCGCGATGGACAGTACCGCCAGCAGCGCGTATTGCGGCAGCAGGATCGTGAACAGGAACTGCAGGTACAAGCCCGGTTCGAGCGCGAACCAGCCGCGAAACACCTGGCTCAGCATCGTGCACAGCATGGCCAGGAACAGCAGCAGCGCCTGCATGGCCACCAGCGCCAGGGTCTTGGAGAGCGGCGCCAGCCAGCCCGGCAGCGGCAGCGCGTCGTACAGCTGGGAGGTGCGGGCATCGCGCTCGCGCCACACCAGCTGGGCGGCGTAGAAGGCGGTCACCAGCGGGACGAACAGCCCGTAGGTGTCGCGGATCAGTTCCAGCATCTGGTACGTCACCGGATGGGTGATGGCGCCGTGCAGCAGGCCGGTTTCGGAGGTGCCCATCACGACCAGCGCCATGCCGCTCAGGGCGATCAGCGCGAAGGGCAGCGTGGCGATCGACTGGCGCAGGTGCAGGACGCTTTCGCGCACCAGGAGGCGCCCCAGGCTGCGGCGCGCGAAGTCCGGCTTTTCGCGGGTGTTGACGGCCGCCTGCGACAGGCTGGGCGCCGCCTCGCTGTCGCCGCGTGGGTCGCGCGCGCGCGCTTCCAGGATGCCGACCAGGTGCAGGCGCCAGTAGCCGAGCAGCAGCACCGCCAGCCCGAAGCCGCCCCAGATCAGGCGGTTCGCCAGGTACACGCCGTCGGGCAGGACCGGCCGCGTGTTGCGTGCGGCGATCGGCCAGTACTCGGTCAGCTGTACCAGCGCCGTGGTGCCGAAGGGGTCGATCAGGGAGGCGAGCAGCTTGTAGTCGAAGTCGCGCGCCAGCGAAGGCGCGATCGTGTAGCCGATGGTCAGCACGATGCTCGCCACGTACACCGGCAGCATGCGCCGCGACAGCGCCGCCAGCACGAAGAAGGTCGCGCCGAAGATGAAGACGTTGGGCAGCAGCGTGAACAGCCAGGGCAGCAGGTAGTGGCTCAGCTGGTTCGGACCGAGCCGGTCGGGATCGATGCCGGGCACGAAGCTGCCCAGCCATTCGCCGAGCGGGATGCCGGCGAACACCAGGGCCAGCACGGCGAAGGCGCCGAGGAAGCGCCCGAAGACGTAGGCGCTTTTCTTGATCGGCGCGCTGAAGAAGAAGTGGTGCATGCCGTGCTCGAAGTCCTGCTGCACGGCGCGGCCCATGATGGCGGCCACCACGATCACGCCGGCGCAGCCGAGGAAGGCGCTCGACAGCGCCAGTTGGCGCGGTCCGTTGATGAGCACGCGCGCGCCGAAGGCCACCACCGTGTCCTTGAACACGCCGCCGGCGGCGGCCGTCCACAGCATCGCCAGCGCGATGAAGGCGGCCAGGCAGACCCAAGTCGACAGCATCCGCGCACGCTGGCGCAGCTCGAACCCGGCGACGACGAGCAGCGCGTTCACGTCAGCAGTTCCCGGCTTGGTAATTATGGCGCCCGGCGATGGTGGCGAAATACACGTCCTCCAGGCTGGCGTGGGCCGGCTCGAAGCCCATGCCCGGGTCGCCCTCGGCATACACGTGGATCAGCGTGCGGCCGGCGCGCAGGCGCGTCGAGATCACCGCGTGCTGCTTCTGGAACAGCGGCAGGTCCGCCTTGTCGACGAAGCGCGCCCAGATGCATTCCTCGATGCCTTCGATCAGGCGCGCCGGCTCGCCGCACAGCAGCACATGGCCCTTGTTGATGATCGCCATGTTGGCGCACAGGTCGGCCACGTCGGACACGATGTGGGTCGACAGCAGCACCGTCTTGTCGGCGCCGATGTCGGCCAGCAGGTTATGGAAGCGCACTCGCTCCTGCGGGTCGAGGCCGGCCGTCGGCTCGTCGACGATGATCAGTTGCGGGTCGCCGATCAGGGCCTGCGCGACGCCGAAGCGCTGGCGCATGCCGCCCGAGAAGGTGCCCAGCTTCTGGTGGCGCACCTCGAACAGGTTGGTTTGCTGGAGCAGGCCGTCGACGACCTCGCGCCGCCGGTGTTTATTTGCGATGCCCTTCAGCTGGGCGAAGTGGTCGAGCAGCTCCCAGGCCGTCACGCGCGGGTAGACGCCGAAGTCCTGCGGCAGGTAGCCGAGCATGCGGCGCACCTCGTCCTTCTCGTCGAGCACGTCGATATCGTCGAGGAAGACCGAGCCGCTGTCGCACTCCTGCAGGGTCGCGAGGATGCGCATCAGGGTCGACTTGCCGGCGCCGTTCGGCCCCAGCAAGCCGAACATCCCGGGCGGGATGTTCAGCGTGACCTTGTCCAAAGCCACCACGCCATTGGCGTAGGTCTTGGACAGATTGCGGATGCGTAATTCCATGCGGACTCCAGGTGAACTTGGCAGGGCGTTTACTTTCATTTCCGCCAAGCCTTTTTGACGCTTGCATTGTATGCGCTAACGGCTGACTCAGGCGGGCCGATGCGACGCGCGGCGCATACCGCCGCCCAGAGTGCGCAAAAGCGGGAGTGGGAGGAGGGAAGACGATGCGGAGAACTCGCGCGCGGCGGGCGGGCGACCCGGGGCATATAATGTCGTTTTTCCATGCATAACTGGAATCCTATGTCAGCGAACCGTTTTATCAGCCCACTCGACGACCTGATCGTCGGCTTCGACAAGGCGCTGCGCGTGGTCGGCGGCGTGGCCGCGTCCTCGCGCCCGAACCCGGCCGCCCATGCGCTCGACTGCGAACTCGACGAGCGCGAGCAGCGCCATAGCGCCGGCCTGATGCGCGTGAACCACGTCGGCGAAGTCTGCGCCCAGGCGCTCTACGACTCGCAGGCGCGCCACGCGCAGACCCCCGGCATGCGCGCCCAGTTCGAGCAGGCCGGCCGCGAGGAAGAGGACCACCTGGCCTGGACCGCGCAGCGCCTGTCCGAACTCGGCTCGCAGCCGAGCGTGCTCAATCCGCTGTGGTATGCGGGCGCCTACGCGATGGGGACGGTGGCCGCGAAGCTCGGCGACGCACGCAGCCTCGGCTTCGTCGTCGAGACCGAGCGCCAGGTCGAGGCCCACCTGAACAGCCACCTCGATTCGCTGCCGCTCAAGGACGCGAAATCGCGCGCGATCGTCGAGCAGATGCGCCAGGACGAAGCCGCGCACGGCTCGGCCGCCGAGGCGCTGGGCGCCGAAGAGATGCCGGTGCCGGTGAAGCTGGCCATGCGGGCGATGGCGAAGGTGATGACGACGACGGCGTATTACCTGTAGGGTGGGGTAATTGAGGCCAATGGCCTCAATTACGTGCCCACGCGGAACCATGCGCTGCGATGCGCTGTTTGGATCGATAACGTTGGCGCGGTCGAAAACCGTCCTCCGGATCACGCGCTAACTTGACGCTTGCGAACGCTGCCAACACCGTTCATGCGTCCGCGTGGGCACGGGGTGCCCACCCTACGTGTTACGCTTCGACGATCTCGAACGAATAGCTCATCTCCGCCGTCTTGGCCATCATGATCGAGGCCGAGCAGTACTTCTCGTGCGACAGCTTGACGGCGCGTTCGACCGCCGCCGGCTTCAGGTTGCGGCCGCTGATGATGAAGTGGAAGTTAATCTTCGTGAACACCTTGGGGTCGGTCTCGGCGCGTTCGGCCTGCAGGGTGACGTCGCAGCCGATCACGTTCTCGCGGCCGCGCTGCAGGATCAGGACCACGTCGTAGGCCGTGCAGCCGCCGGTGCCGACCAGCAGCATCTCCATCGGCCGCGGCGCCAGGTTGTGGCCGCCGCCCTCGGGCGCGCCATCCATCGCCACCATGTGGCCCGATCCGGTCTGGGCGCGAAAACTCATGCCCGAGGGGCCGTTCCAGCTGACTTTGACTTCCATGTGCGTTTCTCCGATGTGATGGGTGGCCATATTGTAAAACAGCCCACCGCGGCGTGCCGGGGTGGGCTGTTGATCGAGGCGGAACCGGGTCAGACCGCCAGCACGTAGCGCTCGCTCTTCATGCGCCAGCTGGCAAACGCCATCACCGCCAGCATCGGCACCGCCGCGCTGAAGAAGGTCAGCACGAAGGGCAGGGCGCCGACTTCCACGCCTTTCGACATTTCGCGCAGCAGGGTCTGGTTCGACAGCATCGGCACGGCATACATCCAGGCCGCCGTTTTGAGTTCCATCATCGACACCACGACGCCCGGAATCATCGGCAGGAACAGCACGATGCTGAGCAGGCTCTGCGCTTCCTTGAAGGACTTCGCGTTCATCGCCAGCGCGATCTGCAGGGCGGCCGCCAGCAGCGCCAGCGGCAGCGCGACGATGCAGACCAGGGCCACGTCGATCCAGTTCAGGCTCCAGGTCATGCCCAGCTCTTCCAGCGGCAGCCAGGACAGCACCACGTGCGACAGGATCAGTTCGCAGGTCAGGCCGATCACGGCCAGCGCCCCGGCCATCAGCCACTTGCCGGTGACGATTTCCCAGGCGCGCGCCGGCTGCGCCATCAGCACTTCCATCGAACGCCGCTCGCGCTCGCCGGCGGTGCTGTCGACCGCGGCCGACATGCCGCAGAAGAAGGCGGGGAAGAACAGCATGCTGAGCATGCTGCCGATCAGGCCGGCCGAGCGCGAGGCGTTGGTGCCGGTGTCGTAGCGCTGCACCTGGATCGGCGCCAGCGTCGCCGGCGAGACCCCGTGCGCCAGCAGGCGCGCGCTGGCGACGTTGGCGCCGTAGGCTTCGAGCACGTCCTCGACGTCGCGCCGCTGCGAGCCCGTCTCGGTGGCCGAGTCGTACCACAGCTCGATGCGCGCCGGGCGCATGGCCGCGTAGTTGTCGGTGAATTTGTCGGACAGGCGCAGCACCCCGGCCACCTTGCCCTTCTGGAGCAGGGCCTCGATCGCCGCTTCGTCCATCGGCGCGGTGTCGATCACGGTGATGTTCTTCTGCTTGAGCTGGGCCATCAGCGTGGGCGCCTTGCTCGCGCCGATGACGGCCAGTTCGATGCCTTCGCGCTCGGAGCGGGTGTTGCGGTCGATGAGCTGGTTGAGCAGGAAGCCGAACATCAGCGGATACATCAGCGTCACGAACAGCAGCAGCCCGACGTTGCGCTTTTCGCGCATCGTCTCGCGCATCTCTTTGAGGAAGATGGTCAGGAAGGCGGGCTTCATGCGGCGATCCCTTCTTCGCCCACCAGGCTGACGAATGCGTCCTCGAGGTTCTCGATGCCGGTGCGCCGGCACAGTTCGAGCGGCGCGCCCTGGGCCACCGTGTGCCCCTTGGCGATGACGATCACGTCGTCGCACAGGTGGGTCACTTCCTGCATCACGTGGGTGGCCATGATGACGCAGCAGCCGTCCGCGCGCAGGGCCGTCAGGGCGCGGCGCAGGGCGCGCGTGCTCATCACGTCCAGGCCGCGGCTCGGCTCGTCGAGCAGCAGGTTGCGCGGGCGGTGCAGCAGCGTGCGCGCCAGCGCCACCTTGATGCGCTGGCCCTGCGAGAAGCCCTTGGTGCGGCGCTCGAGGATGTCGTCCATCGCCAGCAGTTCCGAGACCTCGTCGATGCGGCTTTTCAGCGCCGCGCCGCCCATGCCGTTGAGCTCACCGAAATAGCTGAGGTATTCGCGCGTGGAGAGGCGTTCGTAGAGGCCGAACTGGTCGGTCAGGAAGCCGATGTTGCGGCGGACCGACAGCGGATCCTTTGCCGGGTCGACGCCGTCGACGGCGATCGTGCCGTGGTCGCGCTTGAGCAGGCCCACCAGGGTGCGCAGCAGGGTCGTCTTGCCGGCGCCGTTGGGGCCGAGCAGGGCCGTGATCTGGCCGTCGCGCGCGCTGAAGCTGACGCCGCCGAGGGCGTGCACGTCGCCGAACTGTTTACGTACATCGTGAACTTCGATCATGAGTGGCTCGATTCAGGGTTGCGGCCCGGCGCTGCCGAGCTGGAAGGTCGGGGGCGGGATCTCGGCCAGGCAGCTGGCGTCGAGCGCGGCGCCCGGCTTGTCGAGGAAGGTGCGCAGCAGGCGCGGCGCGCAGCCGAGCTGGGAGACGCCATGGCCGACGTTGGCGACCACCACGTGGCGCGCATTGCGCATGTGGCGCTTGGCGCTTTCGGCGCGCCGTGGCGCGGTCACCGGATCGAGCGCACCCGAGAGCAGCAGGGCCGGCGCCTCGATCATCGTGGGCGCGACATAAGGCACGGCCGGCACGTTCATGGTCTTGCACATGGCCGGCATGCGCGTGGCCCAGGCGCGCGTGATGAGGGCGTCCTCTTCCTTCATCAGGGCCGGGTTCATGCGCGGCACGTCCTCGGCGCAGACCACCGCCAGGTGCAGCAGGAAGGCGCTGGTCGACTCGGTACTGAAGTCGCCGCCCAGGTTCTGGCGCGCGATGAAGGGTTCCCAGCGGCCCTGGTAGGCGCTGTGGATCAGGAAGGGCAGGCGGCGGGCGTCGGCCGGCGAGTACAGGATGCCGTGCACGGTGCCGGTGAAGCGCGGCGCGGTCATCGTGATGGTAGCCGGCTGCGCGGTGCGCGGGTCGGTGATCGAGAGCTTGATGCCGGCTTCGGCACGTGCGGCCAGGCTCTCGAACTCGGCGCGCAGGTTCGGGTAGGCCTTGTTGCAGAGCGCGTCCTTCGCGCACTGCTCGAACAGCTTGTCGAGGGCGGCCTGGCCGTCGCGCCCGCCGGCCGGGATGACCTGCTCGGGCGCGGCCACGCCGTCCAGGACCAGCGCACGCACGCTGGCCGGGAAGGCGCGCGCATAGGCCTGCCCTAGGCGGGTGCCGTAGGAGCCGCCGAAGACGTTGACCTTGCCGTAGCCGAGCGCGCGCCGGACTTCCTCGATGTCGCGCGCGGCGTTGGCCGTGGTATAGGCCGCGAACGGGGCGCGGCTGCTCTTGATGCACTTGTGGATTTCGGCTTCCAGTTCGGCTTCGCTCATCGTCTCGTGCTCGGGCCGGCTCTCGCAATCGAGCTTGCCCGACAGGCCGGTGCCGCGCTGGTCGATGAAGACGATGTCGCGCGTGGCGCGCACCCGCCGGAAGGCGGTCGGGAGGGTGCTGATCACTTCGCTGCCGGCTTGGCCGGGCCCGCCGGCAAGCACGAACAGCGGGTCGCTGCGCGTGCCTTCGCGAAATGCCGGCGCGACGGTGACGTGGATGTTGAGGCTGCCGGCCGCCGGTTTGGTGTAGTCGAGCGGCACCGGGACGGCGAGGCAGCGCAGCGCGCCTTCGGCGCCGGGCAGGTGGCAGGTGCGGGCCGCAGGCTTGGCCGGCGCCGCTGCGGGCGCGCCGGACGCTGCGCCGTTGGCCGAGGCGCCGGCCGACAACAGCAGCGCCAGCAGCGGCAGGATGGAACGTGTTTTCACGAAGACTCCTCAGATAGTTGACCAATAGTAATTTGCTATCGTTTGGATGGTCAACAAATAGTTACTGCAAGAAATGGTTCAGCCGAGTCTAGCCCGCTACGCAATAGATTAATTGTTTTGTGTCATCGCATGGGAGGGAAAGCGGCAGGACAGGAAGCGGGGATGCGACAGCCCTTTGGCCGGCACCTTGACCGCGCACGGCTGGGTGAGGTATGATCGTCGGCTTTCCATTTGCTCTGGAAAAGACAATAAGGATGAGTCCGCAGCGACAATTGCGGAACCGCCATTTGAGCAATTTACCTATTTAGGAAGTCAACATGAAAACTTTTTCCGCTAAGGGCCATGAAGTCCAGCGCGACTGGTTCGTGATTGACGCGACGGACTTGGTCCTCGGACGTGTTGCCAGCGAAGTGGCACTCCGACTGCGCGGCAAACACAAGCCAGAATTCACTCCTCACGTCGATACCGGTGACTACATCGTCGTCGTCAACGCAGGCAAGCTGCGTGTGACCGGCACGAAGGCCACCAACAAGACCTACTACCGTCACTCGGGCTACCCGGGCGGTATCTACGAAACCAACTTCCTGAAGATGCAACAGCGCTTCCCGGGCCGTGCCCTGGAAAAGGCTGTCAAAGGCATGCTGCCGAAGGGCCCACTGGGCTATGCAATGATCAAGAAGCTGAAAGTGTACGCGGAAGGTACCCACCCGCACGCAGCACAGCAACCACAAGCACTGACCCTCTAAGGAACTGACATGATCGGTAACTACAACTACGGCACCGGCCGTCGCAAGAGTGCAGTCGCTCGCGTGTTCATCAAAGCTGGCACCGGCCAGATCATCGTGAACGGCAAGCCTGCTGCGGATTACTTCTCGCGCGAAACCGGCCTGATGGTCATTCGTCAGCCGCTGGAACTGACCGGCAACGTCGAGCGTTTCGACATCAAGGTCAACGTCCATGGCGGCGGCGAGTCGGGCCAGGCTGGCGCCGTCCGTCACGGCATCACCCGCGCTCTGATCGACTACGACGCAGGCCTCAAGGGCGACCTGGCACGTGCCGGTTTCGTCACCCGTGACGCCCGTGAAGTCGAGCGTAAGAAAGTCGGCCTGCGTAAAGCACGCCGCGCCAAGCAGTTCTCGAAGCGTTAATCGTTTCACGCAGCCTTGTGCTGCGGCCTGCTGGTTGTACGAAAGTACAAAAAAAGCCGCCTTCGGGCGGCTTTTTTTATTCCCCTGCAATTGTTGACTCCCGGTAGCGTACGGCGCGGCTGCGCCTGCCACGGTAAGCTACCCGTTGGATATGACGCAGGAGCAGTAAATGGCAAGCAAGAGAATCAGTCTCGGACTGCAGGGTGGCGGCTCGCTCGGCGCCTTCGGGTGGGGCGTGCTCGACCGCCTGCTGGCCGACGAGCGGCTCGAGATCGCTGCGATCAGCGGCACCAGCGCGGGCGGCGTGAATGCCGCCGTGGTGGCCGACGGGTATGCCCGAGGCGGCGGGCGGGAAGGGGCGCGGGCGGCGCTGCAGCGCTTCTGGCACGGCCTGAGCGCGACCGGCGCGATGCTCAGCCCGGCGCGGCCGACGCCGATCGACTGGGCAATGGGCGGCGGCACCCTGGCCACTTCTCCCGGCTACCAGCTGATGCAGCTGTTCAGCGGCGTGCTGGCGCCGCCGGCCTCGCCGCTCAGCATGAACCCGATGATCCCGGTGCTGGCGTCGCTCATCGATTTCGAGCGCGTGCGCGACTGCTCCGAGCTCGAGCTGTTCATCCCGGCCACGAACGTGCGCAGCGGCAAGGGCAGGGTCTTCACGCGCGATGAACTCGACGCGCGCGCGATCGCGGCCTCGGCCTGCCTGCCCTACGTGTTCACGCCGGTCGTGATCGACGGCGAAGCCTACTGGGACGGCAGCTTCGTCGGCAACCCTTCGCTGTCCCCGCTGGTCGGCAAGGGCCCGGGCGACATCGTGATCGTCCAGAACAATCCCGTCGCCCGTCCCGGCCTGCCGATGACGATGAGCGACATCCAGAGCCGCACCAGCGAGATCGCCTTCAACATCAGCTTCGTGCGCGAGGTCAGCGCCATCCGCCACATCGGCGCGCTCGTCGACGCCGAGAACAGCGACGTCGTGCACGCGGCCGCCGTGCGCCTGCACCTGATCAGCGGCAATGAGGAGTTGCAGCAGTTGGACTTGTCGAGCAAGTTCAACACCGAGCTGCCTTTCCTGCAGCGCCTGCGCGCACTGGGCGTGGCGACGGCGGAGCGCTGGCTGAAGGAGAATTTCGACCTGATCGGCAAGATGTCGACGCTCGATCCGATCCCGGTGCATGACGCCGAGCTGTTGACGGGGACCGATGCCTGAACAGGCGCCATGCAATATTTGCAATACTCGCTCCGGATGCAAATAATGTTTGCAAGGCCAGTACCGGGGCCATCGCGCCGCCTCTACCGGCAAGACTGTTAAAATTGCACCTCGGCCCGCACCGGGCATCATTTATATGAAGGATTCAGACATGATCAAAGTTGGCATCGTTGGCGGAACTGGTTACACGGGCGTGGAACTGCTGCGGCTGTTGGCCGTCCACCCCGGCGTGGAGCTGACGGCGATCACCTCGCGCAAGGAAGACGGCCTGCCGGTCGCCGACATGTTCCCGTCGCTGCGCGGACGCGTCAATCTCGCCTTCTCGGCGCCGGACAAGGCCGACCTGACCCAGTGCGACGTGGTCTTCTTCGCCACCCCGCACGGCGTCGCCATGGCGCAAGCCCCGGCGCTGCTGGCGGCCGGCGTGAAGGTCATCGACCTGGCCGCCGACTTCCGCCTGAAGGACCGCGCGACGTTCGAGAAGTGGTACAAGATCGAGCACACTGCGGCTGACCTCATCGAGGAAGCCGTGTACGGCTTGCCGGAACTGAACCGCGACGACATCAAGCAGGCGCGCCTGATCGCCAACCCGGGCTGCTACCCGACCACGATGCAGCTGGGCTTCGTGCCGCTGCTCAAAGCCGGCCTGATCGACGCCGGCAACCTGATCGCCGATGCGAAATCGGGCGTCTCGGGCGCCGGCCGCAAGGCGGAAATCGGCACGCTGTTCTCGGAAGCGAGCGACAACTTCAAGGCCTACGGCGTGGCCGGCCACCGCCACACGCCGGAAACCTCGGCCCAGCTGCAGCGCTTTACCGACCAGAAAGTCGGCCTGATCTTCACGCCGCACCTGGTGCCGATGATCCGCGGCATGCACGCCACCCTGTACGCGCGCCTGACCAAGGACATCGACGACGCCGCCCTGCAGGCGCTGTTCGAAGCCGAGTACAAGGACGCGCCATTTGTCGACGTGATGCCTTTCGGCTCGCACCCGGAAACGCGCTCGACGCGCGGCTCGAACATGCTGCGCCTGGCGGTGCACCGCCCGGACGGCGGCAACACGGTCGTCATCTTGGTGGTGCAGGACAACCTGGTGAAAGGCGCGTCCGGCCAGGCCGTGCAGTGCATGAACCTGATGTTCGGTTTCGAGGAAACGACCGGCCTGGAACAGATCGCGCTGCTGCCGTAATCGGCAGTGAAACAGCGTCGGCGGCCCGGCTTGCCGACGCTTTCAAATAATGCTTGACCCTGACACCAGTGTCAGGCCCGAGCATACGGGTTCCGCACGATACCGTGCACCTTACAAGGAACCCACATGAAGTCTTCCACTCTCCTGCGCGGCCTCGGCGCCGCCGCTTTTGCCACACTCGTCGCCGCTTCCCTGATCCTGCCGGCGGCAGCCCAAACCCCACCCAACCGCCTCGGCGCCACCGCAGCCTGCGGCAATGCGGTGCCCGACGAGGACAGCCGCAGCCCCGAGACGCTGGTGCAGGCGCTCTACGAGATCGTGTCCGGACCGGCCGGCGCCCGCAAGGACTGGGCGCGCATGGGGCGCCTGTTCGCGCCCGGCGCCCTGGTCACGCCGACGCTGCACGGCAGCGGCTTCCTGGCCGCGCCTCAGCGCCCCGACCAATTTGCCGAGCTCAACGAGAAAATCTACGGCCAGCGCGCCTTTTATGAGCGCGAGCTGGCGCGCCGCATCGAACGCTACGGCCACATCGCCCACGTCTGGAGCAGTTTCGATGCGCGCGACAGCCTGGACCTGCCGCCGCGCGCACGCGGGGTCAATAGCTTCCAGGTGATGGACGACGGCAAACGCTGGTGCATCCTGTCGGCCACCTGGGATATCGAAAACGCGGAACACCCGCTGCCGCCGCACTTCGAGCGTGCGGAAGGAGCACGTTGATCAGTAGGGGCCGCCCTGGCGGCGCTGCTCGTGCAGGTAAGCGAGGCGCTCGGCCGCGCGCTGGCGCAGTTGCTGCAGTTCCGCAATGCGCTCGTCGAGTTCGCCCAGCTTGCTGTCGTACATCGCCATCACCTCGCTGCACAGGGCGCGCATGTCCTGCGGGACAGGGGAGAGCATCGAGGCGACCGGCCGGATCTGCTCGAGCGTGAAGCCGTTGCGCAGCAGGATGCGGATGCGTTGCACGTATTCGACGGCGGATGGCTCGAACACGCGATAGCCGTTGTCGCGGCGTTTCGACACCAGCAGTCCGCACTGTTCGTAATGGCGTAGCGAACGCACGCTGGCGCCGGTCTGCTGGGCAAGTTCGCCGATCGTGAGCATGGTCGGTGGCAAAGTAGTTGGCCGAAGCCTACATTATAGCCATGGCATCCTTGCCAGGAAAGCAAGACCATCGGGCGACCCGGCCTGCCCGGTTCGAGCTAGATCAAGGTAGCAAAAGTTGATAACGGTAAATTGACCGATGCACTAATTGGTTTCTGCGTCGCTACTTTTTTTCTCTCACAGGGGTGCCACCATGTTCGGTCGCAACGCAAAAAGCGAAATTGACAGCCTGATCGGCATCGCCGCCCGCATCGAGGGCGACCTGCTGTTCAGCGGCGGCCTGCGCATCGACGGCGAGGTCCATGGCAACGTGATCGCCAGCGAAGGCGCGGACAGTGTTCTGATCGTCTCCGAGCACGCGCGCATCGAGGGCGAGGTACGTTGCGCCAACCTGGTGGTGAACGGTTTCATCGCCGGCTCGGTGCATTCCACGGAACTGCTTGAATTACAGCCGAAAGGCCGCATACATGGGGATGTCCGTTACAAGCTGCTCGAGATGCACGGCGGCGCGCTGGTGACCGGCAAGCTCACGCACCAGCCGGCCGGCGAGCCGGTGTTTCACCTGGCAGTGGCAGAGGCGTCGGGAGCATGAGCATCAGCGTGAGCACCGCGAACCGTCTATAATGGAATAAATTTGAATCCAATCAGGAGTTTATCCCATGACTGCAGTGGCCGAAGTAGTTGACTTTGACACCATCCCGACCCCCATCGTCTTCACCGACAGCGCTGCCGAAAAAGTGGCGCAACTGATCGAAGAAGAGGGCAATCCCGACCTGAAACTGCGCGTCTTCGTGCAGGGCGGCGGCTGCTCGGGCTTCCAGTACGGCTTTACCTTCGACGAAATCGTCAACGACGACGACACCACCATGGAGAAGAACGGCGTGCAACTGCTGATCGACTCGATGAGCTACCAGTACCTGGTCGGCGCCGAAATCGACTACAAGGACGACCTCGAAGGCGCCCAGTTCGTCATCAAGAACCCGAACGCCACCAGCACCTGCGGCTGCGGCTCGTCGTTCTCGGCGTAAAACAGGCGTACAGCCCGGCCTGGCCGGGCGTGAAAACAACAATCCGGGCGCTGCCCGGATTTGTTTTTTGTGCGGCCCGCGAACAGTGCCGGAGGGCGTAGGGTGGACGGCTTTGCCGTCCACGCGTTCAGCTCACCTTTGAACAGAGGTGTAGCGAGTAGGGTGGGCTCTCGAGCCCACGCTGTCTGGCCATCTGCACCCAGGCGTCTTCTGCTCTAGTGCCACAGCATGCTTATCGCAGTAAATGTATTCGCGAGGTAGCGTATTGTGATCCCGTGTGGGCTCGAGAGTGTTTAGCACAGAGACATAGGTAACACCTGTCTAGAGACATAGGTAACACTTTTATGATCATTGCACAGCCAACAAATGGAGTGTGCGATGCCCTGGAAAGAGAGTTCCCAAATGTCCTCCAGACTC
>NZ_JBSIPX010000022.1:0-86601 GCF_053668055.1 Massilia sp. SYSU DXS3249 | reverse complement strand
CGATTACATCGAGATGTTTTACAATCCGAAGCGCCGGCACAGCTCCAGCAATGACTTGTCGCCGGTCGAATATGAAAAGCAGTACTTCCAGCGGCTCGCGAGTGTCTAGGAAACTCGTGGCGATTCAGTGCTGTGTGACCCGCAAGAAGGTGAATTTTTTGCATCCGAAGAAGCTGTGACTTGGGCGAACAATCAACTTAGACAATAGAAGTGGTCAGTCTTCAATTGCGACCGGCGGCTAAGGTCCGGTTGCTGCCGTTCCGGTAGGTCTGCAACCGGCCAAAATCGGACATAGATCCGTCCGCATGAGAAGACCTTGCAAATACGCTGAATTAGCCATGAGCAAATTCGCCGCAGAAATTGACATTATGGGAATAATGTCTGACTTATCCTCGTCAACAGCCCGATGCAGCAGCGCAGTAAATGCCGCTCTCAGATTAAAAGCGCCGTAGTATAGTTTTTATCTTGGCAGCAGCCCCGCCAGCATCAGATCGACAAGGGTCTCGAGGAATATCACAGGGTCGGGGACGAGGTGATTCGATGGCTGAACCGCGTTAGTCCAAATGGTCAGCATGAGCATGGCCGATGTAAGTACCTGGGTGGCTTGGGCAACGTCGACCTGCCGGAACTCATTGCGGGCTATTCCGCGCTCGATTACCCTGGCAATCAGTCTCCTATCGCGATCGATCACTTCGGCCCGGTATAACATGGCCAGCTCCGGGAATTGATTAGCTTCCGCCGTAACGACCCCGATCAGGCCGGCGCCCTTTTTTACACCGACATGCCCCCACCAGTGCAAGATCGCGTGCCGCATGAGCTCGGCGCTATGTCCTCCGAACTCGGCAAGCAAAGTCTCGATCTCGGCAATGGCGGGAACGACATCGGCGCGAACGACTGCTTTGAAGAGTTCTTCCTTGCTTTTGAAGTACAGGTACATGGTGGGTTTGGATACGCCAGCACGGCGGGCAATATCCTCGAGACGAGTCGACGCGTAGCCTCGCTCGACAAACAGTGCGAGCGCTGAGGCCATCAGCTCTTGCGGGCGCTCTCTCTTGCGGCGCATCCAGCGCGATTTGCCGCTTGTATTTGCCATCGTTCTCAGGAGCATGCATGCGCTCAGGTCAACATCTTCCTTCACTGTCGGTCCTGACCGCCTTGCGTGTCGCCGCGAATGGCCTCAGGCCCGACCAGCAGAGCCAGATCGCTACCAACGCAGTCGGCAGCACGGTCGCGCTGATCGCGTAATGCAGCTTGGCGCCGCCGTGGAAGGCGTGATCCGACACCAGGGCCACCAGCGTCGGACCCAAGCCAATGCCAAGCAGCCCGGCGATCAGCAGATACACCGAAATGGCTTGCCCTCGCATATTGTTTGGACACACCTCCTGAATACACGCCGGTGCCGCCGCCTGCGAGATGCTCAAGCCAAACACGGAAGCACCGAGCATGACGAATGCCGCAGTCGCGCTGCCCGCAAGCGGCCACAGCACGGCCATCGGCGCGCAGATCACGGTGCCGATCAGCGCGACGCGAAAACGCGCGGCCTCGACCTGCATGCGCAGCCAGCGGTCGCTCAGGAAGCCGCTGAACAGGGTTCCGCTCAGGCCGGCCGCGGCAATGATCAGGCCAAGAATGATGCCTGCCCGGCTGACCGGCATGTCGAAGCGCCGCTCGAACAGCGCCGGCGCCCACGACAGCATGCCGTAGCCGATCATGGCGAGCAGCGCCGGATAGGTCAGGAGGCGCGCAAAGGTCCGGCGATGATTCTTCAGGAAAGCGAGGAATTCGCCGACCGAGCAGGCCTCGGCCTTGTCACTCAGTTCGCGGCGAAGCGGCTCGCGCACGGTCAGCAACAGCAAGGCGAGCCCGATACCCGGCGCCGCGGCGGCAAGGAAACAGATGCGCCAGGCCGGCAGCAGGCCGAGCATCGGCAATTCCATGCCTTCCTTCGGAATGGCCCCCAGCAGCCAGCCGCCGAGCAGCATCGATGCACCCGACCCGACCGCCAGCGAGGTGTAATAGAAGGCGAGGGCGCGCCCGCGGCGTTCGGGGGCGACGTAATCCGCAATCATCGAATACGCGGCCGGCGCCAGCACCGCCTCGCCCACGCCGACGCCCATACGGGCAATGAACAGCATCGTGTACGAACCGGCGAAGGCGGATGCCGCCGTCATCGCGGTCCAGAACAGCATGCCCCAGAAGATCAGGTTGCGCCGGGTCGCGCGGTCTACCATGCGCCCCAACGGCAGGCCCATCAGCGTATAGCAGAGCGAGAACGCGTAGCCCTGCAGCAGGCTGAAAGCCGTGTCCGAAATGGCGAACTGGGCGCGGATCGGCCGCACCAGCAAGGCGGGCAGTTGCCGGTCCAGTTGCGAGAACAGGGTGATCAGGAACAGGACGGCGATCACATAAGCGGCGTAGCGCAGGCTCGGATAAGGCGCATCGAGCCGTTGCGGCGGGAGATTGTCCATGGCTTTTCCAGTAAAGACGGGCTCAGAATCGGTAGTCCACATTGATGCCGAAGGTGCGCGGGTCGCCTGGCGTCTGGTTGTTATATCCCTGTAAGAAGAACGAATTCGAACGCGCCCAGTAATACTTTCCTCCGAGGTTTTTTCCCCACAGCGAGACCCGCGTTTTGGTGTCCGGCAGGTTCAAGGTAATCAGCGCATTGAGCAAGCCGTAGCCTGCCTGGGTGTTCGATGCGATCTGGCCCGGATTCAATGGACGGAAGGGCAGGGCATTCGTATTCACCGGCTGGAAGAACATGACGGCGGAACGCCAGTTATAGTCGAAATGCAGGTCGAGCCGCCCGAGCGCCGTCGCCAGCGGATAGTCCGCGCCCAGGGAATACGTTTCCTTGGCCGTGGTGACGAAGGACAGGCCCTGGAAGGGACCGTTGTCGAATTCCGGATCGGTGAGCCCGATGCCGGCCGTCAGGTTCAACTGCCCCAAGCGCAGTTGTGCGTCCAGTTCCAGGCCCTTGACGGTCGCGTCGCCAGCGTTGATCACCGAACTGACGGTCGTGCTGCTGCCCGGCGGGAGGTGAGGGGAGATTTGCTGGATGTCGCCGTATTTGGCGAAATAGCCAGCCACATTCAGGCGCAGCCTGCGCTCGATCAGTTCCATCTTGGAACCGGCCTCGTAGGACACGACCTGTTCCTTGTCGAAGGGATCATAGGCAAAGCGGCTGGTTCCGCCGGCGGGCTGGAAGCCGCCGGAGCGGAAGCCGCGCGAGACCTTGCCGTACAAGAGGGTGCCATCGCCGAACTTGTAATCGAGGCCGAGCGTCCAGGGGGTGTAGTCGGAGCGCAGCGGCGGCGGCACGTAATGGCAGCCGCCCTGGTCGAGGCCCGCCGCAGCCAGCGCGCAGCCGCCGCTGCCGGCCAGCTGGGCGCCGGTGGACGTGAGATAGCGCGGCGCGTAATAATCGACGTCGCGCTTGTCCTTCACCAGCCGCGCACCGGCCGTCGCGCGCAGGTTCGGCAGAATGGCATAGGTCAGCTGGCCGAAAATGCTGCGCGAGGTCTGCGCCGAATCGAATTCGTTCAGGCGCCCCAGCGCCGCAGCGCCGGACGGGGTGGTCACGAGGCTGCTGTCGCGCAGCGACTCGGTAAAGTAGTAGGCGCCGGCGATCCAGTCGAGGCGATCGGCGAGGGCGCTGCCATACACCTGCAGCTCCTGCGTGAACTGGTGGCCGCTGACGCCATAGCGCTGCAGCTGGTTGACGAAGACAGGCGTCGCGTCGAGGTCATAGCCGCTCACCGTGTCCAGATGGCGGTAGGCGCTGATCGACTTGAAGGTGGCAGGGCCTGCATTCCAGCGCAGCGTGGCGGTCGAGTTGTCGACATCCGTGGTGTTGGCGGGGTTGAACCCGGCATAACTGGTATAGCCGCCGGTTTGCCGGTACTGTGCGATTGGCGCCAGCGCGGCCGCGGCGACCGCGGGATCGAAGTAATTGACGATCCAGACCTGGGAAGCGGCGTCGCTGCGGAAGCGGTCCCAGGTCAGGTCGAGCAGGAGGTCGCGGGTCGGCCGGACCCGCAGCGAGGCGCGTATGTACTGGCGGTCCTCGTCGCCCAGTTGCTGGCCGAGCGTCGCGCTGCGTCCATAACCGTCGTGCCGGAGGGCATCCACCACGATCCGCGCCGCTGCCTTGTCGCCGAGCGGGACGTTCAGGACGCCACCCAGCGCGCGCTGGTCGAAGTTGCCGGCGCCAATGCGTACGCTACCCTCGAAGTCCTGCTTCGGCGCCTTCGTCGTCATGTTCAGCGCGCCGCCAATCGTGTTGCGCCCGAACAGCGTACCCTGGGGGCCGCGGATGACCTCGACCGATTCCATGTCGACCAGCGCCGCATTGGCGCCGGCCGTGCGCGCATAGTAGACGCCATTGACATAGATCCCGACGGTCGGGTCGTTGTTCGACGAAATCGAGGTCGGCGTGATGCCTCGCATGCCGATGATCATGTTGTTCTTGCCGACCGGGGTATCGACGATCAGGAGCGAAGGTGCATTTGCACTGAGCGCCTTGACGTCGACAATCTGCTTGTTTCCCAGTTCGGCCGCGCCGATGGCGGTCACCGCCGCCGGCACGTCCTGCAATGCCTGTTCGCGACGCTGCGCGGTGACCACGACCTTGGCGACCGGGGCCGCCGCGTCCGATGGCGTGGCGTCAAGTTGCTCCTCTACTGCGGCGCAGGCTGCGCCACCGATCATCGACATCGCGCAGCTGCCCGCAAGCAGTCCTGCCTTTGCAAAATGGGTCATGCATGGTCTCCGTGTTGTTATAGATGTGGCGAAACCGCCCGGGCGATGCGGGTGCGCAGGCCAGACCGGTGTGACAAGCGATGCGGTGGCGGCGGAGCGGCGTGATCGGGAATCACGCGCTCGCTAGTTCTACTGCGGACTGCGGCAGGAAGCGGCAATCTTGTTGCCGTCGGGGTCGCGGATATAGGCCGCGTAGGCATTGGGGGCGAACGGGCGCAGCCCAGGTGCGCCTTCATCGGTCGCGCCGAGTTCGATGGCCCGGCGGTGGAATTCTGCGACGGCTGCGCGGCTGGGCGCGGCCAGGCCGATGGTGAAGCCGTTGCTCGCCGTGGCCGGCTCGCCGTTTCGCGGATAGCCGACCATGAACTGCGCCGCGCCGATGCCCCAGCCGCAGATGCGTCCGCCGGCGCCGAGCAGGCGCGCGTAGCCAAGCGGCTCGAGCACGTGGTCGTAGAAGGTCTTGGCGCGCTCCAGGTCCGTCGTGCCCAGGGTAATGTGGGTCAATATCGTCATGCCGGTGTCTCCAGTTTGGATGAAAGAGGCGGCGATCAGCGCTTGCTGACCTTGATGTCGGTGCGCTCGAGGTCCCAGGTGGTGGCGGTGCAACCTTCCTCGCGCAGCTGGTATTTCAGGACGCGGCCCTGGGGATTCTTCGGCATCGCATCGCGGAACTCGATATAGCGGGGCAGGGCGTAATAGGGCACCGCATCGACCGCCCAGTGGAACAGGGCTTCGGGCTGCAGGACGCAGCCCGGTTTCAGGATCGCCGTGACCTTCACATCGTCCTCGCCGCGCTCGGACGGGACTGCGTGGACCGCGACCTCCTCGATGTCGGGGTGGACGGCGAAGGCCGACTCCATTTCGAAACTGGAGATGTTTTCGCCGCGGCGGCGCAGGTAATCCTTCTTGCGGTCGACGAAGTAGAAGAAGCCGTCCTCGTCGAACTTGCCGATGTCGCCGCTGTGGAACCACATGTTGCGCATCACCTTCATGGTGTCCGCCGGACGTCCCCAGTAACCCATGAACATAATGTCGGGCCGCAGCGGGCGCACGACGATCTCGCCCGGTGTGTTGGCCGGCAGTTCACGGTCGAGGTCATCCACAATGCGCACGTCGAAATCCGGGATGCGCTTGCCGGACGAGCCGGGCGCGGCATACTCGCCGCCGGCAAGCGAGGTAATGACGCTCGCCTCAGTCAGTCCATAGCCATTGCCGCCGACCTGGCGCGCGCCGAAACGCCCGCGCCAGACCTGCTTCGTTTCTTCCGTAAATGGATTCCCGCGCACGGTATGGATCTGGCCGACGCAGCGTAGCATGGCCTCGGTGTCGGGCGCCTGCGCCAGCAGGCCGCCCATGCCGCCGAGGATCGAGGCGATGGTGGCGCCGCTGCGCTCCACCTCGGGCCAGAAATTCGAGACCGAGAAGCGCGGCACGATCGCCACTCGCGCGCCCACCATGATGTTCGACAGCACGCCCACGCACATGGCGTTCATATGGAACAGCGGCAGTGGGGTGATGGTGACGTCATTGGCGCTGGCCGGCCCGGCGCGCAGTTGCAGGCGCGCCAGGTTGCACATGTAGTTATAACTGAGCATGCAGCCCTTGGACGGACCCGTGGTGCCCGAGGTGTACACGATGCAAGCCAGGTCCGAGGGTGCCGGCTTGACGGCGATCGGGTCGGTGCAATCGCCCCGGTATTCGTCGAGCGATGCGATTGGCACCCGGCAATCCGGGCGATGGGTCAACACGCCGCGGTACAGGATCAGGCTGACGTCCGGCAGGCCCTCGGCGACCTGGGCGATGCGCTCGACATAGTCGGCCTCGCAGATGACGATGCCGGCGCGCGCGTCGGCGATCTGATGACGCAGGAATTCGCCGCGCAGCGCCGTGTTGACCGGCACGCTGACGGCGCACAGCTTGTTGACCGCGATCCAGCCGGTGACGGCGTCGATATTATTGTCGAGCATAGTCAGGATCGTGTCGCCCGCCTTCAGCCCGAGCGCCGCCAGCGAATGCGCCAGCCGGGTCGAGAGTTGATCAAACTCGCCATAGGTGGTCAGTTCACCGCCGAAATCGAAGAGCACGCGCTCAGGATGGGCCGCAACAGCCCGGTCGAGCGCGGCGATGACGGTATCCTGCTGTCCAAGCGTCCAGGTCTCGGGATTGCCCATTCCAGCCATTTTGCCTCCTGTTGTCGGGCTCCGCCGAATGGCCCGGCAGGCACCCATGCGTTTAATTGTGAGACGAATATAAACAGAATTGCGAAAAGTGTCAAAGTATTGCGTGACTTGACCGCATCCGGACGCCTGCCGACGCGATCCTTGCGCTACAATCCGGGTACGAAAAATATGCATTAGGGAGTAGACCGATGACGGCTGCCGTCAAACCAAAGAAACCGGCGGGTGCAGCCAAGGCGGGCAGTCCACGCGCGGCCAGCGCCAGCGCCACGCCGGCGGTGCGCGTCCGGGTCAAGGCGGTCGCTGCTCCCGTGGAGCAGACGCAGGCCAGGGTGCCGGCACCGGCTGCGAAAGCGGCAAATACCACGAAAGCGCCGAAAACCTTGAAAACGCCACCGGCCGCAACGCGGCCCGCACGCGTGAAGCCGGCCACGCCGGCGCCAGCCGAGAAGGCGAAAAAGCCGGCCACGGTGCGCACGAGTTCGGCGCCGGTCAAGCTGAACAAGCGTTCCGGCGACACCATTGCCAAGATCCTCGCGACGACGGAAGAGATCATCCTGCAATCGGGCGCGGAGCGCATCTCGATCCTAGACGTGTGCAACGACAGCAGCATTTCGCGCGGCACCTTCTACCGCTATTTTTCGTCCCAGGATGACCTGCTCGATGCGTTTTCGCGGCACAAGCGCGACCAGTTCCATGTCCGCCTGATCGAGGCGACGTCGGCATCACAGGATCCCGACGAACGCTTCCAGGCAGTGCTCGGTTTCATCGACGATTACCTCGAACGCAGCCGCGCGCGGCGACTGCTGCTGGTGGCGCCGGAGTACGCGACACGCTGGTTCCAGCGTATCTTCCACGACTCGGTGCACCGCTTCCAGGACGTGCTGGCACCGGTGTTCGACGCCTGGGAAGAACGCCGCGGCATCGTGCTCGACCGCGAGCTGATCGGCGAGCTGATGGTGCGTTTCATCCTGAGCGAAGTGCTGGTACCGTCCGGCGCCGACCGCCGCAACCTGATGCGGCGCATCGAGCGCTTCGTCGTCATGCTGCTGTCGGGCCGCGTCGCGCGCCGCTGAGCGCCCACGCTTTACCTGAGGTAAAACTGATCTTCAGGCCCTGCGCGCGGCCTTGTGCTTCAATCCGGCGGACTTCAAAACAAAACCGGAGAAGACAGCATGAATGGGGACAAGCAATACGACGTGGCGATCGTCGGTGGCGGACACAATGGCCTGGCCGCCGCCTGCTACCTGGCCGAAACGGGCAAAAAAGTGGTGGTCATCGAGGCGCGCGAGAAAGTCGGCGGCATGGCTTCGAGCGGCTATCTGATTCCCGAGGCGCCGCAGCACCTGATCCATCCCTGCGCGCTCGACCTGATGTCGCTGCGCGTACATCCGATGATGCCGCGGGAGCTGCAGCTCGAGCGGCATGGCTTCCGCCAGGTCGAGATGAGCCCCGGCTATGTCTATCTCCACCCCGACGGCAGTTCGCTCGTATTCGGCCGCAGCGCCGAAGAGACGGCGGCCGAGATCCGGCGCTTCTCGGCGCGCGATGCCGACGAGTTTCGCTCCCTGATGACGCTGGTGAACGCCTTCATCGACGTCGCCATCCCGATGATGCGGGTCGACCCCGCCCAGCGCAACCTGGGCGCCAAATGGCAGGCCTTCCGCACTATGTTCAAGAACCGCGCGCTCAAGCCGGAGCTGATGGCGCTGATCGGCAGCCCGGCCTACACCTCGATCATGGAACGCTTCGAACATCCCGTGACCCAGTCGGCCCTGTGCTGCCTGCTCGGTGCGGCCGGTCCGATCGCCGGCGAAGCCACCGGGATCTACTTTGCGCTGCTCGGCTTCATTCACCGTTTCGGCCTGGGCCGCGCGGTGGGCGGCATGCAGACGCTGTCGAATGCGCTGGCGGCGCGCCTGCGGGAACTGGGCGGCGAGATCATGATCGACGCCCCGGTCGCGGAAATCCTCGCCGAGGGTGGCGTCGCGAAGGGCGTGCGCCTGAAGAGCGGCGCCGTGATCGGTGCGCGCGCAGTGATCGCCTCGATCCACCCGAAAATGGCGCTCGAGATGGTCACGCCCGGCGCGCTCGACCGCCGCACGCTGACGCGCGTGGCTTTGGCGCCGGCGAACGCGCACGGGGCTTCGCCGCTGAAAGTCGACGTCGCTCTCTCTGGGCAGGTCGGGTACAGCCGCCATGAAGCGCTGCGCCCGGACGGCCTGAGCCTGCGCAAGAGCGTGCTCCTGATCGGCACGTCCGACGCTGTACTCGACAACTTGCGCGCCGCTGCCCGTGGCGAAGTTTCGCCCTTGCCCTATATGTGGATCACCGCGCCGAGTGCGGTCGACCCGGGCCAGGCGCCGCCCGGACAAGATGTAGCCTACCTGTATCCGGTGGCGATGCCGGTCGAGCCACGCGAGGGCTGGGACGCGATTCGCGCCAGGGTCGGCCAGCAGGTGGTCGAACAGGCCTCGCAGTACATGGACGGGTTGGCGAGCTACGAGATCGGACGCCGGATCGAAGCGGCGCCCGACCTGGCCGAGCGCCTGAGCGTCCACCGCGGCTGCGTGGTGCATATCGACACCAGCCCGGCGCGCAGCGCCCTGATGCGCCCCGCGGCGGGGCTGGGCACCGACAGGCTGCCGGTGGCCGGCCTGTTCCTGGGCGGCGCCGGCACCCATCCGGGCGGCGGGATCAACGGCCTGCCGGGGCGGATCGCCGCGCGCCGGGTCAGTCGCTTCCTGGCGCCGTGACCGGGGATACGGGGCGCGTCAGCGGATGCTGTCCGCTGCGCTCGCGCTCGAGCGCCGAGAGCACGAAATCGACCGAAAAGCGGCGCCAGGTCTCGGCATCCGGCGCGCTCGCCATGTCCAGGCCGCACAGCGTCGACACCGTATAGCGGTTGACCCAGGCGCTGGTGGTGGCCAGCGCGGCGACGGCCAGCAGCATGTCCGGATCGACGTCGGCGCGGAAGTCGCCGCTGGCGATGCCGCGTTCGAGCGTTTCCGCCATCTTGAGCCTGAGGCGCGGCGCCAGCCCGGTAAAGCTGTTGTGCGGCGTCGCCCGGCTTTCGTGAAAACGGATCCCTTCCTGGGCTAGGGCACTCAGTTCGCCCTCCTGATAGGGCTGGACCATCCCCTGGAGCAGGGCGCGCAGTGCCGCGCGCGGCGCCAGGTGGTCCAGCTCCAGCGTCACCAGTTCGTTCATTGCTTGTGCCGACGAGTCGTCCAGCACGCAGGCGAATAGCTCTTCCTTGCTGCGGTAGTAGTGATACACCAGCTGCTTGGTCACGCCGGCAGCCTGCGCGATGTCGTCGACGCGCGCATCGGCCAGGCCTTTGCCGACGAATTCCCGGCGCGCCGCTTCGAGGATGCGCTTGAGCGTTTCACGCTTGTTCGGCAGCGCTTTGGATGGCGCACAACTGGCCGGCAGCTCGCTCATGGTGTCGCCCCCCCCGTAGTCTCGATGCCGCCATCTTAACCCAGGCCGCTTGACTCGCGGTCAAACGAAGTTGGCGCCGATAGCCGTCGCCGCGCCATCCCCCCGGGCTACCATCTGTACATCATTTAAAAAAATGTTCAACTGGAGGAGATACCGTGAACGAAACGATCGACGACCACGCGCTAGAACGCGCCTATTCCGCAGTGTCCGATACCTACAAGGGAACCGGCGACATTCACGCCGCCTGCCGCCAGGCGCGCGCCGAATCGCCGATCTTCGTCGGCGACTTCATCCGCCAGTTCGGCGTACCGACGAATGCCGGCATGCAGCAGGGCACGCGGCCGACCTTTGCATTGTTCCGGCATCAGGACGTGATGGCCGTCCTGCGCGACGCCTCCAGCTACACCAGCGGTTTCATCGCCGAAGGCCTGGGCGCCTTCTTCGACGGCCTGATCGTGCTGGCGATGGACGGCGAGCAGCACCGCAGCGTGCGCGCGCTGCTGCAGCCGGCGTTCATGCCCGAAACGGTGAATAAATGGCGCGACCAGATCGACGCGGTGATCCGCAAGGATTTCCTCGAACCGATGGTGGGACTGAAAAAAGCCGACCTGATGGAGTTCGGCCTGGGTTTTCCGATCCGCGAGATGTATGCGCTGATGGGTTTCCCGACCGATAACACCGAACAGTACCGCCAGTACGCGGCATGGGCGCTGGCCATGGTCGGCGGCAACCAGATCGATCCGGCCAAGGCGGTGGAAGCGCGGCGCAATGCCGGTATCGCGGTCAAGCTGCTATACGACGCGATCTTCGCGGTGGTAGTGCAGCGTCGTGCGTCGGGCAGCGTCGGCGACGACCTGATCGGACGCCTGCTGCGCGCCGAGCACGAGGGCCGCATGCTCGACGACCACGAGGTGACCACCTTCGTACGTTCGCTGCTGCCGGCCTCTGGCGAGACCACTACCCGTACCTTCAGTTCGGTGATGGTGCTGCTGCTCACCACGCCGGGCCTGCTGGAGCGCGTGCGGGCCGATCGCGTCCTGGTTCCCAGACTCATCGACGAAGCGGTGCGCTTTGAACCGGTGGCGACCTTCAAGGTGCGCGAAACGGCGAAGGAGGTGCAGTTCCACGGCGTGACCATCCCCAAGGGGTCCTTCATCCAGTGCATGGTGGCTTCGGCCAACCGCGACGAGGAAGTCTTCGAGCATCCGGACGTGTTCGATATCGACAGGCGCACGAAGTTGTCCTTCGGTTTCGGCTTCGGGCCGCACATGTGCATCGGCCAGTTCGTCGCCAAGATGGAGCTCAACTGCGCCGTCAATGCGCTGCTCGACCTGTTCCCGAACCTGCGCTTGGATCCGGACAAGCCCGCGCCCCGCATCGAGGGTGCCCAGCTGCGCGGTGCGGCCCATGTCCACGTGCTCTGGGATTAAGACCATGAAAACCTTCGACACCATCCCGCAGCGGGCCGATTTCGACTACCAGTGCCTGGTGGCTCCCCAGCAGGTAACAGGCGCCGGCCTGGCCGACCTGCGCGACCACTACGGCCTGAAACTGACCAAGCACATGCCCTTCGGCTGTGTGCGCGACGAACAGGGCGAGATCTACGCATTCGTGCGCGCCCTGAATGCGCCGGGCAGCAGCCCGAATCCGACCAAATTCATCTACCAGTCGACGCGGATCGGCGACGGGCGCCACATCCGCATCGACAAGGAGAAGAGCGCGGCGCAGGCGCTGACCATGTTCCCGCAGCGCTGGCTCGACAAGGACACGGCCGGCTGGTCCAGCCTGGAGGGCGAGCCGGGCCGGCCATGGCGCCTGACCGCCTCCGGAACGCAGTTCAGCTGGAAGGAAGAGGGATTGTTCGAGCTCACCGGAAGCTTGCTCGGCAAGGGCATGCAATGGTACTTGCCGGGCCGCGACTGGGGCACCTTCTACGTCTCGCAGTTGTACGACGTGGCCGGCACTTGCGAAGGCCGCGCCGTAAAAGGCGTCATCACCCTCGACCAGGCCTGGATGGCGGAAGGTGGCGCCATCCACTTCCAGAAAGATCTGGTCGTGAACAACAAGATGCACGTCATCTGGTGGACCTTCGCCACCGTCTACACCGACGGCAGCTGGGACAGCGGCTCCTTCATGGTCGGGCATGGCAAGCTGGGATACGCCATCTTCCAGAACGAGAGGGGCGAGGTCCGCTGCACCACCGATATCGAAGGGCAGGTGGTGCACAAGCCCGGCTCGTATTTCGTCGACAGCGCGCAGATCGTCCTCGACGGGACCGAGCGCTGGGAATTCGTGCCGGACCCGAAAGGCGAAATGGTCGATTTCGTCGGTGGCTTCCCGATCACCGCCCAGCAGGAAGGGCGCTGGCGCCGGGTCGGCGACACCCGCGAACCGGACCGCTCGCTGGGCTGGGGCGAAACCGACCGCCGCAACGGCAGCGCACGCGACGTGCGCGGGTCCGAAACCGGGGCGGGAGGCGCCGCATGAGCACGAACGCAGAGAGCGTCCGCCGTTTCCTCCACGCCCAGGTGGCGTGCTGGAATGCCGGCGACCAGGACGGCTTCCTCGCGGCCTACCGCAAAGCAGCGCCCGGCGGTTTGAGCATCGAATACGTGGGCCGGCCGGCCTCGGATGGCTGGCCGGTGCTGGCGGCGATGTGGGAGCGGCAGAATGCCGCCATCGCGATCGAGGAGGTCGCGGCCATCGTCAACGGCAATGAAGCGGCATGCCATAACCGGAACCGGGTCAAGGGGACGGATCGCGTGATCGAGACCATCGAGCTGTACCGCTTCGACGAGGACGGCGGGCTGCTGGTGCGCTACTTCGTCGGGCCGGCATGAGAAAAGAGCGGCAACGGTCGACATTTTTATAAAACATGTATATATTGAACAGAAACCGTATTTCTGTTCAATTAAACCATGGCCGCGTCAGATCGCTTAAAGCGACAGCGGCGCAGGAGACATGATGACCGGACCCCAGGCGTGCCCTAGCGGGAGGCTGGCATGACGCGGCTGCCGCTGCTTCCTTTGGCCGAGTTCCCGCCGCCGCTCGCCTCCGCGCTCGAGCGCGGGCGGGGCAGCAGGATGCTCAGTTCGGCGGTGCCGGTCCAGGTCTGGGCGCACCGCCCGGAAGTGGCCGAAGCCTGGCTGGGCGCGCTCGAAGCGATGCACCTGCGCGGCGTGCTGCCGGGGCGGCTCAAGGAACTGGTACGCCTGAAGATCGCCTCCATCACCACCTGCCAGGCCTGCCAGCTCGCACGCAAGGACGACTCGGTCAGCGAGGACGACATCGCCTGCCTGGCGCACGACGATCCCCGTTTCAGTCCGCCGGAGCAGGCAGCGCTGCAGTACGCCGCGCTGTTCGCCGGCGACTACATGGCAATCGGCGACGACTTGTTCGATACGCTCAAGCTTCACTTCAGCACAGCCGAGATCGTCGAGCTGAACATGTTCTGCGCCTTGATGCTGGCGGGCGGACGCATGACCTACGTGCAGCAGGCCTACTCCGGGGATCGATAATGGATACGCCTATCCTCGCGAACATCCGCGTCATCGAATTTGCCAGCGGGATCGCCGGACCGGCGGCGGCGTTGCAGCTCTCCGAGGCCGGGGCCGAAGTCATCCGCATAGAGACGCCGGACATGGCCGACGATGCCGGGTCGGTGCTGTTCTCGGTGCTCAACCGCGGCAAGCGGCGGGTGGCGCTCGATCCGGACACGCAGGAGGGGCGGGCGGCGCTGGCCGGGCTGCTCGCGGGCGCAGACGTGCTGCTGCACGACCTGACGCCGGCCCGCTCCGCGCACTATGGCTTGGACGATGACTGCCTCGCGGCGGCATATCCCGGCCTGGTGGTGTCGGCGATCGGCGGCTGGCCGCGCAGGCATCGTCTCGCCGAGGCGCCGGCGCGCGAGACCCTGGTGCTGGCGCGGCTCGGCCTGCTCGACGAGCAGCCCGGCCATCGTACCGGCCCCGTATTCGTGCGCATGCCCTTTGCCGGCTGGCTGGCCGCATGGTTCTGCGCGATCGGCGTCATGGCGCGCCTGATTGCGCGCCGGCGGGATGGGCGCGGCGGCGTCGCGCACACGAGTCTCGCCCAGGCCGCGCTTGCACCGATGAGCATGCACTGGTCGCGGGCGGAGACGCCGACGCCGGTGTTCGCGAAGGGGCTGTCCAAGAGCACGCCGATCCCGCTGCACCGCTGCGCCGATGGCGGATGGGTGCACGTCCATTATTCGCCCGACAAGGCACCCTGGATGGCGCAGGCGCTGGCCGCGATGGGGCCGGAAGCCGTCGCCGCCGAAAACGCGAAATACCCGCCCAGCCACGTGGCCCCGAACTTCGGCGCCAACAAGGCGATCATGGCCACCCGGCCCGCACGCGACTGGGTGGAGCATTTCTGGCAGCACGACGTCGCGGCCCAGGTGGCGTCACCGTTCGGGGCCATCTATGCCAGCGGGCAGGCGCGCGCGAACGGCTATGTGGTCGAAGTCGACGACAAGACGCGCGGTACGGTGCTGCAGCCCGGTCCGGCCTACCTGACCGAACCGCCGCCGGTGGTGCGCGGTGCGCTGGCCGACGCGGAGCGCGGGCCGCTCCATGTTCCCCCGCGGCCCGCGGCGGCGCCAGTCGCGCCGCCCGCACCGGCCGCAGCGCTGGCGCCGCTGGCCGGCATGAAAGTACTCGATCTCGGCGCCTACCTGGCGGGCCCCTTCGCCACGATGCTGCTCGCCGACCTCGGGGCCGAGGTGATCAAGGTCGAGCCGCCGGCGGGCGACGCCATGCGCAGGCTGGAACGGATCTTCGCCGGCACCCAGCGCGGCAAACTCGGCGTCGCGCTCAAGCTGGGCGAGGCCGGCGCGGGAGATGCCCTCGACGCGCTGGTCCGCTGGGCTGATGTCGTCCACCACAACATCCGGCTGCCCGCCGCGCGCAAGCTCGGGATCGACTATGCGGCGCTGCAGGCGCTTAACCCGGCGCTGGTCTACTGCCACATCAGTTCCTATGGCCCGAAGGGCGAGCAGAAGGACTGGCCGGGCTTCGACCAGCTGATGCAGGCTGCCTGCGGCTGGGAAGCCGAATGCGGCGGGCAAGGCAATCCGCCGATGTGGCTGCGTTTCGGCGTCGGCGACTACCTGGCCGCCCTGTCCTCAGTGTTTGCCGTGCTGCTCGCGCACTACCGCCGGCTCGAGACCGGGGCAGGGCAGGCAGTCTGTTCGTCGCTGCTCGGCGCCACCCTGCTGACCGTGGCGGAAAGCGTGATGCTGCCCGACGGCGCTACCACGCCGGTCGCACAGCTCGACCAGGGCCAGACCGGGCTCTCGATCGACCACCGGATCTATCGCTGCCGCGACGCCTGGCTCGCCGTCGCCGCCATGGGAGCGCGCGAAACGGAAGCCTTCGCCGGCGTGGCGGGAAGCACGCAGCAGCAGCGCGAAGCCTGGTTCGCCGGACAGCCGCGAGCATCCGCGCTGGCCGCCCTGTGCGGCGCCGGCGTGCCGGCCGAACCGGTACTGGAGGCGCAGGGTGAGGCCTTCCACGACGATCCGGACCACGCCGCCGCCGGGCTGCACGCGCGCTACCGCCATGCCGTGTATGGCGAACTCGAACAAGTGGGCGCCTACTGGGATTTCGGCGACTTGCCCTTACGCCTGGACCGTCCGCCGCCGGCGCTGGGTGAACACAGCCGCGAAGTCTGGGAACGACTCGGGCTCGGCCCCGAGCGGATTGCCGCCCTCGAACAGCAGGGCTTAACCATTTTATGAACGCATCCGGGGCAAGCGTATGAACGAACTCGATTTTTCAGGCAAGACGGTGCTCGTTGTCGGCGGTTCCAGCGGCATCGGCAACGGCATCGCCCAGGCCTTTCGCCGGCGCGGCGCGCAGGTGCACGTATGGGGCACGAGGGCACAGGCGGCCGATTACGCCGATTCGCCGGACTCGGATCTCGAGGGTCTGCACTATGCCAGGCTCGATGTCGGCGACGCAGCCGCGGTGGCCGGCGCGGAGGTGCCCTTCGAGCGCCTCGACGTGCTGGTCTGCGCCCAGGGCATCGTGCGCTACCGGAGAGAAGAATTCAAGGTGCCGGCTTTTCGCGAGGTCGTCAATGTCAACCTGGTCAGCCTGATGGCCTGCGGCGACCGCTTTCACGACATGCTGGCGCAAGCCCGGGGATCGATGATCATCGTCAGTTCCGCGGCGGCCTTTCACTCGACTGTCGGCACGCCGGCCTACAACGCCTCCAAGACCGGCGCCTACGGCCTGACCCGCACGCTCGGCGAAGCCTGGGCCGGCGACGGCATCCGGGTCAACGGCATCGCGCCCGGCCTGGTCGCCACCAAGCTGACCCGGGTCACCACCGACCACCCCGAGCGGCTGGCCGCCTCGCTGAGAAAGATACCGCTCGGCCGGCTCGGCACGCCGCACGACATGGCGGGCGCCGCGCTCTTCCTCGCGTCGCCGCTCGCCGCCTACGTGCTGGGCCAGACGCTGCTCGTCGACGGCGGCCTGCTGCTCGCATGAACCTGTAACCCGGAGACTGACATGGCATGGGATTTTGAAACCGAGCCCGCATTCCAGGCGGAGCTCGACTGGATGACGGAATTCGTGCGTGAGGAGGTCGAACCGCTCGAGCACGTGCTGGGCAGCCCGTGGAATATCCACGACCCGCGCTTCGCGGCGCTGGTGCGTCCGCTGCAGCGGCAAGTCAGGGAGCGCAGGCTGTGGGCTTGCCACCTCGGCCCGGAGCTCGGCGGCGCCGGCTACGGGCAGGTCAAGCTCGGATTGATGAACGAGATCCTGGGCCGGGCGCTGTTCGCGCCCATCGTGTTCGGCGCCCACGCGCCCGATTCGGGCAACTGCGAGATCCTCGCAGCCTATGGCACGCCCTTCCAGAAGGAGCGCTTTCTCGCGCCCCTGTTGGCGAACGAGGTCGTCTCCTGTTTTGCGATGACCGAGCCGCAGGGCGGCGCCGACCCGAAAGTATTTACCACGCAGGCAGTACGCGAGGGCGACGGCTGGGTGATCAGCGGCCAGAAATGGTTCGCCTCGAATGCGCGCTATGCCGATTTCTTCATCGTGATGGCGATCACCGATCCCGCCGCCTCGACCTACCGCGGCATGAGCATGTTCGTCGTTCCCGCCGACACGCCCGGTATTCGCATCATCCGCAATGTCGGTGTGGCGGACGATCCGGAAGCGACCCATGCCTATCTGGAGTTCGAGAGCGTGCGCGTCGGCGCGCAGTACATGCTGGGCGCGCCGGGCGAGGCCTTCGCCATCGCCCAGGTCCGCCTCGGCGGCGGGCGCGTGCACCATGCGATGCGCGTGATCGGCCAGGCGCAGAAGGCGCTCGACGCGCTGTGCGAGCGGGCGCTCTCGCGCACCACCCAGGGTTCGCTGCTGTCCGAGAAGCAGATGGTGCAGGAGAAAATCGCGGATGCCTGGATCCAGCTTGAACAGTTCCGGCTGCTGGTCATGCGCACCGCCTGGCGCATCGACAAGTACCACGACTACCAGAAAGTCCGCAAGGACATCGCGGCAGTCAAGGCGACCATGCCGAAGGTGCTGCACGATATCGCCTCGAGCGCGCTGCAGGTGCATGGTTCCATCGGCGTCTCGACCGAGATGCCTTTCGTCGGCCTGATCGTGCGTGCCTACCAGATGGGCCTGGCGGACGGGCCGACCGAAGTCCACAAGGTGACCGTGGCGCGCCAGCTGCTGCGCGAGTACGAGGCCTGCGCCGACCTGTTCCCGGCCTACCACCGGCCGACCGCGGCGGCGCTGGCGGCCGAAAAATTCCGCGCGGTGCCCGGATGAGCGGGGAGACCATCGAGACCGTCCTCGACCTCGATGCCTTGAGGGCGTGGATGGATGCGCAGGGCATCGGCACGGGAGCGCTGCGCGCCGCCACGCTCCTTACCGGCGGCACCCAGAACTTCCTGCTGCGCTTCGAACGCGACGGCGGCCAAGCCTGGGTGCTGCGCTGTCCGCGCCCCGGCACGCTGGCCGACGGCGGCAAGGCTTTCCTGCGCGAGGCGCGCCTGCTGCGGGCGCTGGCCGGCAGCGCCGTGCCGCATGCGGCGCTGGCCGCTGCCGGCGACGACGCCGGCGTGCTGGGCGTTCCGTTCTATTTGATGGCGCCGGTGGACGGCTTCACGGCGACACCGCAGCGCTTGCCCTTACCCTATGCGACCGATCCGGGCTGGCGCCACGCGATGGGCCATGCGATGGTCGACGCTCTATTGCGGCTCGGCGAGATCGACCCGGGCCAGGCCGGACTGACGGATTTCGGCAAGCCCGAGGGTTTTCTCGCCCGCCAGGTGCCGCGCTGGCTGCGCCACCTCGAGGATTGTAGCCGGCACCCCGGCTGGCCGGGAGCACAGGCGCTGCCGGGCCTGGCCCGCGTGGCCGATTGGCTCGGCGCGCACCTGCCGGCCGGCTTCACGCCCGGAATCCTGCACGGCGACTACCATTTCGGCAACGTGATGTTCCGCCGCGATCGTCCGGAACTGGCCGCGATCATCGACTGGGAGCTGGCCACGATCGGTGACCCGCTGCTCGACCTGGGCTGGCTGGTGGCCACCTGGCCCGATGCCGAGGGGCGCGGCGCCGGGACGATCCGCATCGAGCCGGCGCAGGGGCTGGCGTCCACTTCCGAACTGGTCGAGCGCTACCGCGCCGGCAGCCGGCGCGACCTCGCCGCGATCGACTGGTATGTGGCGCTGGCACGCTTCAAGCTAGGCATCATGCTCGAGGCCAGCTACGCGCGCTCCTGCGCCGGCCAGGGGAACCCGGACACCGGCGCGGTACACCATGCCTCGGCCGTGCGCCTGTTCGAACAGGCGCTGGCCGCCATCGAAAGCGCGCATGCCTAGCGCGGCAATGCTCGTGCGCAGGCCGCACGCGGCGCTAACCGCCATGCTGGCCTGCCAGGTCGGCCTGCACGCCTGCGCCCAGGGGGTGCGGCTGGCGGCGCCCCTGAACGTGCTGGCGCTGGGCCGCTCGGCCTGGTCGGTGGGCCTGGTCATGACGATGTTCGCCGTGTTCCCGGCCTTGCTGGCGCTGCCTGCCGGGCGCCTGGCGGACCGGCGCGGCTACCACCTGCCGGTGCGCCTTGCGGCCGGCTGCGCCCTTGCGGGGACACTGCTGGTGGCGGCGACGCAAAACCTGTTCACCCTGTGTGCGGCCGCTGCGCTCAGCGGCGCCGGGTCGGGCTTCGGGATGATCGCCATACAGCGCAGCGCCAGCCGCCTCGCCACCGGCGACACCGAGCGTTTGCGCGTCTTCAGCTGGATCGCACTTGCGCCTGCCATTGCCGGCCTGTTCGGCCCCATGCTGGCCGGGCTGCTGATCGACCATGCAGGATTTTCGTCCGCCTTCCTGGTGCTCGCACTGCTGCCGGCCGCCACCTTGCTGGCGGCCCAGGCGGTGCCGCCCGAACAGCCGCGTTCGGCAACTGTGCAAGCGGTCCAAAAAGCCTCGGCATTCGACCTGCTGCGGCTGGCGCCCCTGCGCCGCCTGCTGTTCGTCAGCTGGCTGGTCTCGCTCAGCTGGGACGTGCACGGCTTCGCGCTGCCGCTGCTGGGCGTCGAGCGCGGCCTGAGCGCCTCCGCGCTGGGCAGCGTTCTCGCCGCGTATGCGGTCGCGTCGATGTCGGTGCGCCTGCTGATGCCGCTGCTCGGCGGGCGTCTCGCACCCCGCACACTGCTGACGGGAGCGCTGCTGCTTACCTGCGCGGTGTTCGCCGCCTACCCGCTGCTGGGCAGCGCCTGGGCGATGGCGGCCTGCGCCGCCGTCCTCGGGATCGCCCTGGGCATGGTGCAGCCGGCGATCATGGCGACCCTGCACGAGCTCACGCCGCCCGAGCGGCATGGCGAAGCACTGGCGCTGCGCTCGATGGCGATTCACGTCTCCATGGCCGCCATGCCCTTGCTGTTCGGCGTACTCGGGACGGCAGTCGGCGCGCCGGTCCTGTTCTGGGTGATGGCCGCTGCGCTGGGCACAGGCAGCATGCAGGCACTCAGGATAGTCCCGCATCGCAGTTGACCAAGGTATTCGACCAACGGAAGGAGGGGATATGCAACTGAACGGTAAACGGCTGATCGTCACCGGGACGGCCGGCGGCATTGGCGCGAGCGTCCTGCGCGGCCTGGTGGCGGCAGGTGCGCAAGTGGCTGCGATGGACGTCAACGACGCGGCGGGCAGGGAAGAGGCGGGCCGTGCGGACGCCGCCGGCCCGGGCGCCGCACGCTATTTTCACTGCGACGTGCGCCTGCGCGCCGAGGTCGATGCCGCGTTCGGCGCAGCCACGGCCTGGCTGGGCGGGCTCGACGGCCTGGTGAACATCGCCGGCGTCGAACGGGCGGCCCCCGCGGAGTCCATTCTGGACGCCGACTGGGACCTGATGTTCGACGTCAACGCGCGCGGCACCATGAACACCAACCAGGCGGCCTTCCCGCACCTGCGCGAGCACGGTGGACGGATCCTGAATTTCGGCTCGGCCGCGGGGGTGATGGGCCTCCCCGGCTGTGCCCATTATTCCGCCGCCAAGGCCGCCGTGCTGGGCTGGACCCGGACCGTGGCCAAGGAGTGGGGCCGCCACGGCATCAGCGTGAATGCCGCTGCGCCAGGGATGTGGACGCCGATGTACGAAGCGCACCGCGCACGCATGGATGCGCAGGCGCTGGCCGCGCACGACGCGATGATGGCCGGCCTGATCCCGCTCGGCGGCAGGCTGGGCGATCCGGACCGCGACATGACGCCCTTCGTTGTCTTCATGATGAGCGACGGCGCCCGCTTCATCACCGGCCAGACCCTCGCCGTGGACGGCGGCCTGATGATCCCGTAGCGCAGCCAGCGCAACGCGAATTGCTTGGCAATCCTCCGGAAATAGAGCACTATCTGCAAAAGTGTTCAACTAAAGGTCCGCGCACCACCAGGACCAACAACCGGAGGATGACAGCATGAGCAGTGTGAAAGAAGTGAGTCTCGAGAGTGCCTATTCAGGCGTGGCCGACAATTACCGTGGCGGGGATGTCGACCTGCACGCGATCTACCGCGACATGCGCAAGCATTCTCCGATCATCGCCGAGAACTTCATGGGCAAGCTTGGCGTGCCGAATATCGCCGGGCTCGACGCGAACCGGCCGACCTTCACGGTGTTCAAGTACAAGGAAACGATGGCGGTGCTGCGCGACGCCACCAACTACACCAGCGGCTTCATCGCCGAAGGCCTTGGTTCCTTCTTCGATGGCCTGATCCTGACGGGCATGGATGGCGACGCGCACAAGAAGGCGCGGGCGCTGCTGCAGCCCATCTTCATGCCGGAAGTCGTCAACAAATGGCGCGATTCGAAAATGGATCCGATCCTGCGCAAGGAGTTCCTGGCCGAGCTGGTGCCGAAGAAGAAGGCCGACCTGATGGAATTCGGCCTGTACTTCCCGATCCGCCTGATCTACGCCCTGATCGGATTCCCGGGCAGCGAGCCGGAAAAGATCAAGCAGTACGCCGCCTGGGCGCTGGCGATACTGGCTGGACCCCAGGTCGACGCGGAAAAGGCCGCGCTGGCCCGCAAGGCGGCCATGGAGGCCGCCAAGTCGCTCTACGACGCGACCCATGAGGCGGTGGTCGAAGTGCGCAGGAACGGCGCCGCCAGCGACGACCTGATCAGCCGCCTGATCCGCGCCGAGAGCGATGGCCGCAGCTTCGACGACCATGAGGTGACCACCTTCGTGCGCTCGCTGCTGCCGGCAGCGGCCGAGACCACCACGCGTACCTTCGGCACCCTGATGACGCTGCTCCTCGAGCGCCCGGCGCTGCTCGAGCGCGTGCGCCAGGACCGCAGCCTGATCCCGAAGGCGATCGACGAGGCGATCCGCTTCGAGCCGGTCGCCACCTTCAAGGTGCGCCAGGCGGCCCAGAACCTGGAACTGGCCGGGATGGCGATCCCGAAAGGGGCGATGGTCCAGTGCATCGTCAGTTCGGCCAACCGCGACGAGGAAGCATTCGAGAACAGCGAGGAGTTCGACATCGACCGCAAGCCGAAACCTTCGTTCGGCTTCGGCTTCGGCCCGCACATGTGCATCGGGCAGTTCATCGCCAAGACCGAGCTGCAGGTGGCCGTCAACGCCATCCTCGACCTGATGCCGAACTTGCGCCTGGATCCGGACATGCCCGCGCCGCACATCACGGGCGCGCAATTGCGCGGACCGAAGCACGTGCACGTCCTCTGGGATTGAAGCTGCACGACTTTTTATGAACAGAAAACGAAAAAGTGTTTAATAAATCCGGTTTCTGTTCTAGAATTGAAGCCAGAACAAAACCATTCGCTGGTTGTACAAATCACATTCTCGGAGACAACGATGAAATATGAAGACCTGATCCTGGTCAGCGTGGACGACCACGTGATCGAGCCGCGCGGCGCATTCGACCGCCACATGCCTGCCAAATTCAAGGGCCGCCAGCCGAAAGTCGAGTCCATCAAAGGGCGCGACGTCTGGGTCTTCGAAGACCGCGCGACGGGCTACATGGGCCTCAATTCGGTGGTCGGCCGCCCCAAGGACGAATACGGCATGGAGCCGCTCTCCTACGAGCAGATGCGCCGCGGCACCTGGGACGTCAAGGCGCGCGTCGACGACATGAACGCCAACGGCGTCCTCGGTTCGCTGTGCTTTCCGACCTTCCCCGGTTTCGCCGGCCAGCGCTTCCAGGTGATGAACGACCGCGAGGTCAGCCTTGCCGCGATCCAGGCCTATAACGACTGGCACCTGCACGACTGGTGCAACGCCGCGCCGGGCCGCTTCATCCCCCTCATGATGGTTCCCTGGTGGGACATGCAGGCCGCTGCCGCCGAAGTCAAGCGCCTGGCCGACCAGGGCGTGCATGCGCTGACCCTGTCCGACAATCCGACCGTGCATGGCTACCCGTCGATCCACAATGCGTACTGGGATCCGCTGTGGAAGGCCTGCGCCGATAACAACGTCGTGATCTGCTGCCACATCGGCACCGGCGTCAAGGCGGCCCACGCATCCGACGAATCGCCGATCGACGCCTGGATCACCTCGATGCCGATCTCGATCTCGAACTCGGCCGCCGACTGGATCTGGGCGCCGATGTGGAAGAAGTTCCCGAAGCTGCGCATGGCCCTGTCCGAAGGCGGCATTGGCTGGATTCCCTACCTGCTCGAACGCGCCGACTTCACGCATAGCCACCACCACGAGTGGACCAATTCGAACTTCGGCGACAAGAAGCCGAGCGATATCTTCAATGAACACATCATCACCTGCTTCATCGAGGATGCATTCGGCCTGAAAAATCTCGATTCGATCAATGTCGACAAGGTCACCTGGGAATGCGATTACCCGCACTCCGACTGCACCTGGCCGAATTCGGCGAACGTGTTCTGGAGCCAGGCCCAGCACCTGTCGGACGAGGTCATCAACAAGATCACGCACCTGAATGCGATGCGCGAGTTCTCCTACGATCCTTTCTCGGTCCTCGGGCGCGAGAACTGCACCGTCGGCGCGCTCAAGGCGCAGGCCACGCACGTGAGCATCGAGCCGGCCCTCGGGCTGGGCGGCGCGGCGCCGGAGCGCGACCCGAGCCGTCCGGTGACCTCGGGCGACATCAACAAGATGTTTGCCGCCGCCGACGCCCAGACCGCGCTCTGAGCATCCGCTGACGGGAAGGGCGACCTTCCCGGGACCTGGCCGCATCGACAGCGGCCAGGAGTCCGACTCCAACGCATGACTGCCCATGTCCATCGACCAGTTCACATTCAGTCCCATCCCGCCCGAGGCCGAGGCCATTCGCGCCGACGTGCGCGCCTTTTTGGCCGACGCCCTGGCGCACTATCCGCCGACCCGGCGCGCCGAATCCTGGATGGGATTCGATGCCCAGTTCAGCCGCCGCCTGGGTGCGCGCGGCTGGGTCGGGATGGCGCTGCCGAAACGCTATGGTGGCGCCGATGCGAGTCCCTTTACCCGCTATGTCGTGATCGAGGAGCTGCTGGCCGCCGGCGCGCCGGTATCGGCCCACTGGTTCGCCGACCGCCAGAGCGGACCTCAGATCCTGCATTACGGTACCGAGGCGCAGAAAGAGTTCCATTTGCCCGCGATCTGCCGCGGCGAGCAGTTCTTCTGCATCGGCATGAGCGAACCGAATTCCGGCTCCGACCTCGCTTCCATCAAGACCAGCGCGCGCCGCGCCGGCGACAAGTGGATCGTCAACGGGCAGAAGGTCTGGACCACGAATGCCCATCGCTCGCACTACATGATCGCGCTGGTACGAACCGGCATCGACAGCAAGCGCAACGAGGGACTGTCCCAGTTCATCATCGACCTGTCGCTGCCGGGGATCACGATCCGGCCGATCAAGGACCTGACCGGGGCCACGCATTTCAACGAAGTGTTTTTCGACGACCTGACACTCGAAGCGGACGCCCTGATCGGCACCGAAGGGCAGGGCTGGGCGCAAGTGACGGCGGAGCTGGCCTTCGAGCGCAGCGGGCCGGAGCGCTTCCTGAGCTCGATCGCCCTGATGCATACGCTGATCGAGGCGGTCGGCAGCGAGCCGGACGCTTACCAGGCGCGCGAGATCGGACGCCTGGCGGCGCGCCTGGTCACGCTGCGCCAGATGTCGCTCGCGGTGACGGCCCAGCTGGCGGCCGGACGCAACCCGGCCTTGGAAGCATCGGTTGTCAAGGAACTCGGCACCACCTTCGAGCAGGAGCTGCCGGAACTGGCGCAGCTGCTGCTCGAAACCCTGCCCGCCACGCGCGGAAGCAGCGAGCACGCACGGGTACTGGCCTACCTGACCCAGGAGGCCCCTTCATTTTCACTGCGCGGTGGCACGCGCGAAATACTCCGCGGGATCATCGCGCGCGGTCTGGGAATGCGTTAATCATGAGACAACTGTTCGATTCAACGGTCGAGCGCCTGTTCGCCGACCTGGCCAGCCCCGCCGCGGTGCTGGCCTGCGAAGGCGGTAACGGGCCTCATTCATGGCCGCATGCCATGTGGGCGCAAGTCGAGGAATCCGGCTTTCCGCTGGCGCTGGTGCCCGAGTCCCTCGGCGGAGCGGGCGCGTCCTGGGCCGATGTCTGCGGCGTGATCCGGCTCGCCGGCCGCTTCAACCTGCCCTTGCCGCTGCCGGAGGCCATGCTGGCCAACTGGCTGCTCGGAGCGGCCGGCCTGGCGCCGGCGGCAGGGGCGGTCAGCATCGCCGGTTCCGGCAGCTTGCGCCTGCAGGGCGCAACGGTCAGCGGCGAAGCGCTCGACGTTCCCTGGGGCGATGCGGTGCCCTTCGTGGTCGCGGTGACGGGCGGTGCCAACCCGGCGGTCGTCCTGCTGCCGACCGAGGCGGCCCGCCGCCAGGAGAGCGCGAATATCGCCGCCGAGCCCCGCGCGATCCTGCTGTTCCACGAGGTCGCCCCAGTCGCGCACGCGGCGCTGCCGGCCGGCTGGCCGACCGACGTGCTGCTGCTTGGCGGCGCCATGCTGCGCGCCGCGCAGATAGCCGGCGCCATGGAAGCGGTGCTGGCGATGGCGACGCAGTATGCCGGCGAGCGCGTCCAGTTCGGCAAGCCGATCGGCAGCTTCCAGGCGATCCAGCACCAGGTAGCGGTTCTGGCCGAACAGACTGCCGCCGCCGTCATGGCCTCCGAAGCCGCGTTCGCGGCCGCCGAAACGCGCATCGTGCGCCTGCAGGCCATTGCGGCGAAGATCTGCGCCTCCGAAGCGGCGGGCGTCGGCGCCAGCGTGGCCCACGCGGTGCACGGCGCGATCGGCTTCACGCACGAGCATTCGCTGCACCTGACGACGCGCCGGCTGTGGTCCTGGCGCAGTGAATTCGGGTCGGCCACGGCCTGGTCGCAGCGCCTAGGCCGCGCCGTGTGCGCCGCCGGCCCGCACGGGTTCTGGCCGGGGGTAACGGCTGGCCATTTCGACACTTTGCAGGAGCTGCGCGCATGAAACCATTCCTGGCAATCGAGCGCGATGGCGCGATCCTCACCGTGCGGATGGACAGTCCGGAGACCCGCAATGCCCTAAGCCTGCCGTCCCAGATGCAGGAATTCGTCGACCTGTGCGCCATGGTGCGCGCCGACCGCGGCATCAAGGTCGTGGTCCTGACCGGCAACGGACCGGCCTTCTGCGCCGGCGGCAACGTCAAGGACATGGCCGAGCGCGGCGGCATTTTCGCCGGCTCGCCCTACGAGGTCAGCGAAAGCTACCGCAACGGCATCCAGCGCATTCCGCTTTGCCTCTATAGCCTGGAAGTGCCCGTGATCGCGGCGATGAACGGCCCGGCCATCGGAGCTGGACTCGACCTCGCCTGCATGTGCGACGTGCGGGTGGCCGCCGACTCGGCCAAGTTCGCCGAGAGTTTCGTCAAGTTGGGCATCGTGCCGGGCGACGGCGGCGCCTGGCTGCTGCCGCGCATCGTCGGCATGCCCAAGGCCAGCCTGATGGCGCTGACGGGCGACGCCATCGATGCGCAGACCGCGCTGGCCTGGGGGCTGGTCACCGAAGTGGTGCCGGCGGCCGAGGTCCTGGAGGCGGCGCTGGCGATCGCGCGGCGCATAGCGGCGAACCCCTCGCACGGGCTGCGCCTGACCAAGCGCCTGCTGCGCGAAGGCCAGCACATGCGGCTCGATTCGCTGCTGGAGATGTCGGCCGCCTACCAGGCGCTGGCCCACCATACCGAGGACCATGCCGAGGCGGTCTCGGCCTTCCTCGGCAAGCGCGAACCGCAGTACCAGGGACGCTAGATCCCATTTCATCAGGAGACACGACAATGCGCAGCGTATTCCGGGAAGACCATCACATGTTCCGCGAGATGGCCCGACGGTTCATCGAGAACGAAATCGTGCCGCACCTGGCCGAGTGGGAGCACGCCGGCATCGTGCCGAAGTCGGTATGGAAAAAGGCCGGCGAAGTCGGCCTGCTGTGTTCGACCGTGCCCGAGGAGTACGGCGGCGCCGGCGGCGACTTCGGCCACTCGGCGGTCATGATCGAAGAGCTGGCCCGGGTGAACGCCACCGCCATCGGTTTCACTACCCATTCGGAAATCGTCGCGCCCTATATCGTCGCCTACGGCAGCGAAGAGCAGAAGCGCAAGTGGCTTCCTAAAATGGTCAGCGGCGAGATGATCGGCGTGATCGCGATGAGCGAACCGGGCATCGGCTCGGACCTGCGCTCGATGCGCACCAGCGCCCGGCGCGAGGGCGACGACTACGTGGTCAACGGTCAGAAGACTTTTATTACCAACGGCGGCAATGCCGACCTGATGGTCACGGCGACCAAGCTCGATCCGGGCGCGAAGGAACTCACGCTGATCTGCGTCGAGGCCGAGCGGCCGGGCTTCTCGAAGGGCAAGCTGCTGGAAAAGATCGGGCTGAAGGGCCAGGATACCTCCGAGCTGTTCTTCGACGAGGTGCGGGTGCCGGTCGAGAACCGGCTCGGCGAAGAGAACAAGGGTTTTTCCTATTTGACGCACCAGCTGGCCTGGGAGCGCACCATCATCGGCCTGCGCGCCGCCGCGTGCATCGAGGCCCTGCTCGACGATACGCTGGAATACGTACGCGAGCGCAAGGTCTTCGGCAAGACCGTGTTCGATTTCCAGAATACGAAGTTCAAGCTGGCCGAGTGCAAGGCGCAGGCGACCATGCTCAGGGTCTTCGTCGACGACTGCCTGGGCAAGGCCATGCGCGGCGAGCTGTCGCCCGAAGTGGGCGCCATGTGCAAGCTGCTGGGCTCCGAAATGCAGGGCAAGATCCTCGACGAGCTGCTCCAGCTGCACGGCGGCTATGGCTTCATGAGCGAATACAAGATCAGCCGCGCCTGGGTCGATGCCCGGGTGGCGCGCATCTATGGCGGGACCTCCGAAATCATGAAAGAGATCATCGCCCGCTCGCTGTAGCCGTTAGGCCGCTTCCACGTTTCCAGACCGGTCTCCCTCCACGTCCCGCAGTGGGACGGGAGGCCGCTCGCCCGCACCGTTCATCAAAACCATCAGGAACCTGTCATGAATTCGCCGCTCACCGCTGAAGCAGGCGCCGCCTTGCGCGCCGTCGCACTCGACGACAAATACACCGTGGAACAGGGCCGCATTTTCCTGAGCGGCGTGCAGATGCTGGCGCGCCTGCCGATGCTGCAGAAGGCGCGCGACCGGCGCGCGGGCCTGGACACCGGCGGCTATGTGTCCGGCTACCGCGGTTCGCCGCTGGGCGGCCTGGACCTGGCCTTGTGGAAGGCGAAGAAGCATCTCGACAGCCACGACGTCGTCTTCCAGCCCGGCTTGAACGAGGACCTGGCGGCCACCGCCGTGTGGGGCACGCAGCAGGTCAACCTGTACGAAAGCGCGACGCGCGACGGCGTGTTCGGCATGTGGTACGGCAAAGGCCCGGGTGTCGACCGGTCCGCCGACGTGCTCAAGCACGCCAATTCGGCCGGCACCTCGCAACACGGCGGGGTGCTGATGCTGGTGGGCGACGACCACGCGGCCAAGTCCTCGACCGTCGCGCACCAGTCGGAGCACTTGCTGATCGCCTGCGGGATACCGGTGCTGTACCCGTCGAGCGTGCAGGAATTCCACGACTACGGCCTGCATGGCTGGGCGATGAGCCGCCATGCGGGGCTGTGGGTGTCGATGAAATGCGTCACCGACGTGGTCGAATCGTCGGCCTCGATCGAGATCGACACGGGCGCCATGCAGATCGTCATTCCCGAGCCGCCGGCGCTCGAAGGCGGGCTCGGGATCCGCTGGCCCGACGCGCCCCTGGACCAGGAAGCGCGGCTGGTCGACCACAAGTGGTATGCGGCGCTCGACTACATCCGCGCCAACAAGCTCAATAAGATCGTGATGGACGCCCCCGGGGCGCGCTTCGGCATCGTGGCGGCCGGCAAGGCCTACCTCGATTTGCGCCAGGCGCTGGCCGACCTGGGTATCGACGACGCAGCCTGCCACCGGATCGGCATCCGCATTCTGAAGGTCGGCTGCGTCTGGCCGCTGCACGCGGACGACGTGCAGGAGTTCGCCGCCGGCCTGGACGAGATCCTCGTGGTCGAGGAAAAGCGCCAGGTGCTCGAATACGCGATCAAGGAGCAGCTCTACAACTGGCCGCACGGGCAGCGTCCCCGGGTGTACGGCAAGTTCGACGAGCGCGACGGCGCAGGCGGCGAATGGTCGGCCCCGCGCGGTCAATGGCTGCTGCCGGCGCGCTACGAACTCTCGCCCGCGCTGATCGCCCGTGCGCTTGCGCGCAGGCTGGGCCGCGTCGGGCTGCCGGAGGAGCTGTGCACGGCGATCGAGGCGCGCATCGCAGTCATCGACGCCAAGGAGCGCGAAGCGGCGCGTCCCCGTGTGACGGCCGAGCGCAAACCCTGGTTCTGCTCGGGCTGCCCGCACAATACCTCGACCCGGGTGCCGGAAGGCTCGCGCGCGCTGGCAGGCATCGGCTGCCATTACATGGCGCTGTGGATGGACCGGAACACCGAGACCGTGACCCAAATGGGCGGCGAGGGCGTCAGCTGGCTCGGGCAAATGCATTTCACGCGCGACAAGCACGTGTTCGTCAACCTGGGCGACGGCACCTATTTCCATTCGGGCCTGCTCGCCATCCGCGCCGCCATTGCGGCCAGGGCGACGGTGACCTACAAAATCCTCTACAACGATGCGGTGGCGATGACGGGCGGCCAGCCGGTGGACGGCACGCTGACGGTGCCGCAGATTGCGCAGCAGGTGGTGGGCGAGGGCGCCGCGCGGGTACTGGTCGTCAGCGACGAACCGGAAAAATACGTAGACCGGACCGGTTTGCCTGCGAGCGTGACAGTGCATCACCGCGACCAGTTCGACGCCTTGCAGCTGGAGCTGCGCGAGGTGCCTGGCGTGTCGGTCCTGATCTACGACCAGACCTGCGCCACCGAAAAGCGCCGCCGCCGCAAGCGCGGCGATTACCCGGATCCGGCCCGGCGCGCCTTCATCAACCCGGCCGTGTGCGAGGGCTGCGGCGACTGCTCGGTCAAATCGAACTGCCTGTCGGTCGAGCCTCTGGAGACACCGCTGGGCACCAAGCGCAAGATCAACCAGAGCTCGTGCAACAAGGATTTCTCCTGCGTGAACGGCTTCTGCCCAAGCTTCGTGACGGCGGAAGGGGCGCAGCTGCGCCGGCCCAAGGCGGCCGCCGCCGACGCGCCTTCGCAGCTGGCCCCTGACCCGGTACTGCCGCCCTTGACGGGCGTCTGCGGCATCGTGGTGCCCGGTGTGGGCGGCACCGGCGTGGTGACCGTCGGCGCGCTGCTGGGCATGGCCGCGCATCTGGAGAACAAGGGCGTCAAGGTGCTCGACATCACGGGCCTGGCCCAGAAGGGCGGGGCGGTGCTCAGCCATGTGCAGATCGCCGCGCACCCGGAACAGCTGCACGCCACGCGGGTACCGATGGGGGAAGCGGCGGTGCTGATCGGCTGCGATGCGATGGTGGCGGCATCTGGCGACGCCCTGTCGCGGGTGCGCCACGGCCGCACCCGTGCCGTGGTCAACAGCGCCTCGGTGCCGGCGGCCGCCTTCCTGTCCAACCCCGACTGGACCTTCCCCGGTGCGGCTGCCGAAGGCGATGTCCGCGCGGCCATCGGTGACGGCTGCGAATTCATCGACGCCAACGCGCTGGCCCTGCGCCTGTTCGGCGACAGCATCTATGCCAACCCGCTGCTGCTCGGCTACGCCTGGCAGAAGGGCTGGATACCGCTTGGCCGGGCGGCGCTGCTGCGCGCCATCGAATTGAATGCCGTGTCGGTCGAGAAGAACCAGGCGGCCTTCGAAGCAGGTCGCCTGGCCGCGCACGATCCGGCCACGCTGGCCAAGGAGGCCGCCCGGCCGGCCGGCAAAGCCGTCGTGATGGCGATGCCGGTGACGCTCGACCGGCTGGTCGCGCAGCGCGTCGACCTGCTGACCGCCTACCAGGACGCTACCTATGCAGAGCGCTACCGGGGCGCGGTGGAACGCCTGCGCGCGGTGGAGAGCGGGATCGCTGGAAGCGGCCGCCTGGCTCTCACCGAAGCGGTCGCGCGCAATCTCGCCAAGCTGATGGCCTACAAGGACGAATACGAGGTCGCGCGGCTGCACAGCGGACCTGAGTTTCTGGAGGAGCTGCGCAGGCAGTTCGACGGCGAGCCTGGGAAGGACTACACGCTCAATTTCCATCTCGCGCCGCCGCTGCTGGCCAAGCGCGACGCCGGCGGGAAGCTGGTCAAACAGCGTTTCGGCCCATGGATGATGTCCGCCTTCAGGGTGCTGGCGCGGTTCAAGGGACTGCGCGGCAGCTTGCTCGACCCCTTCGGCAAGACCGCCGAGCGGCGCCGCGAGCGCCAACTGGTCGACGATTATTTCGCGCTGGTCGACATGTTCTGCACCAGCTTGAGCCCTGAACGCCTGGATGCCGCCATCGAGCTGGCGCGCCAGCCGGAGAAAATCCGCGGCTATGGCCATGTGAAGGAACAAGCCATGGACGCGGCGCAGGAAAGCCGCACGCTCCTGATGGCGCTCTACGATGCGCCCGCCAACCGATTACAAAAAAGCCTGAGGAGGTAAACATGAAAGTCCTGGTACCGGTCAAACGCGTGATCGACTATAACGTCAAGGTCCGCGTCAAGCTTGACGGCAGCGGCGTGGATATCGCCAACGTCAAGATGTCGATGAACCCGTTCGACGAAATCGCGCTCGAAGAAGCGGTCTGTTTGAAGGAAGCCGGCAAGGTCACCGAAGTGGTGGCAGTCTCGGTCGGCGTGCCGCAGTGCCAGGAAACCCTGCGCACCGGCATGGCGATCGGCGCCGACCGCGGCATCCTGGTCGAAACCGCCGGCGAGACCGAGCCGCTGGCCGTGGCCAAGATCATGAAGGCGCTGGCGGACAAGGAGCAGCCGCAGCTGATCATCCTGGGCAAGCAGGCGATCGACGACGATTCGAACCAGACCGGCCAGATGTTAGCAAGCCTGCTGGGCTGGCCGCAAGCGACCTTCGCGTCGAAAGTCGTGCTGGAAGACGGCAAGGTCACCGTGACCCGCGAAGTCGACGGCGGCCTGGAAACCGTTTCCTTGACCCTGCCGGCCATCGTCACCACCGACCTGCGCCTGAACGAACCGCGCTACGTCACGCTGCCGAACATCATGAAGGCCAAGAAAAAGCCGCTGGAAACGATCAAGCCGGAAGACCTGGGCGTCGACGTCGCGAACCGCCTGAAGACCCTGAAGGTCGTCGAGCCGGCCAAGCGCTCGGCGGGCATCAAGGTGCCGGACGTCGCCACGTTGGTGCAGAAGCTGCGCACCGAAGCCAAAGTCATCTAATAAGGAAACATCATGGTCGCACTCGTTATTGCTGAACACGACAATGGCTCCCTCAAGGGCAGCACCCACCACACCGTGACCGCGGCCGCCCAGTGCGGCGGCGACGTCCACGTGCTGGTCGCCGGTTCCAACTGCGGCGCCGCCGCCGAAGCCGCCGCGCAGATCGCCGGCGTCTCGAAAGTGCTGGTCGCCGACGCGCCGTATTTCGCCGACGGCCTGGCCGAAAACGTGGCCGAGCAGATCCTGGCCATCGCCGGTTCGTACTCGCACATCCTGGCGCCGGCCACCGCCTACGGCAAGAACATCCTGCCGCGCGTCGCCGCCAAGCTGGACGTGGCCCAGATCTCGGAAATCACCAAGGTCGACTCCCCTGACACCTTCGAGCGTCCGATCTACGCCGGCAACGCCATCGCCACCGTGCAGTCGAGCGACAGCGTCAAGGTCATCACCGTGCGCGGCACCGGCTTCGATGCGGCCGCCGCCAGCGGTGGTTCGGCTGCCGTCGAATCGATCGCTGCAGCAGCCGATTTCGGCAAGTCGGCTTTCGTCGGCCGCGAACTGGCGAAGTCGGACCGTCCGGAACTGACGGCAGCAAAAATCATCGTCTCCGGCGGCCGCGGCATGGGTTCCGGCGACAACTTCAAGCTGCTCGAACCGCTGGCCGACAAGCTGGGCGCGGCCATGGGCGCTTCGCGCGCCGCGGTCGACGCGGGCTACGTGCCGAACGACTGGCAGGTCGGCCAGACCGGCAAGATCGTCGCACCGTCGCTGTACATCGCCGTCGGTATCTCGGGCGCGATCCAGCACCTGGCCGGCATGAAGGACTCGAAGACCATCGTCGCCATCAACAAGGATCCGGAAGCGCCGATCTTCTCGGTGGCTGATTATGGCCTCGTGGGCGACTTGTTCGAGCTGGTTCCTGAGCTGACAGCGCAGCTTCACCAGTAATCGGCATAGCGTGGCCGGACGGCCAGGGTGATGAAGCCGAAAGCATCGGCATTCACCCGCCGTGCCGGTACGGGTGCAAGGACGATCTCCATTGACGATCCGGATTAGATATTTCACTCAGCGCGTTCGATGCGCGTACGCAGCTGTTCAAGCAGCTCGGCGGCCTTCGTCAGGGTTTCTTCGGACAAACCATCGAGCATGCCGACGCGAAAGGAATCAGCTTCCCCGCGCACCCGTGCATACAGCGCGCGGCCGTCATCGGTCAGCTGTGCGAGCTTGACGCGCCGGTCGATCGGGCAGGGCGCGCGCCTTATAAGGCCGTCGCGTTCGAGGCGATCGAGCATCGACACCACCGACGGTCCCTCGATGCCGAGCAGGTCGGCCAGCACGCGTTGCGAGGGCGGCTCAGTGGCCTTGGCAATCGTTGCGATCGTCATCCAGCCCGCCTGGCCCACGCCCGAATCTTTCAGGCGCGCCTCGAGCGCGAGGCGCCAGCTGCGCGCAGTCTCGTGCAGGGCAGTGGCGAAGCGTTCGGCTTGCGTTTGAAGGGTCTGGGACATGGATAGGCCCCGGTTCAGGGCAAAGCTTTTCGGATGTCGCGTTCATTGCAACACCGGTGACCTTACTCAGAGCGAAAATGCTGGAGCACGGCCGTGGCAATACTGCGGCGCCGGCAGGCGCTTGCACGACCGCCGGCGAAAGACAATATCGATCGGGCCGTTCGCTAACATGACCTTTAGCGATCGAACACTTCCTCGGGCGAGCGCACGCTGGTCCCGAGTATTGGGCCGACCAGCTCGTGTCCCCAGGTCGACAGTTTCTCCGGATTCAGTTCATAGCCGTCGTCATGCCAGGGCTCGAGCTCGACGATGCATTCGATCGCGAAACCGGAGGGCGTGAAGTGGTAGAAGGACATGTGCGGGTCCTGCGTATGCTGGCCCAGCGTCATCATCATTTGCAGGCCTTTCTTGCGCACCAGGTCGTAGGTCTCGCCGACGTCGCGCACCGAATGGACGGTGATGCCGACGTGCTGCACCCCGGCCTTGCCCGGCCCGAAACCGTAGGCGATGTCATGGCTGGTGTGCGTGTTGAGCTTCGAACGGAAGAATCCCGTCTTGCCCTTGCCGGCGCCAGCGCCGTAGTAGCGCATGCCCATGATGTTGGTCAGGAAGTGCTCGAGCTCGGGCGTGTATTCGGGGGTGATCAGGACCACGTGGCCGACGCCGCGCTCGCCGCAGGTAAAGCCGCCGTGGGGACGGCCCGGCTGGAAGGAGCGCGGCATCCATTTCTGGGCGTAGAACAGCTCGTGCTGGTAGCCGACCGGATCGCGGAAGCGGACGAGTTCCTTGACGCCGCGGCGCTCGCGCAGGGCTTCGTCGGCGAAGGTAAGTTCGACGCCATGCTCGCGGAAGCGTTCGACCGCCGCGTGAAACTCCAGCTTGCCCTTCGCTTCCCAGCCGATGTAGGCGATCCGGTCGATCTTTCCCGGATGGAAGGCGAGCCGGTGGCGCCGGTCGTCCATTTTGAAATACAACGAATCCGAATCGCCTTCCGGCGAAGGGGCGACCTGGAAGCCCATCACTTGTGGGCCGTAGTCGCGCCACGCGTCCAGGTTGGCGGTCTCGAAACCGAGGTAGCCGATACCGATGATGTCCATTGATTCTCCTGTTGGAATGGTGTTCAGATCGCGAGCAGTCCGCCGTCGACCACCAGGTCGGAACCGGTCATGAAGCGCGCCTCGTCGGATGCCACATACAGCGCCAGCGACACCACTTCTTCCGGTTCGCCAGGACGGTCCTGCAGCACGCCGTCGAGGATGATGCGGCGCGTGACGGGATTGTCGACGAAGGCCGCGGTACCCGGGGTCTTCACGAAGCCCGGGCTGATGCTGACGGCGCGGATGCCGAGCGGCGCGCCCTCGACCGCCACCTGCCGGGTGAACGAGACGACTGCGCCCTTGGCCGCGCTGTGGGCGCTGATGCCGGCCGCCTTCGAGCCGCCCCAGGCCGCCGTCGAGGCGATATTGATGACCACGCCGCCGTGCACCGACAGGTGGCGCCAGGCGTATCTGGTAGTGAAGAAGATGAGATCGAGTTCGTTACGGATCGTGAAATGCCAGTCCTCGATCGACATCTCGCCGACGCCGCCGAATTTCGCGGCCGAGGCGTTGTTGTAGAGAATGTCGATGCGGCCGAGTTCTTCCGCCGCGGACTCGACCCAGAGCCTGGCCTGTTCAGGGTCGCCGAGGTCGACCGGCGCCGAGCCGTGCAGGGTGTAGCCTTCAGCCGCCATCAGGCGCGCCGTTTCTTCGTGGGCGGCACGATCGACGTCGCAGCCGACGACGATGGCGCCCTCGCGTGCGAAGTACAGGGCCGCGACGCGGCCCTGGCCGCCGCCCGTGCCCGTGATCAGGGCGACTTTTCCAGCTAGTCTGTTCATGGGTTATCCCCGCAGGTAGGCGTCATGCCATGCGCGGGCTCGCCTTGCACCGTCAAGCCGGCTGCAAGTCGGCCCTGCGCCTGGCGCGTACGCCAGGTTGGAATCTCAGGCCGGGGCCTGGACTGCGATCGCTTCGGCCGGGCAGGCGGCGGCGCCTTCGCGCGCCGACTCCAGCAGCGCGTCGGGGACGATGTCGCTGTCGACGTAGACGATGCCGCCCTCGTCGAGCTTGTAGACTTCAGGGCAGATGGCGGCGCACAGGCCATAACCGCAGCACTTGCTGCGTTCGATGATGACGCGGTGAAGAAGTTGGTCGCTCATGATTCGTCTCTTTAATAATTATCCGACCGCGGGGGTCTGTGAGACGATTATGCACACAAATCGAAAATCTGTCACGTTTTGTGATGCGCGTATGTCAGAACAGGATATTCCCGATCTTGCCGGCAACTTTCCGCAAGGCCGCGCCGAGCTTGTCGATTTCCTCGCTGCCGTGCTGGCCGCGGAAGGTCACCGCCGATACGGCATAGGCGATGGCGCCGCTGCGGTCGGCGACGGGCGCCGCCACCGCCAGGATGCCCGGCGAAAAATAGCCGTCGTCGACGGCCCAGCCCTTGATGCGGGCGTCGGCCACTTGCTGGCGGTATTCCTCGAAGTTCAGAGGGCGCGGCCAGCGGATTTTTTCGAAGGCGGCGCGCAGGCGCGCCTCGTCGAGTTCCAGGTGGGCGGCAAACAGGCGGCCGCTCGCGCCCATCAGCATCGGCAGCCGCTGGCCGATCGCCATGTCGATGCGCAGGTCGCCCGGACTGGTTTCCGAGCTGACGAGCACGATGCGCTCGTTGCCCATGCGCCGCCACAGGGTCACGGTGACGTGATGGGCCGCGGCAAATTCCTGCATCAGCGGGCGCACCACCTCGAGCCGCTGGCCCTGGGTCACCAGGTGCTCGACCAGCTTGGCCAGGCCCAGGCCCGTGGAATAGGTTTTCGAGAGGGGGTCGAAGTCGAGCATTTCCTCGGCGACGAGCGTGCGCAGGGTATTGAAGCAGGTACTGGGATTGAGCGCCAGCTCGCGCGCAATGTCGGCCGCGCGCTCGGGCGAGCCGGAAGCGGTCAGGAAGCGCAGTATGCGGATCGCGTTCACGACCGGTTTGACGATGACACCCGTGGCCAGCTCGGCCCGCTCTTCGCTGCTTGTAGTGGTGGCCATGCGGCGCTCCAGTGGGCGACCAGAGCGGCGATGCGCGACTGAGTCGATATTTAAAATACCATTCTAATATCAGAATCAGTCGCGGGCAAGCGTGCTTGTTCGAAAGGCCCCTGACAATGCTTGTTCAATCCCGTACCAGCAGTAAACTTCCTCCCAGCGGGCCGCCGCCGGAGGCCGCCACCGCTACCTTATGAGGTGCGACCTGGCGCGCAGCGGCGCGTCCCCAGAGCTGGCTGCAGGCCTCATGCACATACCCCAGGCCATGCGTGCGCCCGCCGGACAGCTGGCCGCCGTTGGTGTTGACCGGCAGCTCCCCCGACAAGGCAATGCGCCGCCCACCCTCGACGAAGGGACCGCTCTCGCCGCGCGGGCACAGGCGCAGGCCTTCCAGCCACATCATCGTCAGGATCGAAAAGCCGTCGTACAGCTGGGCATTGCCTACCTCCGAAGGTTTGATATCGGTGCGCGCCCACATCATGTCCCCGCAGTCGCGCGTGGCCATGGCGGTGAGGTCGAGCTGGTCCCAGGACCAGGGCTGGTGCAGCGCGGCGCCGATAGCCTCGATGCGCACCGGCGGGTTCGGGCCATCCTTCGCCGCATCGACGCGCGAGAGGATGATGGCGGTCGAGGCGTCGCAGTGGACGTCGCAGTCGAGCATGCGCAGCGGCGTCGAGATCATGCGCGAGGCCATGTAGTCGTCCATGCCGAGCGGCGTGCGGTAGATCGCCTTCGGATTGAGCGCCGCATTCGCGCGGCAGGTGAGGGCGATCTGAGCCAGCTGCTCCGGCGTGGTGCCGTACTCATGAAAGTGGCGCTGGGCGTACATGGCCATCAGGTTCACGCCGGACAGTACATTGAAGGGCGTGTACCACTGCCAGGCGGCGCTCGTATCGCGTCCCACGGTCTTGTTGGTCAGCGCGCTGGCGCCCTTGTCGGTCTGGCGCCGCGTGGCCTCGGTAATCGTGCGGAACACCAGCACATGGCGGCACAGGCCGGCGGCGATCGCCATCGCGCCATTGATCACCCCGGCCAGCGGTCCCGGTCCCTCGTAGCCACCGCCATACCAGTTCACGTTCAGGCCGAGGGTGCCAATCAGGGCATTCGGGCCGACCGGAGAGAAGGCATCGCCATTATTGTTGTCGCCGGGCCAGCATGACACGCCGTCGATATCGTCGCGCGACAAGCCGGCGTCGGCGATGGCCTCCAGGCAGGCGTCGAGCGTCAGGCGCATGGCCGATTTGTTCGACGGACGGCCCACTTCCGATTGGCCGATGCCGGTAATCGCCACGTCTTTTTCGTAGAGTCGGTCGAACATCATGCGGCCTTTTCAAAGAGGGGAAGCCAGACATCCTCGACCTGCTCGAAGCGCACTTGTACCGGCATGTCGATGCCTACCTCCTCGGGCGCCGTCCCGACGATATTCGTGACGAAGCGCAGGCCGGCCTGTTCTGCCAGTTCGACGATCGCGACCACGTAAGGCTCCTTCAGGTCGGCGCGCCAGGGCTGGTGATTGACGGTATAGGTGACGACCTTGCCGGCGCCGGACACCGCTTTTGGCGCCACGTCTTCCGACAGGCAGCGCGGGCAGATTGGGGCGGGCGGGTGGAAGAACTGGGCGCAGGCGCCGCAGTGGTGCATGCGCAACTCGTTCTCGGCGCCGCCTTGCCAGAAGGCGCGGTTCTCGAGTGTCAGGACAGGAAGTTTTCTGGTCATGCTGAGGCCTTTCAACGCGGGTCGGCGTGGGCTGTCGATGCAAAGATTCTACAACTATGTAGACAGAAATTGAAAATATGTTTAAAGTTTTCCTCAGTTGTCCCGGTTTCAACCGCTTTACCTACGAAAGCCAGCCATGAGCGCAAGACTCGCATCCCGCATCATCGTCGTTACCGGCGGCTTCGGCATCCTCGGCCGCGCCGTGGCCGATCGCCTGCTTGAAGAGAGCGCGCGCGTCGTCCTGCTCGACCGCGCCGCCGCGCCGGCGTCCGGGCTGCCGCAGGTGGCGCTGGCGCTCGGCGGCGTCGAGCTCGGCGACGAAAGCGCCTGCCAGGCGGCCTATGCCCAGGTGCGCGAAGTGCTGGGCGGCGTGGACGGCGTCGTCAACGTCGCCGGCGGGTTTACCTGGGAGACGCTGGAAAGCGGCGCCCTGGGCTCGTGGGACCGCATGTACGAGACCAATGTCCGCACCGCCGTGTCCAGCTGCCGGGCGGCGCTGCCGCACCTGCTGGCGCGCGGAGCCGGCCGCATCGTCAATGTCGGCGCCGCCGCCGCGCAGAAAGCGGGCATGGGCATGGGCGCCTACGCAGCATCGAAGGCCGGGGTGGCGCGCCTGACCGAGGCCCTGGCGGAAGAATTAAAAGACCGCGGCGTTACCGTCAACGCGGTCCTGCCGAGCATCATCGATACGCCGGCCAACCGCAGCGACATGCCGGACGCCGATGCCAGCCGCTGGGTCGCGCCAGGCCAGCTGGCCGCGGTGATCGCTTTCCTGCTGTCCGACGAGGCCGCGGCGCTCACCGGCGCTTGCATTCCGGTGAACGGCCGGGTGTAGTCGCGCTATCCATTCAGAGAGGGTACAGCCACGACAAAAGGCATGCGCCCCGCAACGGAGACATGAAGCATGAGACTCGTAACCTACCGTGACGAACGTGGCGCAATGCGCCCCGGCGCCCTGATCGAAGCCGATAGCGCCATCGTCGACCTGGCCAGCGCCGCGCAGGAAACCGGCCTCGGGCGCTGGCCGGCCTTCACCAGCATCCTGGCGCTGGTCGAGGCCGGGGAGGAAGCACTGGACGAGGCGCGCCGCCTGGTGGAGCGTGCGCCGACGGCCTCGGTGATCGAACGCGCCAGCGTCAAGCTGTGCGCGCCGATCCAGCCGCCGCCCCAGATGCGCGACTGCTCCTGCTTCGAGCTGCACCTGAGGCAGAGCTTTGCCGCCGCCCGCCGCGCGCGGGTCGCCCACCTGCCCAATCCCGAGGAGGCGCTGGCGCAGATGAATACCCGCGCCGACGAGCGCGTGCTCGCCACCTTCAACCGCCAGCCGATCTATTACAAGTGCAACCGCTTCGCCGTGATCGGTCCGGACGAGGACGTGATCTGGCCGGCCTACAGCCGCGCGATGGACTTCGAGCTCGAATTCGCCTGCTATATCGGGCGCAAGGCCAAGGACGTGCCGCGCGAACGGGCGCGCGAGCATATCGTCGGCTACACCATCTTCAACGACATGAGCGCGCGCGATACCCAGGCGCTGGAAATGGCCGGTATGCTCGGCCCCGCCAAGAGCAAGGACTTCGACACCGGCAACGTTATGGGTCCCTGCCTGGTGACGGCGGACGAACTGCCCGATCCGTATGACCTCAGCATGGTCGCCCGCGTCAATGGCGAGGAGTGGGGCAGGGGCAGCACGCGCGACATGCGCTGGCAGTTCGACGACCTGATCGCCCATATCTCGCGCTCCGAAACCCTCTATCCGGGCGAAGTGCTCGGTTCGGGCACGGTCGGCAACGGCTGCGGGCTGGAGCAGCTGCGCTACCTGAAGCCAAACGACGTGATCGAACTCGAAGTCGAGGGCATCGGCATCCTGCGCTCCCGAATCGTCAAATTGTGAACCCGCACGACTGAAGCATTCAACGGCGCCACCTGCCGCGAGAGCCAGGGGCGCCGCTTCCCAACGACCTTCGAGGAGACAAGCATGGTCGGAACCAAGAACGGCGCGGCGATCGATTTCGCCGAATTCAGGCAAGCCTGGCGCGTCCTGCTGCTGGCGATCGCCGGCGTCATGATCAGCATAAATGCGGCACTGCTGTACGGCTTCGGGGTACTCGTGATTCCCCTGCAAACCCAGTTCGGCTGGGACCGGCCCGCCCTGCAGGCCGCGATCAGCTTCCTGTTCGGCGGGGCCGTGATCGGCCTGCAGCTGGTCGGCTGGCTCAACCTGCGCTACGGGATCAAGCGCGTCACGGTGGTGTCGCTGCTGACGATGGCACTCGGCTACCTGGCCACGACGCAGATCGGCGGCTCGGTCTGGACCTTATATGCGGCCTTTTTCCTGCTGCCGATCGTCGGCATGGGCGCGCTCGCCGTGACCTGGACCCAGCTGCTCGCGCTCTGGTTCGTGCGCAACCGCGGACTGGCGCTGGCGCTCGGCCTGTCCGGCACCGGTATCACCGCCGCGGTGACGCCGCCGCTGTTCGCCTGGGGCGTGGCGCACTGGGGCTGGCAGGCGCCGTTCGTGATTCTCGCCCTCGTCAACGTCCTGATCGGCATCCCGCTGACGCTGGCCTGGTTCCGCCTGCCCGAAGTACGCGTGGCCGCGCAGACGGCGGACGGCGCACCGGTGGCGCTGGCGGGCATGAATTTCCGCGCGGCGCTGGCCTCGCCCAAGTACTGGATCTGCAATATCGCTCTGTGCCTGGTCGTTTCGGCCGTGATGGGCGTCGTCACCAGCACGGTGCCGATGCTGCGCGACCGGGGGCTCGACAGCGCCGCCGCCACCGCGGTGTTCGCATGGTTCGGCATCGCCCTCGTGCTCGGGCGCCTGGTGGTCGGCTACCTGCTCGACCGCCTGTGGCCGCCGGCCGTGGCCGCGATCAGCCTCGCGCTGCCCGCCGCCGGTTCCTTTATCTTCCTGTCTGGCAGCACCGACATCGCTTTGCTGTCGGGTGCCGCAGCGCTGGCGGGCCTCGGCGCAGGCGCGGAATTCGACATTGCCGCCTTCCTCATGGCGCGCTACTTCGGACTGAAGGACTATGGCCGCATCTTCGGACTGCACCAGGGCCTGATCACGGTTGCTTCCGCAGCGGCGCCGCTGATGTTCGGCGCCATGTTCAGCGCCACCGGCGGCTACACCATGATGCTGACCTATTGCGCGGCCAGCACGCTGGCTGGGGCGGCCATGCTGCTGATGCTCGGCCGCAGTCCGCAGGCCTCCGTCCAGGCGCAAGCTGTCGGCGCCTGAGCCTTCATTTCATACCGGGAACCAGAATCATGTCGCTCAACAGTGTCGTCATCGCAGGAGCCGGCCACGCCGGCGTGCAGGTCGCCGTCTCGCTACGCCAGGAAGGCTTCGGCGGGCGGATCGCGCTCGTCAACGACGAACCCTGGCTGCCCTACCAGCGCCCGCCGCTCTCGAAAGCTTTCCTGCTGGGGAAGATCGATGCGACTGCCATGCAGTTCCGCAGCGAGGCCTTCTACCTCGAGCAGCGCATCGACCTCGTGGCCGACCGCGGCGCGGCGATCGACCGCCAGAACCGGCGCCTGCTGCTGGCCTCCGGCGAAGCGCTCGACTACGACCACCTGGTGCTGGCCACTGGTGCGCACAACCGCCCGCTGAACCTGCCGGGCGCGGAGCTGGATGGGGTGTTCGGCGTGAAGACCCGCCGTGATGCCGAAACGATCGCGCCGCTCCTGAAGACGGTCAAGCGCGTGGTCGTCATCGGCGCGGGCTTCATCGGGCTGGAATTCGCCGCCGTGGCGGCTGCCGAGGGCGCCGCGGTCGAGGTGCTGGAACTGGGCGAGCGGCCGATGGCGCGCGCGGTGTCGCCGCAGATGTCCGCGCTGTTCCGCACCGCGCACGAGTCCTGGGGCGTGCACTTCAATTTCCGCTGCGGCGTGTCCGAGATCGAGGGCGACAACGGCCGGGCGGTCGCCGTCATCACCGCCGATGGCCGCCGGCTGCCGGCCGACCTGGTCGTCTACGGCATCGGCGTGATTCCGAACGTGGCGCTGGCGCTCGAGGCGGGACTGGACATCGATAACGGCATCCGCGTCAATTCCAGCCTGCTCAGCTCCGATCCGAACATTTCGGCGCTGGGCGACGTCGCCGCCTTCCCCTGTGTGCAAAACGGCGAGCAGCCGACGCGGCTGGAGTCGGTGCAGAACGCGGTCGACCAGGGCAAGCTGATTGCCGCGCGCCTGATGGGAAAGCCGGCGCCCTACAGCGCGCTGCCCTGGTTCTGGACCGACCAGGGCACGCTCAAGCTGCAGATCGCGGGACTGGCCTTCGGCGCCGACAACCATGTCGTGCTGGGCGACCCTGCCGCGCGCCAGATATCGGTGCTGTGCTTCCGCGGCGAAGAGCTTCTCGCCGTCGAATCCTGCGGCCGCGTGGGCGACCATATGGCGGCGCGCAAGATCCTGGCGCGTCCACCGGCTTTGACGCCATCGGCCGCCGCCGCGCCGGGCTTCGAACTAAAAGACTGGGAGGCGGCCAACCGCTGAGCGGTCTGGCCGGATTCAGGCGCGGTCCGCGGCCAGCCAGGCGCTGTCGTCCAGTGTCAGCGCCTCCGGGCGGGCCGAGAAATCCCACGTCGAGCCGACGATGCGGATCGCCTGCGGGGCGCGCTGCGGCTGCTGCGCGTAGCATCTCCCGGTCAGGTGCGCATGCGGCTCCTTGTCGATATCCTTCAGGCGCCCAAGCGAAATCAGGGCGCAGCGGCGCAGCACCAGCGCCGCTTCCGCTTCTTCCACCGGCAGGGTCGTGAGCGCCCAGCGCGCCATCCCCTGCCGCATGTCGACGCCGGCATAGGGTGCCGGCCCAAGGATGGCGCTGCCCTCGACTTCCCAGTCCAGCACGGGGACGCCGTCGCGCAGCAGGCGCGCATGGGTGCGCCCGTCGACATGGCGCGGGATTTCGATATCGAAGCGGCGCGCCGTGTCGCCCCGGCTGGCCGCGGCAATCGCCAGGCCCGCGAGGTCGAACATGTGGGTGCACTGCTGGGTGGCGTCGGTATGCAGGGTCACCGAATTGGCGACCGCGTCGAGGCGCATGCCGGCCAGCTTCTGCAGTTCCGGGGCCGCGCCCGGGCAGGCGCTGAAGGGATGGCGCGGCGTTTCCCCACGCACGGCCGTCACCACCCCGTCGCGGTAGTCGACTGCGACCCGGAAATGATGGAAATCGTCCTCGAGCGCCGCCCGAACCTGTCCGTGCCCTGTGCCGTGTTGCCCGATCAACTCGATCCGCCTGCGAAAGCATTGCATATTGAATTTCCCGATAGGGGTTATTTGCACGAATGTGTACAATAACAGAAAAAATGTTCAACAGTGAGGAGGCGGGCATGGGACTTCTGCAGGATAAGGTAGCGCTGGTCACCGGCGCAGGCGGCGGTATCGGACGCGGTGTGGCACGACGTTTCGCGCGCGAGGGAGCGGCGGTGGTGATCGCCGAAATCGACCGCGAGAGCGGGGCGCAGGTCGCGCGCGAGCTCGAGGAACTGGGCGGGCGCGCCCTGTTCGTGCATACGGACGTGCTGCGCAAGGAATCGGTGCAGGCGGCCGTGGCGGCGGCGGTCGCGCATTTCGGCGGCCTCGACATCCTGGTCAACAATGCCTTCGTGCCGACCCCCAACGTACTGTTGGAGGACAAGACCGACGAGATGCTGGAGCAGACGCTGACCTCCACCATCAAGGCCAGCTGGTGGGCCATGCGTGCGGCGCTGCCGCACATGCGTGAGCGCGGCGGCGGCAAGGTCGTCAACTTCTATTCGATCGACGTCGAGATCGGCGCCTGGCTGCATGCCGACTACAACACCGCCAAGGCCGGGATCGTCGGCCTGACGCGCAGCGCGGCGGCCGAGTGGGGGCGCTTCAACATCACCGTCAACGCGATCGCGCCGACGGCAATGGGGGCGACCTTCCACAAGCTGGCGGCCGAGAACCCGGGCTTCGCCGAGCGTGCGGCGGCGATGCGCCCACTGGGCCGCTGCGGCGATCCGGAAGACGACATCGGCCCGGTGGTTGTCTTCCTGGCGAGTGACATGTCGCGCTACGTCACGGGCGAATCTTTCCACGTCGACGGCGGACTGCACCTGCCCGGCTATAACTCCCGGCCCGCGCATGTGCCGGTGAGGGAGGCCTGACAGGTGGGACTCGAGAGCGCTGTCGATCCGATGCCAGCTCCGGAGCGCATCGGCCCGCGTGGTGGCACGCCGCCGAAAACCCAGGGACGCGCCGAGGCTACGGTCGCCGCGATCCTGGCGGCGACCGAGCAGATCGTCCTGCGCGAAGGATCGGAGCGCATCTCGATACTCGACGTGTGCCAGCTGGCCGGGGTTTCGCGCGGCACCTTCTACCGGTATTTCAGTTCGCAGGACGAGCTGCTCGACGCCTTTGCCCGCCACAAGCGCGCTTCCTTCCAGCAGGCGATGGCGGACGCCGTCACGCCCCATGCGGAGCCGGCCGCGCGCTTCCATGCGCTGGTGCGCTACCTCGACAACTACGCCGCGCACGGCCAGGCCCGGCTGCTGCTGGGCGCCGCCCCTGAATACACGCTGCGCCTGTTCGGTCGCCTGTTCAACGAGTCCCTGGTGCGCATCGAGGAACTGATGCGCAGCGTGTTCGACGCCTGGGACGCGCGCCTAGGCATCCGCATCGACCGCGAACTGGTCTGCGAGCTGATGATCCGCTGCGTGCTGAGCGAACTGGTGGTGCCACAGGAGCGCCCGCAGGACGGGGTGCAGCGGATCGTGACTTTCCTGTATTCGATCGTCGACTGCGAGGCGCGCGCAGTGTTGCAAAACCAGCCGCAAAAATAAAAGTTAAACAGAATTGCAAAATCTGTCTATCTTTGGCATGATGGGTCCTGATGTAAAAGCACCGACCGAGTGCGCCGGATTGAGACATGGAGCTTGTGGGCAGGCTGATTACGGCCGTCCGATGTGTCCGGCCGATTGCGCCCAGCGTCGGGATAACCAATCGTCACAGGGAGACACCCCATGCTCATCGACCTTCACGCCCACGCGCCGCACCCGGACTACTACGACCAGCACCCGCACTGGGGCCCATTCTTCGAAAAGCGCCCCGACGGCGACATCAAGCTGCGTGTCGGCCACTGGATCCTCTCGCTCGGTTCGCCTGAACGCAAGGCCGCGCTGAAGAAGGCCAAGGCCGAAGGCAAGGACCTCGACATCAACCAGTACCTGGAGCGCTGGGCCGATCCGAAGACCCGCCTGGCCGGCATGGATGCCGCCGGACAGAGCGCGCAAGTGGTCTCGGTGCCTTCGCACTGCTACATGTACTGGGCCGAGCCGGAATTCGGCGTACCGTTCGCGCAGAAGGTCAACGACGTGATGGCGGAATACTGTTCCGCTGCGCCGAACCGCCTGATGGCCTGGGCCCATGCGCCACTGAACGTACCGACTGAAGCGGCGAAAGAAATTCGCCGCGCCTGCACCACCCTCGGGGCCAAGGGCCTGGTTGCGGGTGGCGCGAATTTCGGCGGCCTCGAGTTCGACTCGCCCGAGATGGACCCGGTCTGGGAAGCCCTGTGCGACGTCGACCTGCCGATGTTCGTGCACGGCTATAACCAGTCGGTGACCTGGGGCGAGCAAGCCAATACCGACCGTTACGAGACCACCGCCATCGTCGGCATGAACTACGACGAGACCAAATGCTTCTGGAACATTATCAACGGCGGTGTGCTCGACCGTTTCCCGAACCTGAAGATCTACATTACCCACGGCGGCGGCTTCGTCCCGTACCAGCTGGGGCGCCTCGCGCAAACGAATCCGAACCTGGACGTCTCGCACAACAAGAAGCCGGTGCTGGACTACATGAAGAACTTCACCTTCGACGTCGAGCTGCACGAGCTGCCGATGCGCCAGGCCATGATCGAAGTCATCGGTGCCGACCACGTCGTCTACGGTTCGAACTTCGGCGGCAGCGACGCGGTGCGCCACGACCTGACCGATGGCCTGCGCCTGTCGGATGAGGACTTGCAGAAGATCCGCTGGAAAAACGCCTGCGAGCTGCTGCGCATCGACCCGTCGACCCTGGTCGAGGTGGCGAAGCCGGCGGCGATCGCAGCATGAAGATCGCGCGCTGCACCAATGGCGGGACGCCATTCTGGGCGCTGGTCGACAGCGAGACAGGAACACTGCGCGAGATCGCGGGCGTATTTGCCGACTGGGGGCCGGCGCTGACCCGTGCGATCGCGGCAGGCCGCGCGGCGGAAGGGCAGGCAGCCTTGCCCCTGCTGGGCGCGGTGCGCCACCTGGCCGATGTGCGCTTGCTGGCGCCGGTTGAACCGGTCAACCGGGTGGTGGTGGCCGGCGCCAATTACGCCAAGCACCTGGCGGGCGACTTCGGCCTGACCTCACCCTCGCAGCCGATCGCTTTCCTGAAGGCGTATGGGGCGCTGATCGGCGCGAACGATCCGATCCGCTATCCGCCGCTCACCGCTGAACTCGACCACGAAGTCGAACTGGTGGTCGTGCTCGGCGACGCACCGGTCGACCTTGAGAACCCGCTGGCGGCGGTGCTTGGCTATACCGTCGGCAACGACGTGTCCGCCCGCGACCTGCAGCGCAGCGGCCCGGCCGGCATCGGCATGGACCTGTTCGCGGCCAAGAGCCAGGACCGCAGCACCGGCGTCGGTCCCTGGATCGTCACGCGCGACGAATTCCCGGCCGGCAGCCCGCAGCTGCGCCTGAGTTTGAGGGTCAACGGCCAGCTCCGCCAGGACAGCACGACGGCCGAAATGACCTGGGACGTGGCGCAGTTGCTGCGCTTCGTCGAGCAGCGTTCGAGCTTTGCAGCGGGCGACATCATGTTCACCGGTTCTCCGGCAGGCGTTGGCCAGGGCACCGGACTTTACCTGAAGCCGGGCGACGTGGTCGAGGCGAGCGTCGAAGGGATCGGGACCATCAGCAATGTAGTCGGGCAGAAGCCCGGCGCTTGAGGAGACAAGAACAATGAGCGACAAGAACGAAGTAGTGGTCGTCGTCGGCGCCGGCCTGATGGGCACCGGTATCGCGCACGCCTTTGCCGGCAGCGGTTATGTGACGCGCCTGGTGGACAGCAACGGCCAGGCGCTGGAAAAGGCCCTGCATGGTATCCATGCCATCCTCGACGGCGGCGTCAGGCTGGGCAAGCTCGCGCCTGAGGCGGCCGAGGCGGCCAAGGCGCGCCTGAGCGTGCATACGGCGCTGGCCGAGGGCGCGCCTGGGGCCCACCTGCTGGTCGAAACGGTGTCGGAAAACCTGGCACTGAAAAAGGCGATCCTGGCCGAGGCGGCGCCCTTGCTTGCCGAGGGCGCACTGCTGGCGACGAATACCTCGGCCCTGTCGGTGACGGAAATCGCGGCCTCGGTGACGCATCCGCAACGCGTGATCGGCATGCACTTCTTCAATCCGGTGCACAAGATGAAGCTGGTCGAGCTGGTGCTCGGCATCGCCACCGACGAGGCGACCGTCGCGCGCAGCCGTGCCTGGGTCAATGCCATCGGGAAGACCGCAATCCTGGTCAACGAATCTCCGGGCCTGACTACCAGCCGCATGTCGGCCATGCTCGGCAATGAGGCGATGTGGATGCTGCAGGAGGGAACCGCCAGCGCCGAAGACATCGACACCGCGCTGCGCATGGGTTTCAACCACCCGATGGGACCACTCGAACTGGGCGACCTCACCGGCTGGGACACGCGCCTGTCGGTACTGCGCTACCTGCACTCCACGCTCGGCGAAAAATTCCGTCCTTGTCCGCTGATCATCAAGATGGTGGCGGCGGGCCGGCATGGGCGCAAGACCGGCCATGGGGTCTACCAGTACGACGCGGCGGGCCAGCGCGTGCCGGGCTCCGGGCTGAAGGCGAGCAATCTATGAAAGACATCTACATCGTCGAAGCCGTGCGCACGCCCGTCGGCAAATACAAGGGCAGCCTGGCCGGCGTGCGCGCCGACCACCTGGGTGCGCACCTGCTCAATGAAATCGTGCGCCGTGCCGGTATCGAAGCCGCCGAGGTGGACGACGTGATTTTCGGCTGCGTGACCCAGGTCGGCGAGCAGTCGGCCAACATCGCGCGCACCGCCTTGCTCGGCGCCGGCTGGCCGGCCTCGATTCCCGGCCTTGCGATCGACCGCAAGTGCGGCTCGGGCGAAGTGGCGGTGCACCTAGCGGCCGGGATGATCGCGTCCGGCGCCGCCGAGGTGGTCGTGGCCGGGGGCGCAGAAAACATGAGCCGCGTGCGCATGGGCGGCAACCGCGAGATCTACGGCGAAGCCTTCGGCTGGATGGCGTCCGACAAGTGGGAGCTGACCAGCCAGGGCGAAGCCGCCGAGCGCGTGGCCGACAAGTGGGAACTCAGCCGTGCAGAGCTGGACGCCTATGCCGTCGAGAGCCATCGCCGCGCCGCGGCGGCCACCCAGGCAGGCTTTTTCGAACGCGAGATCGCGCCGGTGCCGGTCGCCGCGCTGATGGAACGCGGCCATGCCGAGCCCGTGCCGGACGTGCTGTCCCATGACGAAACCATCCGGCCCGGCACGAATGCGGAAAAGCTGGGGACACTGAAGACCAGCTTTCGCGAAAACGGCAAGCTCAGTGCCGGTAATTCCTCGCAGATTTCAGATGGCGCCGCCGTGCTGCTGCTGATGTCGGCGGCTGCAGTCAATCGTCTTGGCGTCAAGCCGCGGGCCCGCATCCGCTCCTTCACGACGGTCGGCTCCGACCCGACCCTGATGCTGACCGGCCCGGTGGCGGCCACGCGCAAGGTGCTGGCGATGAGCGGCCTGGAGGCGGGCGACATCGACCTGTTCGAGGTAAACGAAGCCTTTGCCTCGGTGCCCCTGATGTGGGCGCGGGAACTGGGCGTCGGCCAGGAGCGCCTCAACGTGAATGGCGGGGCAATCGCCCTCGGCCATCCGCTGGGCGCGAGCGGCGCCCGCATCATGACTTCGCTGCTGCATGAACTGGAGCGGCGCGGCGCGCGCTACGGCCTGCAGGCGATCTGCTGCGCCGGCGGCATGGGCACGGCGACCATCATCGAACGCATGTAGCAAGGCAGGGCGGCAGGACCGGCACAGAACCGGCCGCCGCCAATACGCAGTACCTATAAAAGGAGACAGCAATGCACATCGACCTGAGCGGCAAGCGGGTGATCGTTACCGGCGCCTCGCGCGGCATCGGCCTGGCCATCGCCCGCGCCTTCGCGGCGGAAGGGGCGCGCGTCGCCATCTGCGCGCGCGGCGGCGAAGCGCTGCAGAGCGCTGCGCGCGAACTGTCGGGGGGCACGCACTGGGTCATCGCCCGCGAAGTCGACGTCACCGACAGCGCCGGTGTCCAGGCCTTCGTCGCCGAAGTGGCCGAGAGCTGGGGCGGCATCGACGTCCTGGTCAACAACGCGGGACAGGGGCGCGGGGGCAATCTCGACACCCTGACGCCCGAACAAATCCTCGAGCACGCCAACATCCTGCAGATGGGGCATTTCCGCTTCGTGCAGGCGGTGGTGTCGCATATGCGGCGCCAGCGCTGGGGGCGTATCGTCGAGATCAATGCCCTGGCCGGCGCGTTTCCGACGCCCGACGGCATTCCTTCGGTGATCAACCGCGCCGCCTGCCTTGCGCTGTCGAAGTCGCTCGGCATGTCGCTCGCGAAGGACAACATCCTCGTCAACTCGCTGAACATGGGCTGGATCGATACCGGCCAGTGGGACCGCCACTACCGCGAAGTGGGGCCGGGCGTCTCGCGCGAGGAATTCGACGCGATGGTGCTCAAGGTCGTGCCCCTCGGACGCTTTGGCAAACCCGAGGACGTGGCCGGCATGGCGCTGTTCCTGGCAAGCGAATACGCCTCCTTCATCAGCGCGGCCTCGATCGACATCGCGGGCGGGCTGCAGGGCCAGATCGCCTACTACCCGACACTCAAGCGCGATTTCACGGAGATGGTCCGGGCCCGTAACCAGGCCGCCGGCACTGAGTAATCCGTCGTACGAAAGCGACTGGACCATGCTCTTAAAATTCTCCATACAGAATCTTCGTCAAACAGTAGAATTGTAAGAAGATTAGGACTACAATCAAAACGTCGTAAAAGTCTCGTATCCGTTGGGCCGAAGACAGTCGAGCAGCACGGTTCACTGGAAGGACTTGCAAGCAGTGCTGAACGATTTCTAAAAGCGGTCATAACCGATAAACAGGAGACAGGTCCCATGAAACAAACCCGCGGTGTTCCATCGCCCGCCAGCCTCGCGCTGCGCGGTATCGCAATCGCAGCGTCACTCGCCTGTGCCTTCCCGGCGCTGGCGACCGAGATCGCAGTCGCCAACCCCGACATCAAGATGCGCCTCGATACCACGGTGCGCTATACCGGCGGCTTCCGCATGGAGGGACAGGACCCGCGCCTGCTGCGCAACTTCGTCTACGACGAGGGCGACTCGAAATTCGACAAGCACGACATGGTGACCAACCGCGTCGACCTCCTCACCGAGTTCGACGTCAGCTGGCGCAACAAGCTCGGCGCGCGTGTTTCCGGCGCCGCCTGGTATGACCGTGCCTACGACGACCACTCGGTGCGCTCGCCCGCCGGTTTCTTGACCGCCTACCGCAACGCCGAGTACAACAACGAAGTGCAGCGCTACGTGAACGGTCCGTCCGGCGAAATCCTCGACGCCTTCGTCTGGGCCAACGTCGAGCTGGGCAAGGTGCCGGTGAATATCAAGGTCGGTCGCCAGACCAATGTCTGGGGCGAGGGCCTGCTGCTGGGCGCGCATGCGATCTCCTACGCGCAATCGCCGGTCGACGGCGTCAAGGCTGCGATCAACCCGGGTGTCGAGACCAAGGAAGTGTTCCTGCCGATCGGCCAGGTTTACGTGAGTGCCCAGGTCACCGATGCGCTGACCCTGGTCGGCCAGTACTACTACGAGTGGAAACCGACCCGCATCCCGCACGCCGGCACCTACCTGATGGGTGCCGACACCGCCCCTTCCTCGGACAACCTGGTGTTCCCGATTCCCGGCGTGGCTGCGCAGCTGGTCCAGGCGCGCAAACCCAGCGACAACGGCAACTGGGGTGTGGGCGCGCGCCTGAACGTCGAGTCGATCGAATCGAACTTCGGCGCCTATTACCGCCGCTTCGACGATTATTCGCCGGAGCTGGGCGTGCAGCTCCTCAATTTCAGGGGTCCGCTGCCGACCCAGGCGCGCTTCCTGTATCCGGACAAGATCGACCAGTACAGCCTGAGCTTCAGCCGGGTGATCAAGTCCGTCTCGGTCGGCACCGAACTGTCCTACCGCAAGAACGGCGCCCTGAACACGCCTTCCTCGATCGTCACCCCGACCGGGGCGCGCGGCAATACCTGGCACGCGGTCGTCAACGGCGTCTTCATGCTGCCGGCGACCCCGCTCTGGGCCACCGGCACGCTGGTCGGCGAACTGGCCTACAACCGCCTCGACAAGGTCACGACCAACCAGACCTTGTACCGCGAGGTCGGCGCGGCCACCTGCGTCGACTCGCGCACCAGCGTGCCACGTTCCGGCACAAAGGACGACGGCTGCTCTACCAAGGATTCCTGGCTGATGGCACTGCGCTTCACCCCGCAGTACCTCAACGTGCTACCTTCGTGGGACCTGGCGCTGCCGGTCAGCGCGACTTACGGCCTGAAGGGCAATGCACCATCGTCGGGCGGCGGTACCGAGGGTGAACTGCGCTGGTCCGTCGGCGCCACCGCCACCTATGCATCGAAATATGAATTCTCGCTCCTGTATGCCGACCGCACGCTGCCCGTCCGCGAGCTGAACGGCAGGATCACCGGGGGCGCGGCCCACAGCAATTCGTCGGTCGGCGTCATCGACCGCGGCTGGCTGTCCTTTACCTTCAAGACGGCATTCTAAAGCGCCGCAAACAGGAGACAATACATGAAAACCAATCGCATTCTCGTGGCACTGCTGGCAAGCCTCGCCGCCGGCGCACAAGCAGAAGTGACCCAGGACGAAGCCAAGCAGCTCGGTTCGACCCTGACCAAAGTCGGCGCCATCAAGGCCGCCAACAAGGAGGGCACGATCCCGGCCTATACCGGCGGGCTGACCAAGGCCCCACCGGGCTTCAAGGCCGGCAGCGGCGTCTGGGCCGATCCGTTCAAGGACGAGGCGCCCCTGCTGCGCATCGACGCCAAGAACTGGCAACAGCACGCCGACAAACTGTCGGACGGCCAGAAAGAGCTGTTCAAGAAGAATCCCGGCTTCTACATGGACGTCTATCCCAGCCACCGCACCGGGGCAATGCCGGACGAGGTACTGGAAAAGACGGTGCGCAACGCGACCACCTGCAAGACCACCAAGGGCGGGCTCGGCGTCGACCAGGGCTGCCGCGGCGGCATCCCGTTCCCGATCGCGAAGACCGGCAATGAGATGATGTGGAACCAGCAGCTGCGCTACAAGGCCGACACCACCACGCGCTCCTCGCGTTCCTGGGTGGTCGATTCGAGCGGCAAGGCGGTCATGACCTCGCAGCAGCAGACCTTCGAGGAAACACCGTATTACCATGCCGACCTCGATGGACGCGACGACCAGATGTACTGGCGCACCTATTCGGTCACCAGCGCGCCGATTCGCAAGGCGGGCGAAGTGACCGGCCTGATGGACTTCCTCGATCCGACCCAAAAGCCGCGCCGCGCCTGGAGTTATGCGCCGGGCCAGCGCCGCATCAAGCTCGCGCCCGAGTTTTCCTACGATACGCCAGTGGCCAGCATGGGCGGGGTGACCCTGTTCGACGAGCTGTTCGTGTTCTCGGGCCAGATGGACCGCTTCGATTTCAAGCTGGCGGGCAAGAAGGAAATGTACGTCCCCTACAACGCCTACAAGCTGTATTTCGGCTGCGGCGTCGAGGAACAGTTCAAGGAGAAGTATCCAAACCCGGCCTGCTGGCGCTGGGAGCTGCACCGCATGTGGGTGGTCGAGGCCATGCTCAAGCAGGGCTTCCGCCACGCCTACGCCAAGCGCACCTACTACATCGACGAGGACACCTATGGTGCGATGCTGTACGACGCCTATGACCGCAGCGGCCAGCTCTACCGCTCGATCTTCAACTCGATGATCCAGCTCTACGACGTGAATGCGCCCTACACCGTCAAGAACGTGATCTTCGACTTCAACAAGGGCATGTACGCGCTGGTGAACGATGGGCTGGTCGGCGGCTATGGCGTGGTGACCACGCCGCGCTCGAACCGCGACTTGAACCCCGAGACCATCGTGGCGAAAGAGACTGCGCGCTAGGCATCAAGCTCGCAAGGTGGCGGCGCGGGCAGCCGCGCCGCCGCACCGGATTGACCGCACCACGATGGAGTCTCCATTGAAAAGCCCTGATTACTTCGCGACTGCGCGCGCCTGCCTGGGCGCGGCCCTGTGCGCCGCATGCTTCGCCATTCCCGCGGGCCCCGCGGCGGCGGCAATGGCCGACGTCCTCGACCTTCCTGCACCGCCTTCCCCGCTCGCGCTCAAGCGCCCCTTGTCCGGTATCGCCGTGCAAGGCGCGAACGCCTTGGCGGTCGGCGTGCGCGGCACCATCCTGGTGTCTCAGGACGCCGGCAAGAACTGGAAGCAGGCAAGCGTCCCGGTCAGCGCCGACCTCACCACGGTGCGCTTCACCGGCTCCGGCTTGGCCTGGGCCCTCGGCCACGACGGCGTCGCGCTGCGCAGCGGCGACAGCGGCCGCAGCTGGACCCGCGTACTCGACGGACGCATCCTAGCAGCGCTGATGAAGAAGCATTACCAGGCACTGGCGGCGGGCGGCAATGCCGAAGCAGGCGAGGTGCTCGCCGAACTCGAGCGCGCCCTGCGCCAGTCCGCCACCCCCGGCGTGCTGCCATATCCATTGCTCGATATCCGTGTCGACGCGAAGGGCGAAGGCTTCCTGGCCGGCGCCTTCGGCCTCCTGCTGCGCACGCAGGACGCGGGGCAGACCTGGGAGCCTATCCTCGAAAAGGCAGCCAACGACCGCCGCATGCACCTGTACGCGCTGGAGCAGGGCGCCGACGGCGCCGTCTACCTGGCCGGCGAGCAGGGCCTGCTGCGCCGGTACGACCGCGCCGCCGGCCGCTTCACGGAGCTGGCCAGCCCTTACGCCGGCACTTTCTTCGGCCTCAAGGCCAACGGCACGGCGCTGGCCGCCTACGGCCTGCGCGGCAACGCCTTCGTCAGCGAAGACAATGCCGCTACCTGGAAGCCGCTGGCACTGGGCGGCGCCGCGACCGTGGTGGCGGCGATCCCCGCAGGTCCGGGACAGTTCGCCTTCGTCACGCAGGCGGGGCAGGTCGTCCTGGCCGGCAGCGACGGCGAGACGGCAAGCGCCGCCAGCCGCGCGCGCGGCGAAGTGTTCGACGCGGCGCTGTCCGGCCCAGGGCAGCTGGCCCTGGCCGGTAGCGGGGGCGTCACGCTGCAGCCCATGCCGTCCAAATGACGGTGGATGAGTGAACAACTGGGAAGAATCAAATGGTAGGCCATAGCGAACAACCCCGGATGCCCGTGATACGGGATCCCAAAGACTTCGACCGGCGCTCGGGCAACCTGCTCGAACGCGTGATCTTCAATAACCGCCTGCTGGTACTGCTCGCCTGCCTGGTCGCGACCATCCTGCTCGGCGCGGCCGCGACCCGGATCAAGGTCAACGCCAATTTCGAGCGGATGATCCCGCATAACAGCCCGTATGTGCAGACCTACTTGGCCTACAAGAACCAGCTCCCGGGCCTGGGCAATACGGTCAGGGTAGTGGTGGAGAACAAGACCGGCGACATCTACGACCCGGCCTATCTCGAGGTAATGCGCAAGATTAACGACGAGCTTTACCTGATTCCCGGCGTCGACCGTTCGTGGATGAAGTCGATCTGGCTGCCGATCGTGCGCTGGCGCGAAGTGACTGAGGACGGCATCACCGGCGGTCCCGTGATGCCGGCCCAGTTCGACGGCAGTGCCGCCGAAATCGCCAAGCTGCGCACGAATATCGGCAAGGCCGGCATCGTCGGCAGCCTGGTCGCGCTCGACGCGAAGTCGAGCATGATCGTCGCGCCCCTGCTCGATACCGATCCCAAGACGGGCCAGAAGCTCGACTACAGCGCCTTCTCGCAGCGCCTGGAAGCCAAGATTCGCGCTTACGAGAGCGACAAGATCGGCATCCACATCATCGGCTTCGCCAAGATCGTGGGCGACCTGATCGAGGGACTGCGCGCCGTGATGCTGTTCTTCGCCGTGTCGGTTGCCATTTCAATGGTCTTCGTCTACCTGTACACCCGCTGCGTGCGCAGTACGGTGATGCTGGTCGCAGCGGCCGTGATCGGCGTGGTCTGGCTGCTCGGCCTGATGCAGCTGCTGGGCTACGAGCTCGATCCGTATTCGATTCTTGTTCCCTTCCTGATCTTCGCCATCGGCCTGTCGCACGGGGCCCAGAAGATGAACGGCATCATCCAGGACATCGGGCGCGGCACCCATAAATACGTGGCGGCGCGCTACACCTTCCGACGCCTGTTCGTGGCGGGTGTCACGGCGCTGCTGGCCAATATCGTCGGGTTCGCGGTGCTGGTCATCATCGACATCCCGGTGATCCGCGACCTGGCCATCACCACCAGCGTCGGCGTGTCGGTACTGATCTTCACCAAGCTGTTCCTGATTCCCGTGGCGCTGTCGTATGTCGGCATCAGCGAGTCGGCGGTGCGTCGCGCGATCGCCGACGAGCAGAAGTCGGCCCAGGGGCGCTCCCTGCTGGGCCGCATCTGGGGCGGGCTCGATGCGCTGACCGAACGGCGCTGGGCAATTCCGGTGGTGCTGGCCTCGATCGTCGTGGCGCTGGTCTCGGCGTTGGTGATGCAGGACCTGCGCATCGGCGACCTCGATGCCGGCGCGCCCGAGCTGCGCGCGGATTCGCGCTACAACCGCGACAATGCCTATATCACGCGCCACTACGGGCTCTCGAGCGACCAGTTCGTGATCATCATGAAGACCGGCGACGAGGGCTGCCGCCTGTACTCCTCGCTCAACAAGATGGATGGCCTGGCCCAGCTGCTGCGCGCCGATCCGGCCGTGCAGGCGACCACCTCGCTGGCCGAGAACGTTCGCTTCGTTACCGCCGCCATGTCCGAAGGCAGCGGCAAGTGGATGACGATCAGCCGCAACCAGTCGATTACCGACGGTTCGATGTCGGCTGCCGTGATCGCGACGCCCGACATCACCAACCAGAGCTGCTCGGTCTCGCCCCTGGTTGCCTATCTGTCGGACCACAAGGCCGATACCGTGGCGCGCATCCTCAAGACGGCCGAGACCTACGCCAATGCCAACAATACGGCGCCCGGCGCCGCCGAGCCGGTGCAGTTCCTGCTCGCCGCCGGCAGCGCCGGGATCGAGGCCGCGACCAATATCGAGGTCCAGAAAAGCATCATCACCATGTACCTGGCCGTCTACGGCTCGACCGCGCTGCTATGCCTGATCACCTTCCGCAGCCTGCGCGCCACCATCGTGGCACTGATCCCGCTGGTGATCACCACGCTCTTGTGCAAGGCCCTGATGGTCTGGCTCGGCATCGGCCTGAAGGTCGCCACGCTGCCGGTGATCGCGGTCGGGGTCGGGGTCGGGGTCGACTATGCGCTTTACCTGCTCAGCGTGCAGCTGGCCTGCCAGCGCCGCGGCGACAGCCTGCGCGCCGCCTACCGCCGCTCGCTCGACTTCACCGGCAGGGTGGTGGCCCTGGTCGGCATGACGATGGCGGCCGGCGTCGTCACCTGGGCCTGGTCGCCGATTAAGTTTCAGGCCGATATGGGCATCCTGCTGACCTTCATGTTCCTGTGGAATATGCTCGGCGCCCTGGTCCTCACCCCGGCACTGTCCTATTTCCTGCTCAATCCGAAGCCGCGCGCGCCACTGGCGGCCGCGGATGCGGGCACCCAACCCGCCGCCCCGGCCCGCGCCGCGGCCGGCCGCTAACCGAACGAAACGGAGAAAAACAATGTTTGATTTGCTGATGTCCGCGGACATGATGCTGCCCGACCCCGACGGGATGGCGGCCCTCCTGATCGACAAACTGGGCATCCATGGCCATGCAAACTGGCGCCAGGCCTTCGACAACCACCCGTATATCGCCCACTTCCTGCGCGTGCATAAATCGCTGGCGGTGGCGCCGACCCGGGTCGAGCCCCAGTGGCACCTCGACTTCGAGAACCCGGGCGACCCGATGTTCCACGAATTCCTCGAAAGCCTGAAGGACTACCAGGGCCGCCACCGTCCGATGCTGACCCACTCGGTGGTACTTTCGCTGCATGGGCCCAAGTTCGACGTCTTTGTCGACCGGCTGATGCGCCGCAAGCTGGCCTTCCGGATGGCCCAGCGCACGCCGGAGATGCCCTTCGACCGGCTGTGGCTGGGTGCGACGCCCGAGCGCCCGCGCTACAGTCCCGAGGTGGACGGGGGCCTGTGCATCGAGGTGATGCCGATGGAGCCGCTGCAGATGCCGGCCGAGACCTTCGCCACGCCGCCGGCCCAGCCGCGCGACCCCAAGCCCGCCGACATGGTCCGGGTGACGGCGCGCGCCTTCCTGGTACGCGACCTGAACTACACGCTGCGCTGCTGCGCCGACAACCTCGACTGGGAGCCGGCCGGCGCCGTGCAGGAGCTGCGTACCGAGGGCTATCGCCGCGCCGTGATGCCCTTCACCGTCGCCAACAGCGCCGCACTGCACGTGATCCAGCCCCAGGCCTGGAATACCGACGCCGCCCACTACCTGAACAACTGGGGACCCGGCCTGTACTACATCCGGATCGCCGTGAATGATCTGAAAGCCAAGGCCGAGGACCTGAAGGCGCGCGGCACGGCCTTTACCTGGGTCCCCGAATCGGAAGCCGTCGGGGGGCGACCGCTGATCCGGATCGATCCGCGCGGCATGCGCGGCCAGGTCTTCGAATTCGAGGAGGCTTGAAATGGGTAGCCACCTCGCCGACGCAGGCAGCGCCTGCGCGCTGCAGCGGGAAGCCGTCAACGGCTCGGTCAGCATCGAGCGCGACGGTGCGCTCGGCTGGGTCGTGCTGACCCGCCCGGCGCAGATCAACGCCATCAACGACGAGATCCGCCAGGGTGTGCCGCAAGCCCTGCGCGCCTTCGACGCCGACCCTGAGATCCGCGTCATCGCGATCCGCGGCGAGGGCCCGCGCGGCTTTTGCGCGGGCGCCGACATCAAGGAGGCGCGCGGTCCCGAGACCGCGATCGAAGTGCGGCGCCGCATGGAAGGGGTGCGCTGGATCGAGGCGATCGACACGATCCAGAAACCGGTGATCGCCGCAATCCACGGCTATTGCCTGGGTGGCGGCCTCGAACTGGCACTGGCCTGCGACATTCGCTTCGCTACGCCCGACGCGGTCTTCAGCCTACCGGAGACGGCCTTGGGCTTGATCCCCGGCGGCGGCGGCACCCAGCGCCTGCCGCGCATTGTCGGCCCGGGGCGTGCGATGGACCTGCTGCTGACGGGGGAGCGCCTCGATGCGGCCGCCGCCAGGGGCATGGGCCTGACTACGCGCACCGCCAGCGTGTCGGAAGCGCTGGTCGACGAGGTGCGGGCTTTTGCCTTGCGTATCGCCGCGCGGGCGCCGGCGGCGACGCTGTCGGCCAAGCGCGCCGCACGCGGCGCTTTCGATCTCGCGCTCAAGCAGGGGCTGGACCTCGAACTCGACCTGTTCGCCATGCTCAAACCGAGCGACGACGCGGAGGAAGCGGCCAGCGCCTTCCGCGAAAAGCGGGCACCGAACTTCACCGGCCACTGAGCCACAGCAGGAGACAAACGATGAGTGAACGAAAGCTCGATGGTCGGGTAGCGATCATTACCGGTGCCGGCGGGGGGCTGGGCGCCGAAGCCGCGCGGGTGCTGGCCATGCATGGCGCAAGTGTAGCCGTGGTCGACATCGACGGCGAAGCTGCACAGCGCGTCGCGGCGGAGATCGAGAGCGCCGGAGGCCAGGCGCTGGCGGTACGGACCGACGTGTCGTCCGAGACTGAGGTCAAGGCCATGGTCGAAGCGGTGGTGGCGCGCTTCGGGCGTGTCGACGTCCTCCACAACAATGCCGCGATACTGAGCGTCGAACAGCGCAGGCGCGACCGCGACGTGATCAACATGGATGTCGAGGCCTGGGACAGGGCGATGGCCGTCAACCTGCGTGGCGCCATGCTGTGCACCAAGTACGCGGTGCGCGAAATGCTGAAAAATCAAAAGGGTTCGGTCATCTTCGCGACTTCGGGCCTGGGCGCACAGGGTGACCTGTCGCTGTCCGCCTATGCGGCCTCGAAGGCCGCGCTGATCATGCTGAGCCGCTCGGTGGCGGCCCAGTATGGCAAGCAGGGCATTCGCTCGAACGCGCTGCAGATCGGCCTGGCACCCGCCGAGAACGCGCACGAGAGCATGCCGGCGCCCTTGATCGGCATCCTGCGCGACAACCACCTGACGCCCGACGTCGGCACGCCGCGCCAGATCGCGGACGTGGTCGCCTTCCTGGCCTCGGACGAATCGTCCTTCGTTACCGGAACGACCCTGGTCGCCGACGGCGGCTTCGGCAGCCACACGCCTTCGCTGGTGGCGATGAAGGCCTTCTTTGCGCAAACCGGCGCCAACGGAATGTAGGGAGTACGCATGAAAGCAGCCATCATTACGGAAAAGGGCGCCGCCCCGGTCATCCGGGAATTCCCCGCGCCTGACGCGCAGCCGGGGGCCTTGCTGGTCGACGTCGACACCGCCGGCCTGGGCGGGTGGGATGTGCTGGGCGCTTACCGCCTCGGCGTCCAGTTTCCCTGCGTGATACGCGGCGAAGGAGTAGGGCGGCTCGAGGATGGGCGGCGCGTCTACTTCGGCGAACGCTCGGTCCAGCCCTACGGCGCCTGGGCCGAACGCACGGTGGTGCCGGTCGAGGAGCTGTGGGACGTACCCGACGACGTCGACGACCGCACCGCGATCGCGATGGGCATCGCCGCCACCGGCGCGCTGGTGCCGCTGGAAGCGGCCAGGATCCAGCCCGGCGAACAGGTGCTGGTGCTGGGCGCGACCGGTACCCTGGGACAGATCGCCCTACAGCTGGCGCGTTACCTCGGCGCCGGCCGTGTCGTGGCGGCGGCCCGCTCGGCGTCCGCCCTCGGGCGTCTCAAGGAGCGCGGCATCGCTGATGACATCGTGGTGCTGGGCGGCGACGACGACGTCGCGGAGCTGAAGGCCGCCGGCGGCGCCGGATTCGACGTGGTGCTCGACCTCGTCTGCGGCCAGCCCATGCTTAATGCCCTCAAGGCCACGCGCTGGGGCGCGCGCATCATGACCATCGGCACCGGCGCCGGCCGCAAGCTCGATCTCGATATCGCCGATCTGCTGTTTCGTACCCTGTCGTGCATCGGCACCGGCCAGCGTCCGCCAGCCGACCGCCGCGCGATCTGGGAACGGCTGCTGCGCATCGCCCGCGAGCAGCAGATCCAGATCGACTACGCCGACTTCGCCTTCGAAGACGCGGCGGCGGCGTGGGCGGCCCAGATCGACGGGCCGCACGCCAAGATCACGGCGCGCATACGCGGCTGAAAGAACGCACGGGAATGCATGGATCCAGGAGGAGCGCGGTGGGAAAAGGACTATGGTGGACGGTGGCGCTGTCGGAGCAACTGGCGGGCGTCAAACCCCTTGCAGTGGTCTGCGACGGACGGCAACTGGCGCTGTTCAGGAATGCCGAAGGCCAGGCCTTCGCCCTCGATGACCGCTGCCCGCACCGCCGCGTACTGCTGTCACCCGGCGTGGTCAAGCCGGGCGGCCTGCAATGCCCCTACCACGGCTGGACCTTCGACGGCGCCAGCGGCAAGTGCGTCGACATTCCCAACCTGCGGCGCGACGAGAAGATTCCCGCCGCCGCCGTGCGCGCCTGGCCGGTAGCCGAACGCAATGGCTTCATCCACGTGTTCGCAGGCGACGGCGAGGCGCCCGACGTCCTGCCCGCTGCCGGCTATCGTGCCCAGGGGCGCGAATACACCGGCAGCGCCGTCGCCGGCATTGCCTTCGACGACTACCTCGACGTCATGCTCGATGGTCCGGAATGCCTGCTCTCTTTTCCGGGCGTACTGATCACCGATTTCTTCCTGGGCGAGCCGCGGCGCGACGGCGCCCACCTGGTGCTCGACCGCGGCGCGGTGTGGAAGGGCAAGGGGCTCGGGCCGGCCTTCGTGAGCGACCACCCGCTGCTGGTGCGCACCCGCGTGCCGCTGGCCGGCGGCGACATCCTTATCGAACTGTTGAATGCCGGCGAAGAAGCGCTGGTCACGGTCCAGGTCGCGGCCACATCCAACCGGCGCGGCACGACCAGCCTCGCGTGGCGCGGCTACGCCCACGCGCGGGCGCAGACCGGGCCGCTCGCCTGGCGCCTGCGGCGGCTGGCCGGCAAGGCGCTCTTCACCGTGTTCGCGAACATTGAAGGGCGGGCCGTCGCAGCGCTCGAAAAGGCGCCGTCCCTGGCGCGGCGGGGCATCATTCCGATCGCAGCGCATCCGCACGGGCAGCCTTGCGCCTTTGAGGAGAGTTTCGCATGACCAACGAGGACCTGACCCCTGCCATGGCCGCAGCCGACCCAAAACGCGACTGGATTCCGTCGAGCCTGGACTTGCGCGACACATGGTTCCCTATGGCCTATGGCGCAGAAGTCGGCAGCCGGCCGCTAAGGCGCATCGTGCATGCCCAGAACGTCTACCTGTGGCGCGACAATGGACGCGTCCGCGCCGCCGAATTTCCACCCGATCTGATCGAGAGCATGCGGCCCGGCGCCAGCATGTTCACCGGCGGCTCGGCGCATTATCCCGTGCACGAGCGCTACGGCTATGTGTGGGTCTGGTACGGCGACCCCGAACGCGCGCACGAGGGACTGATCCCGCTGATCCCTTTCCTGCCGGCCGACGGCGTCGGGATTCCGCGCTATACCCAGCGCTCGGTGCGCTTCGACGCCTCGACCGCGCTCTCGGTGGAAAACCTGATCGACCTGACCCATGCCGACTTCCTGCATGCGAACACCATCGGAGACGGGCAGTCGGAAAGCGACGTGGTCGAATTCAGCTCGACCTCGGAGACGCTGACCCGCACCCGTATCGTCACGCGCAAATCGGTGGCGCCGGTGATGCGCTGGATCGGCGGCGTGCGGGCGCAGTACCAGGACCTGCGCGCGGTGCTCCACGTCCACCTGCGCAACAACCTGTGCATCTCCTACCCCAGCTTCACGCCCGGCTATGCCATCCCGAACGTGCAGCCCTTCGTCCCGGTCGGACGCCACCGCTCGCGGGTCGACCAAACCAACTACACGGTCCACGCGCCGGCGCCATTCCGCTGGCTGATGCCGCGCATCTCCTACATCATCCAGCCCCAGGACAACGCGGTGCTGCGCCCGCAGAATGCGCGCTACCTGGAGGCCGGCCAGCCGCGCGACATGAGTTCGCGCTTCGACGCGCCCGGCAACCGCTACCGCGTGCTGATGGCGCGCCTGGCCGAGCGCCAGCGCCAGGGCGACTTCAGTTACGGCGCCGATGCCGATCCGGCCAGGGACATCGCGGACCTCCTCGGCATGCATGGCTGAGCAGCGGCCGGGGCCCGGCACGCGCACGGACCTGCTGGCCATTACCCTGATCCTGGCCGGCCTGGCAATGCTGGGCCCGTTCTCGATCAATGCCTATCTGCCGTCCTTCCATGAGATGTCGGTGGTGCTGCAGACCGACCGGGTGGCGCTGCAGCAAACCATCTCCATCTATTTCGCAGCCTTCGCCTTCATGTCGCTCTGGCACGGCGCGATCTCCGATGCGCTGGGACGGCGCAGCGTGGTGCTGGTGGGGCTGGCACTGTACGTCCTGGCCTCGCTCGGCTGCGTCTTCGCTACCCGGGTCGAGCAGTTGTGGGTACTGCGCGCACTGCAGGGCTGCTCGGCCGGCGCCGGCATCGTGATCGGCCGTGCGGTGGTGCGCGACCTGCACGAAGGGCCGCTGGCGCGGCGCATGATGTCGCAGGTCGTCATGCTGTATGGGCTGGCGCCGGCAGTCGCCCCCCTGATCGGAGGCGCGCTGCAGGTTGCGTTCGGCTGGCGCGCCGTATTCCTCTTTCTCGCCCTGCTGGCGGCCGGCCTGTTCGCGGCGGTGGCGCTGCGCTTGCCCGAGACTTTGCCGGCGGCCGCGCGCCAGCCCTTCAATGCCCGCGCGCTGGCCGTGGGCTATGCGGAATTGCTGCGCCATCGCGCCTTCATGGTCTGGGCCTGCGCATATGCCCTGATGTTCGGCGCCTTCTTCGTCTACGTGCTCTCGGCCCCCGTGTTCCTGATGCAGCACCTCGGGTTGGGGGAAACGGATTTCATCTGGCTGTTCGGGCCCGCCACCGCCGGCCTGATTGGCGGCTCCGCGCTGGCCGGCCGCTACGCGGTGCGCTGGTCCGGCAGCAAGACCCTGGTGCGCGGTTTTGCCGTGATGGCGGCGGCCACCTTGTACAACCTTGCGGTGTGCGTGGCCGCGCCGTCCGGCCATGCCTGGTACGTGGCCTATGTCTTCGTCTTCAATCTCGGCATGTCGCTGGCGATTCCGACGCTGACCATGCGCGCGCTCGACTGCGTTCCGGCGCGCCGCGGTACGGGCTCCTCGGTGCAGCTGTTCGTGCAGACGGGTTTCAATGCCTTCATCGCCGCGGTGCTGGCGCCGCTTGCCTGGGCTTCGCTGCTGTCGCTGGCGGCCGCGGCGGCGGGGCTGTGGCTGACTGCCGGGCTCGCGGTGCTGCTGGCGAACCGCCTGGGGCGCTGACCGCGGGTATGAAAAAACCGCCCGGTGCCTTGCGGAGCGCGGGGCGGCTTGCGGTGGGCAGCCGTGGCTTACAGGAAGATGCCCAGGTTCGGCGTGCCCAGCACGGCCTGGTCGATGATGACTTCGCGCCGCGCCAGCAGATAGCCTTCGTCGGTCTTGCGCAGCACGTCGTGGCGCTCGCAGGGCACCAGGTCGAAGCGGTCGTTGTCGAAGCGGTTGCGGGTCAGCAGCAGGTAGCTCTGGACCTTGAACTCGTTCTCCTTGTCGGTGCGGTAGACCCGGATATTCGACACCATGTGTTTGGTGCGCGAGGGCGGATCCTCGCCCCAGGCGCTGCGGGTGTCCATCACCCGCATCACGCGCAGCATGATCGAGCGGTAGTCGTCGAACATGTGCTGGACCGTGCGTACGATCGACTTGTCCTGGTCGCGCGTGGCCCGGGTATGGCGCAAGGGGACCGTGTATTCGATGTCCTTGGCTACCATCGCAATCCAGTCGCGCAGCCGCAGCGTGTCGAACAGTTCGGCCTCGTCGTACAGGAATTCGACGACGTCGTTGTACACCTGGCTGCCGATCGCAACCCGGTTGGCGCGCAGCGACGGCGGCAGCGGCGTCGGTTCGAGCGGATTTTTTTCCTTCAGGTTCGTTTCCATGTGCGTCTCCTGGCGTTTTTGTAGGGGTTCGAGCGGCTGGTTCATTTGTCGGAAGTCATCAGCTCGTGCCAGTATTTCCACCATGCCCACTGGGTGTCGTCCTTGGTGAATCCGTCGCCCACATGGCCCGGTCCCGGCCAGCCTTCCGGCGCGCCCTGTTCGAACTTTGCCTGGTATTTCAGCGTGATGGTTTTCGCCATGGCGCCCTTCGCCACCTCGGTCTGGTGCGGCCAGGTGTCGGAGTCTTCCATCTCGACCATGCCGGACGTACCCAGCATCTGGACCGACTGGCGCAGCATGCGCGCCTTCAGTTCGGGCGGCGTGTCCTTCTCGGCGAAGATCCAGTTCATGAACTCGAGCTGGCCCGGGCCCTTCGGGATGTAGGCGTGCAGGGCACAGGCGCCGACCACGGTGCCGTCGGGCTGGGGCAGGTAGATGAATTCGAACAGGCCGTTCGGGAAGAAGCCGCCGACTTGGGGCGGGCGCCAGGACATCAATTTGAGCTGGCCGTCGTCGAAGCGCTCCAGCAATTCCGGCACCATTTCCGGCGTGATGCCGGGCGGCGGCAAGGCCTTCAGCTTTTCCACGACCGAGAGTTCGGCCGGGTTCTTGCCGGTCAGGCGCACGATCTTGCGGTCGAGGTCGATGCAGCGCAGGGCGTGGCCCTGGTCGGTCCAGACTTCGCAGCCGTACATTTCAGGCGACAGGTCGGCGCCTTTGCCTTCGGCATCCGGTTTCTTCGCGTAAGGACCCACTTCCGCCAGCCAGCGGTGCAGGGTAAGGGTATGGAAACCGTCGGCTGCCGACTGCTCGCAGGCGGTCTTCCAGTTGGCGTTGATGCGGAAGCGCTGCGGCGGGCCGAGGACTTCGAGTCCGCCTTTGGTACGCAGGAAGAGGGTATCGAAATAGTATTTGGCGTCGCCGAAGAATTCTTCGAGGCTGGGACCGTCGATGTTCCAGGTGGCGAAGATCAGGCCGCCGTACAGGGCGACCCGCGCTTTTTTCAGGCCCAGCTGGTCTTTCGGGGTCATATGCCCGTGCATGCATTCCTTCTCGACCGGCGCGCCGATGAAGTCGCCGTTCGGCTTGAAGGCCCAGCCGTGGTAGATGCACATGTGGACATTGGTATTGCCCGCGTCGTGGGTTTGCACCTTCATGGCCCGGTGCGGGCACACGTTCAGCGAGACATGGATCGCGCCTTCACGGTCGCGGGCGACGATCACCGCGTCCGAACCCATGTCGCGGGTGATGAAGTCGCCCTTGTTTGGAATCTCGGTGTCATGGCCCAGGAAGATCCAGGCCTTTCCGAAGATGCGCTCCATCTCCAGTTCGTACAGCTCCGGGTCGGACAGGGTCCGCACCTTGACTTCGCGGGTCTCGTGGTTGATGAGGTCCGAGATCCTGGTCCCGTCCCGCAGTCTCGTTTCGGCATTCTGGTGCATCGTCGTCTCCTTTGTTTTAACCGCTTCTGAATTGTACACAAATCAGAATTATGTTCAACAAAAGGATGTCGCTAACGCCGACTTATTTTGCGTGAGCTATCTCCACTACAAGGAGACTAGGGCGATGTGGACGGTGGACTGGACGCGCCCGCGCGGCGCAGTACGACGGGAATGCCGCCCATGCGTTTCTTCACGAGCCATTGGGCAAGCGACGCGTCCATGTAATCGGCATGGCCCGGAAACCAACGGGCCAGCTCGCGCGCGAGCGCGCGGCAGGTCGCCTCATGCCCGCCGCCGCCGAGCAGCGCCTTCACTTCATGTACTGACGCCAGTACGGCCTTATGCTCGTCGATATGACATTCGGCAGCAGGGAAGTCGGTCGAGAGCATCCACTCGCGCTCTTCATTGAAGTGGCGCTCGGCGTGGTCGGCGAAGGCATCCAGGAGACGGCTTAGCTCGTTGTCGGGTGCCGCTATCATGGCGCTGACCAGGTCCACGAATTCGCGGTGAGTCGAATCCATGCCGCCATGACCGAGCAGGAAGCGGTCGGACCAGGTGAAATTCTGTTCGGGGTTCGCTGACACGGGTGCGCCTTCTCGAAAATAATATGGGACAAATATTTTAAAAGTGTCCATCAAAATGGTAGCACAGGTTTGTGGGTGTGCAGGGGTGGCCGGGGGAGATTGCCGGATAGCGTGCGCAGCGCGTGCTCCGGCTGGGATAGGTACAATTCGTCCTCCGGCCTATCGCGCGCCGAATCGAAGGTAAACACGCTCAAGATGTCCACAATGTCACCAACATCAACACCAGCGACGCCGGCAAGCGCCGCCGCGCCCGTCTGTCGCGCCAACGGTAGACCCGTCATGCGCGAGCTGGTGCAGACCCACGACTGGTCTTCGACGCCGCTTGGCCCGATGACGCAATGGCCCGCCAGCCTGAAGGTCATCGTCGCACTCATCCTGGACTCGACGGAGCCGATGGTGGTCTGGTGGGGCCGCGAATCGCTTCAGATCTATAACGACGCGTATGCGCCACGGGTCGACAGCGACGACGGTGTCCTCGCGCTCGGGCGACCCGCCGCTCAGAGCTGGAAGCATGCCTGGGCTTTGCTGCGTTCTCAGGTCGAGCTCATACTAGCCGGGCAACCCTCGACAGGCTACGTGGATTTCCAGGTGAGCATCGAGCGCGACGGGAGAGTCGTAGATACGTATTGGAACTATTCGCTGACACCTGTGCGCGATGATGGTGACGCGATCCAGGGAGTACTGCTGATTTCAAGCGAAACGACCGAGCGAATCCTGACGAGACGACGCCAGCAGACACTGGATTTTTTACGGCATGAACTTTCCAGCGCCAACACGATCGATGCGCTGGGATGGGCAATCGATGCGGCGGTTCGATCCAACCGGGACGATTTGCACGGCGCGCAGCTCGTAGGGCTTCACACGGGCATAACGGGGATAACCCGGACACCACTGCATGAACGTGTGACGGCGCCCGAGGTCGGCGTCGACGTCGACATTGCCATCCTCTTCCGGCGCTCGCCGAAAGTTGCGCCGAATGCAGCTTATCGGCTCTTTCTCGAACAATTCACGCTGCTGGTCGCGACTGCCCGCCACCGCATCGACAGTGAAGCGCTACGCAGGGCCGTGGAGGCCGAGCGTGACCGGCTGTTGCTCGATGCGCCGGTCGGCGCAGCCGTCATGATCGGCGAAGAGCTGGTCTATCACCTGGTCAACCCGATCTACGCAATGGTCAGCGGCAGGCCGGCAAGCGCGATGGAGGGCCGGCCTTTTGTCGACGTTTTCCCTGAACTGCAGGGATCTCCTGTACACGAGCAATTCAAGGTGGTGTATCGCGCCGGAGAACCCTACGTTTCCAAACCGACGCTGGTACAGATTCACCGTCACGGCGGCGCGCTCGACGACCGCTACTTTACCTATAACCTGGCGCCACTGCGCACCCTCGTGGGCGAGGTATACGGGCTGATGGTGATTGCCGTCGATATCACTGTCGAAGTCGAGTCGCGCGCAGAGGTGGAGAAGCTGAACGTTGAGCTGCACACCGCGGCCAGGGCGAAGGATGAGTTTCTGGCGCTCCTGGGACATGAACTGCGCAACCCGCTTGCGCCGATCGTCACCGCGCTGGAATTGATGCGCATGCGTGACAGTTCGACGCAGCGCGAACAGGTCATCATTCGCCGTCAAATCACCCATTTGACACGCCTGGTCGACGATTTGCTCGACGTCTCACGAATAACGCGTGGCAAAGTCGAGTTGCGCAAAGAAGTGGTCGACGTCCGCGAGGTGCTGGCCCGGGCGGTGGAAATGGTAACGCCCCTGATTGCGCAAAAAAACCAGCGCCTGCACGTTGATATCGCCTCGGCCCAATGGTACGGCGACCCGGCGCGCCTGGCGCAAATCGTCTCCAACCTGTTGACCAATGCATCCCGCTACAGCCAGCCGGAAGCCGATATCGTCGTTCGTACCGCGGTCGCGGAGGGCAAACTCGAAATCGAGGTATCCGACAACGGCACGGGCTTGTCGGCGGACCTGCTGCCGCGGATATTCGAGCCCTTCATGCAGGGTGAACGTACACTGCATGGCGCCGTCGGCGGCCTCGGGATCGGCCTTGCGCTGGTGAAGAACCTGACGGAGCTGCATGGCGGCTCCGTGGCGGCGCGCAGCGAAGGTATCGGCGAGGGCAGCACCTTTACCGTGCGACTGCCCTTGACATCGGAAGTGACAACGCCCGAGCCTGCAACAGCCGTGCAGCCCGCGCCGGCCCTTCGCAAGCAACAACACGTCCTTGTGGTAGACGACAATATCGATGCGGCCGATACCCTGGCCGAGATTCTGCGCGCTTATGGGCACGTCGTCACAGCCGTCTACACGCCCGAGGATGCTTTACAGGCCTTCATGCAGCGGCACGTGGACCTTGCCATTCTCGACATCGGATTGCCTGGGACCGACGGGTATGAGCTGGCCGACCTGATGCGGGGTAGCGGACACAACGTCGGCGTGCGCTACGTCGCGTTGACCGGATTCGGGCAGGCGATCGATCAACAGCGAAGTGCGACTGCAGGATTTGCGGCGCACCTGGTCAAACCTTTGGCATCGGATTCCCTGGCCACACTGCTGGGCATATGACGCAGGTGCGCTCGGTTGAAGCTCGAAGCTTGCGTGCCGAAGCCGGCACGATGTCATGCCGCCCATCCGTGCGCGTGGGACGATGCCGGAAGCCCGGCGATCCGGTTTACCGTTGGATCAGTGCTCCGGGCCAGCCGTTGTTGGAGCAGAGACGCCGCAAACAGTTGCGATGTCTGCTTTCGGTGAGGCGCCGACGTCCGAAGAGGCCATGAAACGCTACATGGCAGTCGTATTGGCAGAAGCAACAGTGCCGCGGCCCAAGCACATCGGGATCGAAGCAGGCTCCATGATGCGCAAGGGCGACATAAAGTCGAGTAGTAAATTGCCGCGTATAAGCGCAACAACATGCTGGTAGGCCTGTCAGCCGGCTTGCCGGGAGGAGGGTGCCGATTGGCGAGGCACGTTGGTCGTTCCCGACGTGGTGCATACGATGCTCGGACAAAGATCTCCCAACCAAAATCGGGAGCGGTTACTGTCAAGTTAGATCGCCCGCGGCAGCAGCTCTGCACGCGCTGCACTACTAGCATGCCGATGCCCTGGCGATCCAGCAGGAGCGGAAAGACTCGGGGGATACCGAGCTTTACTATCCAGTACCTTGCCCACTGGCTGAGTCATGGCGTTGTCACGCGCGAACTTGTGGAGGAGGCTCTGCGGCGGATATCGCGGGTCGCCAACCAACTGACCGCCGGCGACGCGGCTACCAGACCACGGCGGGGCAATTTCGAGGATTTGCTCAGGTTGCAAGCCAGTCATGCCCTTGTTTATCAAGACTGTGAAAAGCCAGGAGGATGTGCGGAATTGCTGGGCTACAGTTCAGCCTTGACTAGAGCGCAGGAACCATAGTGACGTAAGCCGTCCTACCTGACTCATCCGAGGCGCTGCTATAACCGGCGCCTCTTTCTTATTCGGTATGTCTCAGAAACAAACCATCGTGGTGCATCGCATAACTCCACTAGGACGACTCAAGCAGCATTAGCAAACCGCGAACAAGCGGTCGCAACGTCTACGTTTGTTCTGACATTATAGAAGTAATGTCACATTTCGCTGGAGCTTGGCTAGGTTTCTTACGTATTATGTAATAATATAGATGCCCTCGATGCCCGGAGCCTTAACAATGAAGACTGAAGAGCTTTCCACCGAAAGCGCCATCGCTGTCAGTGTCGCGGAGCTGCGTGAGCGGTTTCCGCGCACCCAGGATCTTTACCGTGAGGTCTGCGTCTTATTATTTTTTCGGCACAGCATCACGCCAACAGCAAACAAGCTGTATCAGCTCGTGCGCAAGGGCAGTATGTCGGCGCCGACTGAAGCACTGAACAACTTCTGGAAGACGCTACGCGAACGCTCCCGTGTCACGGTCGAGCATTCCGACCTCCCGGACGAGTTGCGGACGGCAGCCGGCGACCTAGTGGCTACTTTATGGAAGTCAGCTCAGTTAAAATCGCTTGAGTCCTTGACCACACTGCAGGCAGAGGCCGCTGCCGTAGTCGACAGCGCAAAAGCCGGCGTAGCAAATGCCCAGGCCGAACGCGCTGATGCCTTGCAAGCCCTCGAGCACGTCCACACACAACTGCGAACGAGCGAGGACGCCGCCGCTCTGCTTCGACAGGAGCTCGCGGCCGCTGCCGCCACCAGAAAAGGACTGGAGCAGCGGCTGGAAGATGCTCGTCGCGAGCTTGACGTCATGCAGGTGCGCATGGAGCACTTGAGCGCCGAACACGCCGCGGAGCGGGAGAGGCTGGCCGATCGTACTCGTTTGGCTGAGGATCGGTTCGCCGACATGGAAAGACGCGCGCTCCTCGAAATCGACAGGGAACGCACAGCCGCGACGAAGCTTCAGAAGAAGGCCGAAGCGGAACGGGCAGAGCATGCCGCTGCCATTGAGCGGGCACGCATCGAGCAAAACGTAACGCAGGCGACAATCGGGCAGCTCAGGGAACAGATCGGCGCGCTGCAGAACTCCGTTAAGACGCTGACTTATGAGCGTGACCGCGAGAGGGCAGAGCTACAGTCAGTGCGGGAGCAGCTAGAAGCAGCTATACGTCAAGCAGCTACTGACAGTGCACGAGCAAACCTTCTGGGGGACGAGTTGGAGAGGAGCCGAGCCAAAACTAGTACTCGTCGAGAGCCATCCACTCAGCGCAGCGTAAGCAAACGGCGCGCCAAAGGAGTCAGTGGAAGCGACCGATAAATAGGTCAACTTTTCCGCCGCCTTTCGACTTTGGATAGACTGGTCGATGCCTCAGCGCCTGTGATGGAACAGAGAATCCGCTTGATTAGAGCTGATGACGCAGGCCGTGAAAAATGAGAAGTCAACGATTCATCACGTTACTTCGCGCTTTTTTCCGTAACTCGACAATATACTTGCTAATGTCGAGTTCGTTTGATCTGAGATTGGTATCACTCCTTGAAACCTCCCTGTACACAGCAATCGCGTCACAAGCCGCCTAACGGCCATTGAGTACACGCAACCTCACTGGCTAATCCGACAACACCAGGATAAGCTGCGCATTTAGACTGGCATCGGCACGAGACTCTAGTGATTCAGATTCATTGCCCCCCGTGCGATTCTTACGAGGGTAACGACACTAAGCTCGACCTCTAAGGCCCTCAAGTTACCGCTGTGCTCTCGTGCATCATTCGTCCGGAAGACTGGAAGCATGTCGGTCCATGCCTTCAGTATGCGATCGAAAGCTCGCCGCAGCACCCATTGCCGTTTCCTGTAGCGGAAGAAATAAGCTGCCGTAGCACCGAAAGGGTTCTGTTCCGTTTAAGACCTACATGTAAGCAGGCCTGGCGGGCACTGTACAGGCCGCAGAATCCCGTTGTTCCTGGCGACGATGGACCACTCGCACCGGCAGGATAGTGTGAGTGCTCTGTCGGCGACAAAAAGATGTGAGTATGTTGTCCGTTTACCGTCTCGAGTGCATAGAGCGGCGCGACAAAATCTTGTGCATATGTCGAAAAATGGATCATGAGAGCCGAAACGAGTGCTCGGGGAGCGACAGAATGGTGTGAACTTTCTGAAGACCCCCTCTGAACCATGACAGAATAGTGTGAGTAAGTCGCGTTCGTTTCCAGATGTGCAAGAACTCACAGCATTCTGTCGCTATGGAGGGGTATATTCTGTCGGTCGACTACGGAGGCGGTCGCCTGCCAGTCCTGCCACCTGATCGATACCGTATTTGACATAATATAGATTATGCGAAGAAGAGTCTCAACGTGGACGCCGCCATGATTTCGGCAACCTGCCTCGCTCTCAAGCTCCCGGAAGCAAAGCTGCTATCTCTCTGGGCCAATTCAGCGCACGCCCCATACGGCAGCAATATCGATCGACTCAGCAGCGTTGGACCGAATGTGCCTTCACGCCGAACTCTTCCTGACCCGGGCCATTTCAACTGTCTGCTTCGGTCGCCCGCGCGACGCACATCGAAGGTCTGGTGGCACGCTCATTTCGCCCGCCGCTTCACTGCATATCCATATTGCACCGGCCAATCCGGCTCCTCCTCGAACGCATGCTGGGCTTTCAGTGCCCAGTACGGTTCACGCAGCAGTTCGCGCCCGAGCAGCACCAGGTCGGCGTCGCCGCCGGTGATGATTTCGTCGGCCTCCTTCGGATCCGTGATCAGGCCGACCGTGCCGGTCAGGATGCCGGCGTCGTCGCGGATGCGGCGGCTGCATGGCACCTGGTAGCGCTTGGCGACAGGAATGCGCGCGGTCGGCAGATTGCCGCCGGTTGACACGTCGATGAGATCGACGCCCAGGTTCTTGAGGCGCCGCGACAGTGCGACCGACTGCTCGATGTCCCAGCCGCCCGCGACCCAGTCGGTGGCGGAAATGCGCACGAACAGCGGCAGCCCGGCGGGAACCGCGGCGCGCACGCGTTCGGTCACGCGCAGCACGAGGCGCATCCGGTTCTCCAGACTGCCGCCGTACCCGTCATCGCGCTGGTTACTGTGGGGCGACAGGAACTGGTGCAGCAGGTAGCCGTGCGCGGCGTGGACCTCCAGCACCTGGAACCCGGCTGCAAGGGCACGCCGCGCGGCCGCCTCGAAGGCGTCGACGATGCCCTCGATGCCGGCTTCGTCGAGCGCAAGGGGCGCCGGATCGTCCGGATGGAACGGAATCGGACTGGGCGCGACCACCGGCCAACCGCCCTCCTCGGCCGTTTTCAGCGTCGCGCCGCCCGTCCAGGGTGCCGCGGTGCTTGCCTTGCGCCCCGCGTGCGCCAGCTGGATGCCTGCACAAGCGCCCTGGCTGTTCACGAAGCGTGCGATGCGCGCGAGCGGTTCGATGTGATCATCGTTCCAGATGCCGAGGTCGCCCGGGGTGATGCGGCCGTCCCAGGTGACGCCGGTCGCCTCGACGATGACGAGCCCGGTCCCGCCCACGGCACGGCTGCCCAGGTGGACCAGGTGCCAGTCACTGGCCATGCCTTCCTCGGCCGAGTACTGGCACATCGGCGCCATCGCGATGCGGTTGCGTACGGTGAGGCTGCGCAGAGTTAGCGGACTGAGCAGGTCAACTTCCGGTACTTCGCGGTCGTGGGCAGCGTCGGCCACCGCGCCGTGTGCGCTCGGCTGGAACGCCTGGGCAGCGCCGACGGCGGGTTGGACATTCGTCGCGTTCATGATTCGCCTCCGGGCAAAAACGAAAGTGGCGCGCCCGGCTGGCCCGGGCGTTGCGGGATCAGTAAGCTCTACGGCGTTTGCGCAGCATCATGATGCCGCCCACCACCGCAGTGGCGATGAGGGCCTTGCGCACCAGGCCGGCCGGGTTGTAGCGCAGCTCGGAGCGGATGCCCATTTCCCCGAGCACGTTCGGTACGTGGCCATGCGCCAGGTCCTCGACGATGCCCTCGACCATGTTGACGCGGTCGGCGGCGATCAGCATCAGCCAATGGCGAAGGTCGTTCTCCGGGAGCTTGTAGGCCAGGCGCCGGATGGAGCCAGACAGCCACTTCGGCGGCTCTGCGGTGCCGAAGATCGGGGTGATGCCCGGCCGCTCCGGCGAGCAGAACACTTCGACGGTCTGCGCCTGCTGTACCGGCTGTCCTTCCGGCACGTGGATGAAGCGTGGCGGCGTGCGCTCCATCGGCACGGCCGGCCGGTTCTGCTTGTCGAGGTCTGCGCCCCAGCCGTTGATGCGCTTCAATTCCTCGACGGGTGGACTGTGCCGGTTCAGGTCGTAGTCGATCTGCCGCTCATAGTCGACGTGACCGTGATGATGCGGGTGGCGCCGCTGCTCGGCAAGATCGCGCTTGGCGGTTTCGGTATCCATGTCTGCTCCTTCAGTGAATGATGCTGCTCGCCGTCGCGCGCGCCGACGCGCCTGCGCGCGGGGGAATCAGCACGGTCTTGATGCATTCGTCGTACTTGCTCGAGAAGATGTGGTACGCATCCGAAACCTCTTCCAGCGGCACCCGATGGGTAATGATCTCCTTCGGGTTCAGGCGCCCCTGGCGGATGTGCTCGATCAGGTGCGGCACATGGCGCTTGACGCTGGCCTGGTTCATGCGCATCGTGAGGCCCTTGTTCAGCGCGTTGCCGATCGGGACGGCGTTAAAGGTCGGCCCGTAGACGCCGACGATCGACACGTTGCCTCCCTTGCGCACCGAGTTGATGGCCCAGAACAGCGCGGTCGCCGCGCCTGCCTGCAGCATGGTCCAGCGCCCGGTGACGGTCTGCGCCAGGCTGCCCGACGCCTCGCAGCCGACGGCATCGATGCACACGTCCGCACCCAGCCAGTCCGTCATCTTCTTGATGTGCACGGCCACGTCGCCCACCTCGCGGAAATTGATGATTTCGCAGGGGGCGTAGCGCCGCACGAAGTCGAGCCGGTAGTCGACATGGTCGACCACGATGACGCGGCCGGCGCCGAAGAGCCAGGCCGACCTGGCGGCGAAGATGCCAACCGGCCCGGCGCCGAACACCACGACGGTGTCGCCCTGCTTGATGTCGCCCATCTCGGCGGCCTGGTAGCCGGTCGGGAGCGCGTCCGTCAGCAGCACTGCGTCTTCGTCCACGATGTCGTCGGGGATCTTGTACGGCCCGACGTCGGCCATCGGGACGCGTACGAACTCGGCCTGGCCGCCGTCGTAGCCGCCGGTGGTGTGCGAGTAACCGTAGATGCCGCCGACCGCCGTCGCTTCGGGGTTGGTATTGTGGCAGTTGCTGTAAAGTTCTTTCTGGCAGAAGAAGCAGGAACCGCAGAAAAGGTTGAACGGCACTAGCACGCGATCGCCCGGCTTGAGCGTCTCGACCGCCGAGCCGACTTCCTCGACGATGCCGACGAATTCATGCCCGAACGTGTGCCCGATGCGCGTGTCGGGCACCAGTCCGTGGTACAGGTGCAGATCCGAGCCACAGATGCAGGCGCGCGTCACGCGGACGATGGCGTCGCCCGGGTGTTCGATGACAGGATCCGGTTTTTGCGACGCCCGGATGCGGTATGGTCCACGGTAGTTAGTGGCTAGCATAAAAACCTCCTGTAAGGATTGTCCTCGTGTTCCCGCGGTGGCCGCCATCGGGCGAAGAAATTCAGACACCAGCGATGGCGGTACGTTCGTCATCGACGCGCGGGCCTTTTTTGCAAAAAGCGCCCTGCTCCGCTAGGAACCGGGATGCAGCACCACCTTGGTCCAGCCGTGGTCGCGCGCGTCGAAGTGCTTGTAGGCGTCCGGCGCCTGCTCCAGTTTCAGCTCATGGGAAACGATGAACGAGGGTTTCGCGCGGCCGGCGTGGATCAGGTCGCGCAGTTGCCGGTTGTAGGCCTTGACGGGGCACTGGCCGGTTGCGACGCGCTGCCCCTTAAACCAGAGCATGCCCCAGTCGAGCGCGATCTTCCCCTCTTTCGCGAGCGCGTCCGGGGCGTTCGGATCCTGCGGGACGAACACGCCGACCACTCCGATCCCGCCGGTAAACTTGACGGAGTTGACCAGGTTGTTCATCGTGAGGTTGGGAACCTCTTTCCGGTGATGATGGTGGTCGTGGCACTGGTAGCCGACGCATTCGCAGCCCGCGTCCGCGCCCCGCCCATGGGTCAGGTCCATGACCCGCTGCACCGGGTCCTCTTTCGAGTAATCGATCGCGATCGCGCCGATCGACTCGGCCAGCTTGAGCCGGTCGGAATGGCAGTCGACCACCATCACGCTGCAAGCTCCCTTGATCATCGCCGAGTGCGCCGCCATCAGGCCCACCGGCCCGGCGCCGTAGATGACCACCGCGTCCCCGGGCTTCATGCCCGCCAGTTCGGTCGCATGCCAGCCGGTCGGGAAGATGTCGGCGCACATCACGTAGTCGGTCTGCCGCTTCTCGGCGTCCGGCGGCAGCTTGAGGCACATGAAGTCCGCCCAGGGCACGCGCAGGAATTCGGCCTGGCCGCCCTGCCAGGGACCCATGTCGGCAAAGCCGAAGGCAGCGCCGGCCATGCCCGGCTCGTTCGCCTTCAGGCAGTAGTTGGTCAGGCCGCGCTCGCAGTTCTTGCAGTGGCCGCAGCTGACATTGAAGGGTAGGCACACCCAGTCCCCGGGCTTGAGGTTCTCGACCGCCGGCCCGACTTCCATGACCACGCCAAGGTTCTCGTGGCCGAAGACGCGGCCCTGCTCGAAATCCGTCCGCCCCTCGTACATGTGCAGGTCGGATCCGCAGATATTGGTTGTCGTAATCTTGACGATGGCATCTGTCGGACGTTCAATCTTAGGATCCGGCACGTCTTCGACAGCTACCTGGTTGGGTCCTCTATAGACGACTGCTTTCATAGTTTGCTCCTGTGAGCCACCAGGATCGAGCTGACCCTGCACGACAGCACAGGTTCCCTGGCGGTTGTTGATGTAGCCGCAGGGAGTGCCCGCGGACGCGTCCACCACTGCGGAAGCATCGGCCGCCGCGGAAGTACCTGTCACAGTGAACCCGACCTCCCCGATAACAAGGGCGATCTCCGATTTCATTTTTTGATCGGACCACGGATTCGGATAAATTGCAGTGCGTCTCAAATAATGTGCAGAGCGTCTTGCATTGGCGCATGCGTGACGATGCACCGCGGGCAACGCGCGAGCCGGTAATCACCGGAGACGGCACGTGCGCCTACAACTTCATCGTGTGTTCCATGCCAGAATCGGCAACCATGGCCGTGCGGCGCAAGCATGGCAATGGAGCGATATGCACAACACAAAATATGTCGATCCCAACCGTCATGCCACCTGGCTCGAGTGTTTCTTCGACCTGATCTTTGTGGTGGCGATCGGTGACGTCACGCATATCCTGAGCCACACGCACGAGGGGCATCTCGACCCGCGCCAGTTCTGGAAGTTCGTGCTCATCTTTATCCCTCTGTGGTGGATCTGGGCGAGCCACACGATGTATGCCAACCGGTTCGATGCGGATGACCGGAAGCACCGGCTGGCCACCCTGTGCATCATGTTTCTCTTGATTATCATCTCAGGCTTGATCGGCCAACGCTTCCTGGCCAGCTTCGAGGCCATCGTCGCCTGCTACGCCGGCGCGAAATACATCATCGGCGCAATGTATTTCGTATCGAAACGCCGCCACAAGGAAAGCACGGCACTCGCGACGGCCGTCGGCTGGGTGATCCTCGCCGGCGCCACCATCAGCCTCGCTTCGATCCTGTTCCCGGCGCCACGGCGATATGTCGTGTTTTACCTTGGGATCGTGGTCGACCTGGTTGCGTTCATCTTTTTCTTGCCGAACCGGCTGCGGGTGATCCCGCCCCATACCGAACACCTGATCGAGCGGGTCGGCCTGCTTACGATCATTATCCTGGGGGAGTCCATCAGCAGCCTGTCCGCCGGGCTGGCCAACATCAGCTGGACCGTGGAGAGGCTGATGACCGCCGCCACGGGCTTCGTGATGATTTCGAGCATCTGGTGGGTCTACTTCGACAGTTTCCACCTGCTGTCCGAACAGAAGCTCACGACCGGGCACTCGATCCTGTACTCGCACTTGTTCGTCTTCATCGGGCTGTCGATCCTGGCCAGCCTGATCCGGCACGCGATCCTGGACGACATGGCGCTGTCCGATTTCCGGATACTGTCGGTCATCGGCACGGTCTGCTTTTTCATCGGCAAGCAGTACGCCTATTTCATGGAACGTCCCGAACTGCGGCGCCACCTGGTCTTCAACACCCTGGTGGTCTTCGCGCTGACCGGGTTTGCCCTGCTGTTGCCCAGGACCGATTACATGCTGCTTGGGCTGACCGTGACGGTGATTTGTTATGCTTTCCTGAGTTTCAGATACCAGGATGTGCCCCCCGCGCGCCGCGGCCATCCGCGCCACCGGGCTACGGCAGGCGACGGGTCCTGAGCGATACATGGGGCTGCGCCGGGGATCGGTAGCAGCTGTGGGAAGCCGTGGCGGGTTCGAACACGACAGGAGCAAGCATGCGCAACACACCACTTCCATCCGGAGAGCAAGTTCCGGTGCTCGGTCTGGGAACCTGGCACATGGGCGAACGTCCGGGAAAACGCCTGGCGGCGTTCGATGCACTGCTGCGCGCCGGGGAAATCCGTTACTGGGCGTCAGCAATGTCGACACGGCGGACATGGAGGAACTGCTCGGCCTGCCGGGAGGGGACGCGGTGGCGGCCAACCAGGTGCTGTATAACCTGACGCGGCGCGGCATCGAGTTCGACCTGGTGCTGCGCTGGGTGCTGCGCAACACCGGGACGATCGCGCTGCCGAAGGCCGGCACCCCCGGCCACGTCGAACAGCTTCGTCGCGCGCTCGACATACCTTTCTCGCCCTCGGACCTGGCCTAGCTGGATCGCGCCTTCCCGCCCCCGAAACGGAAGGTGCCGCTGGAAATGATCTGACGCGTGGCGCCGTGCTCATGTGTACATTCGGACCCGCCGGGAAACTGGCTGCCGGCCGGGATGGCGTGCGCTCCGGGGGAACAGGCGTCTTGCGACGGTGGTCTACAATGTAGGCGTCCTGCCATTAGGTGCTTGCCATGCCCCAAGATTTAGGTTCAGATCATCTGCCGGACACCGGCGAGTCCGTCAGCCCGTTCGGCTTCTGGGAAGTGGACCTGCGCAACATGACGCTTGCCCTGTCGGACACGGCCTGCAGCATCTGCGGCCTTGGCCCGGCCGCGTGTCGCCTCGACGACTTCCTGCAGCGCGCACACCCGGACGAGCGGCAGCGCGTGAGCAACACGGTGCACGCGGCACTAGGCTCCGGAGCCCGGCTCGATGTCGGGTACCGCATCGTGCTGCCAACGGGCGCGGAACGGCACTTGCGCGTACGCGCCGAGCTGCTGCCCGCAGACGACGGCCGCACGCGCTACCTGGGCACGGTCCAGGACGTGAGCGAACAGGTGCGGCGCGAGCGCGAAAACGGACTCAATGCAAGGCTGCTGCAGATGGCAAGCGCCGTCGCGCACATCGGTGGCTGGACCTATGACACGGCGCAGGGGCGCGTGATCTGGTCGGACGAAGTATGCCGCATCCACGATGTGCCGGCCGGGACCACCCCCACGGTCGAGGAAGCGATCGGATACTTCGTGCCGGAATCGCGCAGCAGGCTGCGCGGCCTGGTCGAGACCTGCCTGCGCGACGGCACGCCTTACGACGAAGAACTGCGGCTCATCAGCGCGCGCGGCCGCGACGTGTGGGTCCGGGCCATCGGCGAGCCGGTGCACGGCCCGGGCGCGGCGATCACCGGGCTGCAGGGCGCGTTTCAGGACATCAGCGACAAACGCAAGGCCGAACAACGGGCGGTCAGCGTAGCCGCGCAGCTGTCGGCCACGCTCGAGTCGATCACCGACGCGTTCTACACCCTGGACCGCGAATGGCGCTTCACCTACCTGAACCGCGAAGCCGAGCGCCTGTTCCGGCGCCCGCGTGCGCAACTGCTGGGCAAGGTGTTGTGGGACGAATTCGCCGCGCTCAAGGGCCAGATCGGCTATTGCGAGTTCCACCGTGCGGTGCGCGAAAACCGCACCGTCGTGTTCGAGGAATACTACGCGCCCTACCAGGCGCTGTCCGAGGTGCGCGCTTATCCTTCCGGCGAGGGCCTGACCGTCTACTTCCGCGACGTCACCGAGGCGCGCAAGACCGAGGAGTCGCTGCGCATCAGCGAAGAACGCTTCCGCACCATCGCCCGCGCCACCACGGACGTGGTGTGGGACTGGAACCTGGAAGACGACACCTTGTGGGCCAGCGACAGCATCGAATCGGTGTTCGGCTACACGACAACCGATTTTTCCGGGCCTATCCGCGCATGGTCGGAGCACATCCACCGGGACGAGCGGGAACGGGTCGTCGGCCGCATCAGGTCCGCCCTCGAGGGCGGCGAGACGCAGTGGATGGACGAGTACCGCTTCCTGCGCAAGGATGGCTCGATCGCCCTCGTGCTCGACCGCGGCTACATCATCCGGGATGGCGCCGGGCGCGCCACGCGCATGATCGGGGCCATGGTGGACCTGACCGAGCGCCGCCAGGCCGAACGCCGGATCGAATACCTGGCCTATTACGACGTGCTGACCCAGCTGCCGAACCGTCAGCTGCTGATGGACCGGCTACAGCGGGCGTTGGACAACTGCGCCCGGCAGCGCCGTACCAACGCGCTGTTTTTCATTGACCTGGACAACTTCAAGTCCCTCAACGACACCCTTGGACATGCACTGGGTGATCAGTTGCTCAAGCAGGTGGCGCAGCGCCTGACCGGTTGCCTCAGCCACCATGACACCGTTGCGCGCTTCGGCGGCGACGAGTACGTGGTCCTGCTCGAGGGCATGAGCGCAGACATGGAAGAGGCAAGCTCCCATGCCCGCGCGGTCGCCGAGCGCATGCTGCTGACGCTGCGCCAGGCCTACAAGATCGACCAATATTGCCACCACGGTACGGCGAGCATCGGCATAGTGCTGTTCGGCGACGCCGGGGAGGACATGGGCGAGTTGCTCAAGCGCGCGGACATGGCCATGTACGAGGCCAAGGGGGCCGGGCGCAACACGGTTCGCTTGTTCAACCCGGACATGCAGGCCGTGCTGTCTGCGCGCATGGCGCTCGAGAACGACCTGCGCCAGGCCTTGCGCGAGTGCGACCACGAGTTCGAGCTGCACTACCAGCCGCAGATCGACCGCCACGGTCAGGTCACCGGCGTGGAAGCGCTGGTGCGCTGGCGCCATCCGACGCGCGGCATGGTCTCGCCGGTCGAGTTCATCCCCCTCGCCGAGGAAACCGGGCTGGTGCTGGCGCTCGGACAGTGGGTGCTGAAGAAGGCCTGCGACCAGCTGCTGGCCTGGGCGGCCAGCCCGGCGACTGCGCACATCGAGGTCGCGGTCAATGTCAGCGCGCGCCAATTCCACCATCCGCACTTCGTTGCGCAGGTGCTGGCGGCGGTGGCAGTGCCCGGGATCGATGCGCGCCTGCTCAAGCTCGAACTGACCGAGACCTCGCTGCTGGAGAACGTCGACGACACGGTCGCCAAGATGAATGTACTCAAGCTGCACGGCGTGAGCTTCGCGCTGGACGACTTCGGCACCGGCTATTCCTCGCTCGCCTACCTCAAGCAGCTGCCGCTCGATATGCTCAAGATCGACCGCTCATTCGTGCTCGATATCCTGACCAATCAGAGCGACGCGGTGATCGCCCGCACCATCATCGGGCTGGGGCGCAGCCTCGGCCTGCGCGTACTGGCCGAAGGTGTCGAAACGGTCGCCCAGCGCGACTTTCTGTTCGAGCACGGCTGCGACGCCTACCAGGGCTACCTGTGCGCCCGGCCGTTGTCGGCCGACGCCGCGGTCTCGGTCATCTGCACGCCATGACCAGGCGGTGCGGATGTAGCCGGTGACGCCGTCCTCGCTGGGACTGGTTTTTCCTTTCCGGGCAACCCTGCCAGTGCCGGTTTGCGCGCCGGCACTGGGAGCCGTCACCGAAGCAAGCGAATCATGTGCGGCGGCTCCCGCCCGGCCTGGCGCAAGCAGCAGGGCGATCGACCGGGCCTGCCGGTTTTGACCGCTTAGCGGCGGGAAAGCTAGCCCGTACGTTTGATGCGGATCAATATCCGGACATTCCCGTTCCGCAGACTGATACCGACCGCACGTGAATGACCATGCGGGCGCAGGGTCGCGCGCCGGGCGAGGAGGAGCCACCATGTTCAAACAGATTCTATTGCCCACCGACGGGTCCGAACTGTCCGCGCGCGCCGCGCTGGCCGGCGTCGGCTTCGCGAAGGAGATCGGCGCCCAGGTCGTCGGCATGACGGCCGTGCCCGACTTCCACACCGTGACCGTCGATGCCGACATGCTCGAGAGCACCGAGGACGAGTACCTCGCCGCCAGCGAAGCCCGCGCGAACGGGCGGCTGGCGGCCATCGCCAATGCCGCGCGGGAAGCGGGTGTGCCGTGCAATACGGTACTGGTGCGCTCCGACCAGCCCTACGAGGCCATCCTGCATGCGGCGCGCCAGCACGGCTGCGACCTGATCGTCATGGCCTCCCACGGCCGGCGCGGCATCAGCGGCGTCCTGCTGGGCAGCGAGACGCAGAAAGTGCTGGTGCACAGCGCGATTCCGGTGCTGGTCTACCGCTGAGCTTGGTTCGTCCTTGCCGGCTCAGAGCCAGACGATGAACGCGACCAGCGCAGCGACCAGGGCCAGCTTGGTGAGCTGGTAGGCCCGGAGGTTCCAGGCCTTGTAGCGGCGCCGGTACTGGCCCATCGTGTGCGAGATGCGGAAGGCCTTGCTGACGAAGCCGGTCTGGTCGCCCGTTTCGTTGGGAGAGCTGGCGGCCGTCATCATGGTGCGGCCGAGCCAGCGGTTGATGGCCTGCATCCAGCGGTAGCGCATCGGGCGCTCGACGTCGCAGAACAGGATGATGCGGTCGCTTTCGCTGCCGTTTTCCGCCCAGTGGATATAGGTTTCGTCGAACAGGACGCCCTGCCCGTCGCGCCAGCTGTAACGCTCGCCATCGACCTCGATGAAGCAGCGGTCGTCGTTGGGCGTGGCCAGGCCCAGGTGGTAGCGCATCGAGCCGGCGAAGGGGTCGCGGTGCGGGTTCAGTTTGGCGCCGGGCGGCAGTTCGGCGAACATCGCGGCCTTGACCGATGGAATCGCCTGCAGCAGCGCGAAGGTTTGCGGGCACAGGCGCTGCGCCGAGGGGTGGCTGGCGTCGTACCACTTCAGGTAGAAGCGCTTCCAGCCGGTCTTGAAGAAGGAATTGAAGCCGGCGTCGTCGTTGCGCTCGGCTGCCTTGACCTTCTTCAGGGCAATCATGTCCAGCGCCTCGGCACGGATCAGCTGCCAGTTGGCCTCGAGCGGGGCCAGGTCGGCGAACTCGCGCAGGGGAATGTAGGGAGTACTCGGCACCCGCGAGAACAAGTGCATGAAGAAATTGATCGGCGCCATGAACGACGAGTGGTCGAACACTTGCCGGCGCAGCGGCAGGCGCACCTTTCCGCGCAGGTGTATGTGGAGAACCGAGACAAGGTAAAAGCCCACCACTGCCCACTTCATCTTTCCCTCCAAGCTGATGGGGGATCAGCCTACCGGATCGGGGGGAAAAGAATAGCAGATTCGCCAGGCGCCCATCGGGGCCCGGCGAAAACCATACAGATTGTCAGCACAGCAGCGTTTGCGCGTCAAACGGCCTCGGCGCGCAGCGCCACCATTCAGTGCAGCGCCGTCATTGCATAGCCTTTTTCGGCAAGCTGTCCGCTCAGGTTGTCGATCTCGTAGTCGGGCAGCTGATCGGCGTTGTCGTCGATCTCGAAGGCGCGGGCCTCCACTTCCCAATCGGTATTGGTGGCTTCCTCAGGGATGTTGCGGGTTTCCGGAACGGCCAAGTAGGAGAACTTGCCGTCGCTTTCGGCTCTGCGGTAAATGTCCAGGCGCATAATCGTTTCCTTACGTGAAAGCTCGCTTTCGGATGAAAGCGGACGGCTCCACAGTAGGCGATCGCGGGCGGCGCGTCTGTTAATTGCCCCACACTCTGCCGGGTCGGCCGCGTCCCCGGCAGGCGCTGCTCAGCGCGACGGATTATGGCCGAGCACCCGCGCCGGCAGCATCAGGACCGCGCGCAGCAGCGCGAAGACGGCGTCGACGCCGATGCCGAGCAGGCGCAGCGGCAGGAGCAGCAGCCACACCAGCGGATACAGCACCAGGGCCAGCAAGGCAAGCGGCCAGCACAGCAAGAGCAGGACCAGCCATAGCAGGAAACCGAACATCGTATGCTCCAGAATGAAGGGGAAGCGACAGTGTACGGTCGCCGGCCGCCGCAGTCATGGACCATGCGACGGACGGCAGGCCGGCGCGACAAACCGGCCGAATGGCGGGATGAGCGACAGGCCTCGTCAGGCCATGTCAGGCAAACTCGGCGCTGCGCAGCTCGGCCGGACGTCCGATCGCCTCGGCCGCCGGCTGGGCCAGCTGCACCCGCAGGGCCGCCTGCAGGCTCGGGATCGACGCCCCGGCGCGGTATTCGAAGGCCACGTCGACCACGTCGCCCGCCACCACGTCCAGCGGACGCGCCAGCGGCAGGGTCATGTAGTGGTTCAGCCAGTCGATGGTGGTGCCGCGCGCCTCGACGATCGCCAGCACGTTCTTGGTCACGAAGCGCAAGGCATTAAGCGTGCCGTCCTGCTCGATGGCGAAGCTGCCGCCCCAGGCGATCCGGCTGTCGACCGGTCCGGCGAAGTCGAGCACGCTGTAGACGGCAGGCGCGGCCAGCTCCACGGTGCCGGCATAGGCGACGCCGGTGTCCTGGAATTGGACGATGGGCGCATGGTAGCCGTTGAATTCGTAGCGTTGCTGCAGCGGCTGGACGGCCATGATCACCGCTTCCGGCATGAACAGCGGCAGCGGTCCGCCGAACTTGGCGAGGTAGCGCTGCTTGAAGGCCTCGATCACGGCGACCTGCTTCTCGCGCAGCATGGCCACGTGGATCATTTCGCAGATGACGACGTCGACCGGCTCCGGCGGCAGGTAGTCGAAGGCATCCGCGTGGATCACCTCGACCTTGTGGCCGTTCGGATTCATCGCCAGGAAGCGGCGCGCTTCGAGCACCAGGTCGGGATTGAACTCGACGCAGTAGACGCGCTCGGCCTGCTGCGCGGCGAAGAAGGACAGCACCCCGGTGCCGCCGCCCAGTTCCAGCACCTTCATGCCGGGGCGTACCGCGTGCGCGATCGCGGCCTGGAAGGCATCCATGCGGTGGTGGTCCATCAGCATGTTGTGGTGGTAATGAACCGGGATGAATTGCCCGAGGTAGCAGCTTTCGATGTCGCGTTCGTTCAGCATGGGAGTTCCTTTGGTCGGCGCCGCGTTTCTCCGGGCGCAATTATTTGCTCAGTGGGAACATTATGCGGGTGCGATACGTGGGGCGATTGGTCGAGGTGGGGTGGGAATACCTGCCAATTCAGAGGACACCACGGGGATCGGAGCCGCGTTTTTAGCCGTCGCAGAAACGCGTGGGGTCAGGACTGTATAGCACAGACACATAGGTAACAGGTGTCTAGACACATAGGTAACACTGCCGGGTTAAATTTTAGCGGCTTTTGAGGTCGATTTGCGTCACCTCGCGGTCGCAGAAAATGACCTGG